>JAEYZI010000055.1 GCA_023428065.1 Actinomycetes bacterium | reverse complement strand
CGATGCGGTGCTTGCGCTCCTTGAGCTCGACCTCGGTGGCCGCACCCGCCTTGATGACGGCGACGCCGCCCGCGAGCTTGGCGAGGCGCTCCTGGAGCTTCTCGCGGTCGTAGTCGGAGTCGGTGTTCTCGATCTCCTGGCGGAGCTGCTTCACGCGACCCGCGATGGCCTCGGGCGAACCGGCGCCGTCGACGATCGTGGTCTCGTCCTTCGTGACGATGACCTTGCGAGCCTGGCCGAGCAGGTCGAGGGTGGCGTTCTCGAGCTTGAGACCGACCTCCTCCGAGATGACCTGGCCGCCCGTGAGGATCGCGATGTCCTGCAGCTGGGCCTTGCGGCGGTCACCGAAGCCGGGGGCCTTGACGGCGACCGACTTGAAGATGCCGCGGATCTTGTTCACGACGAGCGTCGCGAGCGCCTCGCCGTCGACGTCCTCGGCGATGATGAGCAGCTGCTTGCCCGCCTGGATGACCTTGTCGACGATCGGCAGCAGGTCCTTGATGTTCGAGATCTTGCCGTTGACGATGAGGATGTACGGGTCCTCGAAGACCGCCTCCTGGCGCTCCGGGTCCGTCACGAAGTACGCCGACAGGTAGCCCTTGTCGAAGCGCATGCCCTCCGTGAGCTCGAGGGTCGTGCCGAAGGTGTTCGACTCCTCGACGGTGACCACGCCCTCCTTGCCGACCTTGTCGATCGCCTCGGCGATGAGCTGGCCGATCTCGGGGTCGGCGGCGGAGATGGACGCGGTCGCCGCGTACTCCTCCTTGGTCTCGACCTCCTTGGCGTTGGCGCGCAGCTCGGTCTCGACGGCCGCGACGGCCTTCTCGATGCCGCGCTTGAGGCTGATGGGGTCGGCGCCGGCCGCGACGTTGCGCAGGCCCTCGCGCACGAGCGCCTGGGCGAGCACGACCGAGGTGGTGGTGCCGTCACCCGCGACGTCGTCGGTCTTCTTGGCGACCTCCTTGACGAGCTCCGCGCCGATCTTCTCGTACGGGTCGTCGAGCTCGATCTCCTTGGCGATGGACACGCCGTCGTTCGTGATCGTGGGGGCGCCCCACTTCTTCTCGAGCACGACGTTGCGGCCGCGGGGCCCGAGGGTGACCTTGACGGCGTCGGCCAGTGTGTTGAGGCCGCGCTCGAGGCCGCGACGGGCCTCCTCGTCGAAAGCGATGATCTTAGCCATGGGTTAGTGTCGTCCCTCCCGGACGTGATCCACAGTGAATTGGCACTCATTGATCGCGAGTGCCAAGGATCAGTCTGGCACTCGCCCCGGGCGAGTGCAAGCCGGGCGAGGGGCGCATCCGGGGGCGGCGAGCGCCCCATCCGGACTCAGGCGGGAGCGATCGGCGTGACCGAACCCGAGAGCGGCACGAGCTCGACCCAGGTGTTGCCGGGGGCGAGGCGCACGACCGCGCCCGTGTCGTCGACGAGGCGGATGGGGGCCGTGCGTTCCGGCTTGGACCAGCTCGCGTGCACCATGCCCCCGCCGGAGAGCACCCACGCCTCGCCGCCCCCGATGAGCTCGGTCTTCGGGACGCCGAGATCGTTCGAGACGGGCACCCGCACGATGACGACGTTGACCGCCGCGAGTTGCGCGCCCGCGGAGTCGAGATCGGCCTCGCCCATCTGCGCGCGCAGCCAGCGCGCGGAGGCGGCATCCCACCGCCACGACGGATGCGAGGAGCCGCCGAACACGAGATCGACGCCCGCGACGACGCCGCCCTCGCGCGCCGCCGTCGCTCCGGCGGGCGCGTCGGCGTAGGCGAACTGCTGCGGGGGCGGGGCGATCTCGGGGTGCATCGCGAGCAGCTCCGGCGCCCGCACGAGCACGTTGTGCGGCGAGTCCTTGTCCTTCGTGCGGAACATGACGTCGTTCGTGTCCGACTGGCCGTGGATCGCGTTGTAGACGGGGGTCGAGCGCATGAGCTGCACGAAGCGCTGCTGACCGCCCGAGTAGGCGACGATGCCGCCGAGCGGCGAGATGATGTCCGGATCCATCGGACGGATGGAGCGGATCGGGCCGATCTCGGCCGGCACGTCCGAATGCCACACCGCGACGTACCGGGTGAGGCCGCCCTCCACGAGCTCCTCGAACACGATGTCGGTGAACTGCAGCCCCACCTGCGGGCGGGCGTTCCAGTGGTTGTCGACCTTGGCCGCGAGCGAGGGTCGTGCGAGGCGCGCCGGATCGTCGACGGGAAGTCCCGTGAGGGGCGCGTAGACCACCGGCGCGGGCGTCTCGTAGTGCGAGGTGTAGCTCGGCGTCGGGGTGGGCATCGGGGCGGACTCCGCCGCCGTGCAGCCCACCAATCCGGCGGCCGCGAGGAGGGCGACGGCCGTCGAGATTCGGCGTCGGCCCCATTCCATGAGCGACATGTTAGGGCGACGCGAAGATGCAGACCGCGCCATCCCCGGCGCGTCCCGCACGCGTCAGACGGGGCGCACGGTCTCGGCCTGCGGGCCCTTGGCGCCGCTTCCGAGCTCGAAGGTGACGGGCTGTCCCTCCTCGAGCACCTTGTAGCCGGGCATGTCGATCGCGGAGTAGTGGACGAAGACGTCCTGCCCCCCGTCCATCGTGATGAACCCGAAGCCCTTCTCCGCGTTGAACCACTTCACGGTTCCGTTGGCCATGGTCGTGCTCCCTGCTGTCGTGCCGCAGCGCCGCCCTCGGGGCGCGGCGCATCGGAGCGATGCTAGCGAGCGGATGCCTCCGGAATCCGGGCCGGACGGCCGAAAGACGGCCCCGTGCGCAAGATTCAACGCAGATTAAACATCGGCGTAACACGGCGCCCCGTCGGGCGGCGTTGAGAGCCGGTCAGCCGGCGGCCGGCGGAACGTAGTCGGCGCCGAGCACGACCGTGATCGCGGCGACCGGGAACGCGTCGGAGAGCTGCACGTCGCTCGCGCCGACGAGCAGCGCGATGCCGCGCGCGGCACCCTCGTCGTCGGGGTTGGAGTAGTAGACGATCGTCGTCGGCTCCTCCGTGTTGGAGGCCGCGGCACGGCTCGGGTTCGGCCATCCAGCGCCCGCGATCTGGTCGCCGGCCGTGTTCGAGAGGCCCTGGGTCGGCGTGCCGTTGAGCACGGCGAGCGTGAGGCCCTCGAGGTAGGCCGGGTCGAGCGATGCGGGATCGGTCACGGGATCCGCCGTCTCGACGACGGTCGGCGTCGGGGTCTCGGTGGGGGTCTCGCCCCCGAACGGCAGCTCGAATCGCGAGTCGAGGGTCGAGAGGGCGAGCAGGCCCACGACGACGAGCACCGCCGTGGCGAGCACTGCCCACGCGAACGCGATCCACCCGCGGCCGCGCTTGCGGGGCGAGCGGTGTGCACCGACGCGGTCGACCCCGGAGGGGATGTCGTCGAAGCGGTCGCGGGGGAAGCTGGCCATCTAGTCGGTCGGGTCCTGGGTCGAGGTGGAGAACGTTCGGGAAGCGCGGGCAGCCACCCGGGCATCCCGCACGCGCTGCAGTCGGCGCACCAGAAGTGGGTCGTGGCGCAGCGCAGCCGGCGAATCGAGTATGGCCGACAGAAGCTGATAGTAGCGTGCAGGCGCCACATCGAACTCGGCGCGGATCGCGGAGGCCTTCGCCCCCGTGCGCCCCGCCCAGGTGTCCTCGAACTCGAGCACGCGCACCGAGAAGGGGTCGAGCTCGTCGGCGGATGCGCGGCGCACCGCCCCCGGGTTCGCGGACACGCGCCACCTCCTCAGCCGGTCGGGACCCACGCCAGCCTAGGAGCGCGACGCCTCGGCGCCCGCGCGACCCGCGGAGGGACCGGCAGCTCGCAGGACGTCGCCGTGCGGGGTGCCCGAGGCGAGCGGCTCGCCGTCGAGGGCGAGCACGAAGGCGGCGTCGGCATCCGCCTGGCCCTCGCGCGCGAGCGCGTCCCAGCGCTCGGCGACGCGGGGCAGGGCGCCGCGCGCCTCGAAGGTGACCGCCCGCGCGCCGACGGCGGCGATCGCGGCGAGCAGCCCCTCACGTTCGGAGGGCGGCAGGTACACGGCGGTGCCGAGGGAGGCGACGACGAGGGTCGCGTCGGGCGGTGCCTCCGCCGCGGCGGAGGCGAGCGTCCCGAGGGCGTCGCCCGCACGCACGAGGGGCGGGTCGGCACGCGCCGTCTCGATCGCGCGTCGCAGGCGGGCGACGCGATCCGGGCGGTCCGGCGGCAGGGATGCCTCGAGCCAGCGGACGTCGTCGGGGTCGTCGACGTCGAGCGGGGCGAGGTCGACACCGCGCCGCCACCGGATGTCGGGAAGAGCGTGCGGCACCAGCGCCGCGTCGTCGACGCGCGCCTCGAGCACGGGGGCGCCGTCGCCGAGGGTGCCCACGCCGTCCCCCGTCCGCACGCGGTAGCCGTAGCGTTCCGGCAGCAGGCACAGGCCCGCGGACGCGCCGAGCTCCACGAGGGCGAGCGGTCCCGGGATGCGGTCGAGGGCGACGACGAGGGGCACACACCGTCCCGGCTCGTTGGTCTGCACGCGGCGGCGCGGGAGCTCGCGCGCGAGCTCCGCTGAGCGCGCGAGCACGGCATCCGCCCACTCCAGGTAGGGCGCGTCGGGCGCGCCGAGCCACGCGGCCACGGCGAACAGCAGCGACGGCTGCCGCGCGGCATGCGGGAGGGTGTCGAGGAGCCCGAGCATGCGGGGGTCGTCCGCGACGCCGAGGCACCACTCGACCTGCCGCGCGGAGGTCGCCGCGAGCTCCCGTGCCGCCCGCAGGTACCAGGCGCGGGTCTCGTCGGACATGGGGCCATCATGCGGGAACTCGGAGTCGTCCCGCGACGTTGACCTCAGCGGGCGCCCCTGACGGGTACCTAGGATGTGCGAGGAAGGGAACGCGATGGGCTACAAGGTCACCAAGACGGACGAGCAGTGGCGTGAGGAGCTCGGCGAGGACCGCTACCGCGTGCTGCGGCAGGCGGGCACCGAGCGGGCCTGGACGGGCGAGCTGCTCGACGAGCACCGCGCGGGCCTCTACACGTGTGCGGCGTGCGGCGCCGAGCTGTTCAAGAGCGGCACGAAGTTCGACTCCGGCTGCGGCTGGCCGAGCTTCTACGACTCGGTGAACCCGGATGCCGTCGAGCTCATCGAGGACCGCTCGCTCGGGATGGTGCGCACCGAAGTGCGCTGCGCGAACTGCGGCGGGCACCTGGGCCACGTCTTCGACGACGGTTTCGGCACCCCCACGGGGCTGCGCTACTGCATGAACTCGCTCTCGCTCGGCTTCCAGGCCGAGGGCGACGGCGAGGCCGCCCCCGCCGAGAGCTGACGATGGGCAAGCGGGGCTCCGCCGCCGAGGCGATGCTGCGGCGGCGGTCCCACTCCTCGGTCGGCGACGACGCCCCGAGTGACAAGGAGCTCCTGCGCGCCATCGAGGTCGCGGGCACGGTCGCCGACCACGCGGCGCTGCGGCCCTGGCGTGTCATCGCGATCCGCGGCGAGGCGCGCGAGCGCGTCGGACGGGCGATCGCGGAGGGCGCGGAGGCGGCCGGTCCCGACGCCGAGAAGCTCGCGCGCAAGCCGTTGCGCGCCCCGCTCCTGCTCGCGATCGTCGTGTCTCCGCGGCCGAGCGCCAAGGTGCCCGACTGGGAGCAGGAGGCGGTGGCATCCGGTGTGGCGCACGCCCTGAGCCTGCTGCTCGACGAGGCGGGCTGGGGCGTCATGTGGCGCACGGGTCCGTACACGCGAACCGCCGCGGTGCATCGCGCGCACGGCCTCGAGCCCGACGAGCGGCTGCTCGGCTGGCTCTACGTCGGGGCGAGGCCCGAGAAGAAGAGCGGACGCCGCTCCCCGGTGCCCGCGAAGAAGCACCTCACGAGCCTCTGAGGCTCAGCCGCGCCCGGCCGCCTCGAGGATGAGGGCCGCGACCTCCTGCGGATGCGAGACGAGCGAGAGGTGGCCGCTGTCGAGCTCGACCGTGCGGGCGCCCATCCGGTCGGCGAGGAAGCGCTCGAGCTCGGGAGAGGTCGTGCGGTCCTCGCGCGAGATCGCGTAGAAGGTCGGCTTGTCGTGCCAGGCCGCCTGGGTCGTGCGCGAGCCGAAAAGCCCATCGGAGATGGGGCCCTGCACGGCGTAGAGCGCGCGTGCGGTGCGCTCGTCGACGCCGTTCGCGAAGTCGGAGAGGAAGGCGCTCTCGGACAGTTGCGCGAAGCCGTCGGCGTGCACGAGTCCCGCGGTGGCGGGCGGGGTGGGGAATCGACCCGCGAGGGCGCCGTAGTCCTCGCCGGCGTCGGGGGCGCGGGCCGCGATGTAGACGAGGGCGGAGACCTTCTCGTCGCCGCCGGTCTCGGAGATGACGGTGCCGGCCCAGGAGTGGCCGGCGAGCACGACGGGGCCGGTGGCGCGGGCGATGGCCCGGCGGGTGGCGGCCGCGTCGTCGTCGAGCGTCGTGAGCGGATTCTGCACGGCGATGACGTCGAGGCCGGCGTCCTGGAGGAGGGGGATGACCCCGCTCCACGAGGATCCGTCCGCATACGCGCCGTGCACGAGCACGACGCTCTCTGCGCGGGGGGTGGTGCTCATGGTGGTGCTCCCTTCGCTCGGGATGCCGCCCCCATCCTGCCCCCGGCGGGGTGCGCGATGCTAGCCCTCGTCGCACCTGGCGGGGTCGGTCTCGGCGAGCGGCTCGCCCTCCTCGGTCACGTAGGTGACGAGCAGCACGACGGGCTCGTCGCCCAGGTTGACGCCCTCGTGCAGGTAGTCGGCGCCCTCGATGATCGACTCCCCCGCCGTGTACACGTGCTCGCCGCTCGGGTACACGGGGGCACGGTGCGTGAAGGTGCCCTGCTCGACGACGGCGATGAGCTGACCGTGGTGGCAGTGCTCCCCGGTGCCAGCGCCCGGCTGCAGCGTGATGCGACGGAAGGTGACGGTCGAGGGGCCGTCCACGGCGACCTCGACGCCGGCGGTCTGGCCGCCCGCTCCGAGCTCCTCGACCGCGACGGGCGGGGCGCTGCACGCCGCGAGGCTGCCGAGGAGGATGACGATGAGGGAGGATGCGAGGATCCGGGTGCGCGCGGGCATGCCACGACCCTAGAGGGTTCCTCAGTCGGCGCTGCGCCGCTCGCGGGGGGCGGGTCGGCGGAGCGACGCCACCCCGACCGCGAGGATCGCGAGCGCGGCGCCGCCGATCGTCGCCGCGTCGACCCCGGTATCCGCGACCGGCAGGAGCAGGTCGAGCAGCACGGCGACCGTCAGCTGCCCCGCGATCGTCGCGAGGCCGAAGAGCAGCACGCCCGTGAGCGGCACGATCGCCGCGGCGCCGGCGACGAACACGATGCCGACGAGCCCGCCCGTGTAGAGCCACGGCGAGGTCGGGAACGCGGCGGGCGGTCCTGCGAGGGCGAGGTCGACGACCGCGGCGAGGGCGAGGGCCGCCGTTCCCGCGAGGAAGCTCACGAACGTCGCGCTCAGCACCGAGCCCGACTGCCCGCGCAGCTGACCGTTGACGGCCTGCTGCCAGGCGGTGCCCGCGCCCGCCACGAGCGGGAGCACGAGCATCCACCACGGCACGTCGCCCGCGAGGCGGTCCGAGACGGCCCAGCCGACGGCCGCGATCGCGAGGAGGGCGCCCACGAGGCGGGGCGCCGTGAGCGGCTTCGCGGGCATCGTGCCGACACCGCGCCGGTCGACGAGGAGCGATCCGATCGTCTGACCCCCGACGAGGGCCACGGTGAAGAGGGCGACGCCGAGGATCGCGGCCGTGAGTCCCTGCGAGAGCACCATGAGCGCGCCCGCGACCCCGCCGAACAGGAACCAGGGCGACATCCGCCCCTCCCGCACGGCGTCGCGGATGCGGCCGAGGCCCCGACGCCCCGGGCGCCAGCCGAGCAGCGCGATGCCGCAGCCGAGCGTTCCCGTGCCGAACGAGATGAGGGCGGCGAGCACGCCGTCGCCGAGCTCGAGGGCGAGCTCTCCGTTGATGCGGGGCTGCAGGGCGATGAAACCGCCGACGGCGACGGCGGCCACGACCGCGATCGCCGTCACGAGGGGACGCGCCGCGTGCTCGTGCGACATCACCCTCCGTTCCGTGGAGCCTCCTGTCGGATTCGAACCGACGACCCTCGCTTTACAAGAGCGATTTAGTGGGCAAATTCAAGCGCTGTGGACAACAGCGAATCGCAGTTCTGCCCTGTAAGTACGGGGATCTCGGCACTTCGGAGGCGCATTTAGCTCAGTGAACTACAGCCTATTGCTGCCCCACGATTCCCCACGTTTGCCCCACGCGGGCACCTACGTTCTCAACTCGCGCACGCTGGTGCGCTGATCCGGTACTTTGTGGGGCACGTCGCTGCCGACCGAATAGGAGACTCGTGTCAACATTGCAGGCCGAGATCGATGAGCGATCTCAAGAGATCCAGACCGACGGCTACAGCATGTCGATCAACGAGGCCGTCGCCATGTACGACGCAGGCGACCTCGACGTGCATCCAGAGTTCCAGCGCATCTTCCGCTGGTCGATCGAGCAGCAGAGCAAGCTGATCGAAAGTATCTTCCTCGGCATCCCGATTCCGCCGATCTTCGTCGCCCAACGGGATGACGGTGTATGGGACGTGATCGACGGAGTGCAGCGACTCTCGACCATTCTTCGCTTCATGGGGGCACTCAAGGATGACACCGGTCGACCAGACCGTCCGGAAGCCCTTGTAGCTGGCGAATACCTGCCGAGCCTCCAAGGCGTGTATTACTCGGCGGAAGTGGCCGGCAAGGAGCTGGGTGACGGGCAGTCGGAACTCGACGAGGTCCAGCGTCGCGTCTTCAAGCGTTCCCGACTCGACTTCCAGATCGTCCGCAAGGAAAGCGACGAGCAAGCGAAGTACGACCTCTTCCAGCGCCTCAACAGCGGCACTCGCCTCTCGGAGCAGGAGTCGCGGAAGTGTCTTGCGGTGATGCTCGACGCGGGATTCTCGAAGTGGATCGACTCCCTGGCAGCCGATGAACACTTCACGAACGTGATGAACATCAGTGATCGGCAGCAGGAGGAGGCTTACGACGCAGGGTCAGTGCTCCGCTATCTCTCAATAACCAAGACGCCCAACGAAGATCTGCAGCGCATGGGAGACGTTGGTGAGTTCCTCACGAAAACGATGCGCGCCTTCATCGCCGACGCCGACTTCGACCGTGAAGCAGAGGAGCAGCGTTTCCGCCAAGTGTTCAGCGCGCTCGACGAAGCCCTAGGGGCTGACGCCTTCCGCCGCCACGACCCCGCCAAGGACAAGTACAGCGGCCGTTTCAGTGTCTCCGCATTCGAGGTAATCGCGACTGGCCTGGCGCGGAACTGGAATCACTGGTCGCAGCTCGACAGCGCCGACCGCGCGGAGAGGATCAGGGAGCTGGTCCCGACCGTGTGGACCGACGAGATCTTCGTGCAGCGCGCGGGCGGCGGCAAGGCAGCGGAGCGTCGCATCCACTTCATGGCATCGATCGGTGATCGAATCTTCAGCGGCGAGTAGTGTGCGCACCCCCCAAGAACTAGAGGACGAACTCGACGCTGACCTCGCGTGGCGCCGAGTGGAGATGCAATCGCTTCAATCGCAGGTGCGGGCTGCGAGAGGGCCAGCGCGGGATGCACTCCTCCGGGCGGGCGTTGCGCTCATTTACGCGCATTGGGAGGGCTACTGCAAGAACGCGCTCACGCTCTACCTGAAGTTCGTCGCTCGGCGGAAGCTCAAGCTTCGAGAACTTCGGCCTGGCTTTGCGGCACTTGCCGTGGACTCCGCCGTCCGGAAGCAGGGGAACCTCACCGAGGTTCGACGGCGGATGTCGACCGTGACCCAACTCATGGACGGGCTAGATGACCGCCTCGCCATCCCGAGCAAAGAGGTGAATACACAGTCGAACCTGAACAGCGAGGTGTGCGAGGAACTCCTTGAGATGCTCGGTCTCGACTTCACACCATTCGCCACGAAGGCGCACCTGATCGACTACAAGCTGCTGCGCGCTCGCAACGAGATCGCGCACGGGCGATGGTCGCCAGTTGACCTCGCGGCCTTCGAGGAGCTGTACTCCGAAGTCCTCATGATGATTCGGACCGTACGCAATCTTGTGACAACAGCTGCAGACAACGGCGAGTACCGGCGCGTCGTGGTCTGAGT
Source organism: Actinomycetes bacterium (assembly GCA_023428065.1). GTDB lineage: Bacteria > Actinomycetota > Actinomycetes > Actinomycetales > Microbacteriaceae > Homoserinibacter. Next base: position 29,946 of record JAEYZI010000055.1, on the reverse strand, counting down.
CCATCCCTGAGCCGGCTACGAGACTCGAACTCGTGACCCCTTGTTTACAAGACAAGTGCTCTACCAACTGAGCTAAGCCGGCGGCCTCGGAAAGCCTACCGTGGCGAGATTTTCCCCACGTTTGCCCCACGTGTCATCGCGTTTCTGGAGCGCCGCTCTTTGCGAGCTCCGCGAGCGCCGCGAATCACAGTCAATCGCGGCGAATCACAAGACGCCTTACAAGAGCGACGCTCTGGCCAACTGAGCTAAGGAGGCGTCTGCGCCCCCAGCCTACGGGGCGGGAGTCGCCGAATCTGACGGGGTGGGGGACGGTGTCGGCGTCGCGGTGAACTTCTCGCCGGCCGCACCCGTGACGAACTGCGCGAGCTCCTTGGGGTCGAAGTCCTTCGTGTACTGGAACCTCTTGCCGTCGACGATGATGGTCGGCGCGGTCGTGATGGCCGGGATGTCGGCGTTCGGGATGGGGCCGTTGAGGGCGCGAACGGTGGCGGCCTGCACCCACGACGCGAACCGCTTCTTCTCGATGCAGCTCTTGATCTTGGAGCGCTCGGTGACGCCGGCCCCGACCGCCCGCTTGTAGAGCTCCTCGTCGGTGAGCCCCGCGCTGCCCTCCTCGGGCTGGTCGGCGAAGAGCGACTCGTGGAACTCGAAGAACGAGTCGGGCGAGTGCTCGGCGACGCAGGCGGCCGCGTTGGCGGCGCGCAGCGAGTACTGGGTGCCTGCCGACTTCGTGGTCAGGAGGGCGATGGGGTGGATCTCGACGGTCGCGGCACCCGACGACACCCACGTGCGCAGCTGCTCGGCGTTGTTCTCCTCGAACGTGCCGCAGTTGGCGCACAGGTAGTCGACGTAGATGCGGATGTCGATGACGCCCGCCTCGTCGGGCTCGGACGGGATCGGGGTGGCGCTCGGCGCGAGGCCCGGCGTGCGGACGGCCTTGAGGTCGGCGCCGATCTTGATCCCGTCGCTCGCCATGTTGAGCGGGCCGCGTGCGGGCGACTGGTTCATCGAGACGAGCGTGATCGCGACGACGGCGATCACGACGAGAGCGCCGCCGAGCACGCTCAACTGCAGGGTCAGCCGGCGACGGCGCTCCTGCTTGCGATGCAGCGTGCGCAGTTCGCGGGCGCGTTCCTTCGCAGCAGCCCGGGCATCCTTGCTGCCGGGCTCCAGGCGATCGGACTCGCCGTAGGTCATCGGTCCTCGTTTTCGGGTGTGGGAGCGCGTTCGAGAGAATACGTCGCGCACGTACGGGACGCCACTCGGGTCCGCCCCTGATGCTAGGGACGGAGTCTGGGAACCTTCCGGACGGCCGCTGAGGACGGCGGCCCTCACGCCCTGTGCCATACTGAGCGGGATCGTCGGCATCGACGCCGACGGTCTTTCCATTCACTACGGATCGTCCGGCACGTGCCTGCCGGTGAAGGAGAACGAATCACCATGGCATCCGTCACTTTCGACAAGGCCACCCGCATCTATCCCGGATCGACCCGTCCCGCGGTCGACGCGATCGACCTCCAGGTCGATGACGGCGAGTTCCTCGTGCTCGTCGGCCCCTCCGGCTGCGGAAAGTCCACGACCCTGCGCATGCTCGCCGGCCTCGAAGAGGTCAACGACGGCCGCATCCTCATCGGCGACCGCGACGTCACCGACGTGCCGCCGAAGGACCGCGACATCGCGATGGTCTTCCAGAACTACGCCCTCTACCCGCACATGACGGTCGCCGAGAACATGGGCTTCGCGCTCAAGATCGCGGGCGTCGGCAAGGAGGAGCGCGCGGCTCGCGTGCTCGAGGCCGCGAAGCTGCTCGACCTGGAGCCCTACCTCGGCCGCAAGCCGAAGGCCCTCTCGGGTGGTCAGCGCCAGCGCGTCGCCATGGGTCGCGCGATCGTGCGTCAGCCCCAGGTCTTCCTCATGGACGAGCCGCTGTCGAACCTCGACGCGAAGCTCCGCGTGCAGACGCGTACGCAGATCGCGTCGCTGCAGCGCCGCCTCGGCGTGACGACGGTCTACGTGACCCACGACCAGACCGAGGCCCTCACGATGGGCGACCGCATCGCGGTGCTCAAGGACGGCATCCTCCAGCAGGTGGGTTCGCCCCGTGACCTGTACGAGACGCCCAACAACGTGTTCGTCGCGGGCTTCATCGGCTCGCCGGCCATGAACCTGTTCCAGGCGGATGTCACCGACGGCGGCGTGCGCTTCGGCACCTCGGTCACCCCGGTCGAGCGCGAGGTGCTCGCGTCGGCCAAGGGCGGCAAGGTCATCGTGGGTGTGCGTCCCGAGGACGTCGCGATCTCGAAGGGCGGCGAGGGCCTCACGGTCGAGGTCGACGTCGTCGAGGAACTCGGCGCCGACGGCTACCTCTACGGCCACACGGAGCTCGAGGGTCACCGCGTCGACATCATCGCGCGCGTCGACGGCCGCAACCACCCGGATGCGGGCGAGAAGGTCGTCGTGACCCCCGTCCCGAAGCACGTGCACGTGTTCGACGTGGAGTCGGGCGAGCGCCTCAACGCCGCGCCGATCGCCGCGGGCCTGTAAGCCCACCGCGTCATCCGGAGGCCGCATCCCCTGCCGGGGGTGCGGCCTCCGTCGTTCCCGGCGCCTTGCCGCCCTTCCGCGCCTTGTCGCCCTTCCCTCCGAGAGGTCTTCGTCAGTTCTGGGCAGCGAGGCGGCCGTAGGCGGCGGATTTCGAGGGGAGCGGCACGGGCCGCTGTCGACGGTCGACGCTGGGCGGCGAGCCGCGCCGCCCCGCACCCACGGATGCGGGAATAGGCTCGACGGGTGAGCTCGCTGTCGATCACCTCCGCCGTGCCGGATCCGGCGCTGCTCGACCTGCCGTGGGATCTCCCGCTCGAGTCCTGGCCGGATGAGACGATCGCGGCGCTGCCGAAGGGCATCTCCCGGCACCTCGTGCGCTTCGTGCACCTCGAGGGCTTCGTCGTCGCGATCAAGGAGACCACGCTCGAGCTCGCCCGCCGCGAGTACGACCTGCTGCGCACCCTGCAGCGCCTCGACGTCCCGTGCGTCGAACCGGTCGCGGTCGTCACGGGGCGCGTCGCCCCCGACGGCGAGGAGCTCTCCCCCGCGCTCGTGACGCGCCACCTCAAGTTCTCGCTCCCCTACCGCGCCCTCTACTCGCAGGCGCTCCGCCCCGACACGGCGACGCGCCTCGTCGACGCCCTCGCGCTCCTGCTCGCGCGCCTTCACCTCGTCGGCTTCTACTGGGGCGACGTCTCGCTCTCCAACACCCTCTTCCGCCGCGACGCCGGGGCGTTCGCCGCGTACCTCGTGGATGCCGAGACCGGCAAGCTCTACGAGGGCGGGCTCTCGAACGGGCAGCGCGAGAACGACCTCGAGGTCGCGCGCATCAACATCGCGGGCGAGCTGCTCGACCTGCAGTCGGGCGGGCGCCTCGACGAGGAGGTCGACCCCGTGGAGGTCGCCGACGGCATCGTCGCGGCGTACCGCTCCCTCTGGCGCGAGCTGACGGAATCCGAGACCTTCCCCGAGTCGGAGCGCTGGCGCATCCGCGAGCGCGTCGAGCGCCTCAACGACCTCGGCTTCGACATCGAGGAGCTGTCGATCCGCAAGGGCGAGGACGGCACGAGCGTGCGCATCCAGCCCAAGGTGGTCGACGCCGGTCACCACTCGCGACGGCTCCTGCGCCTCACGGGACTCGACGCGGGAGAGAACCAGGCCCGTCGGCTGCTCAACAACCTCGACGCCTACCGCGCGACCCGCGGCACGGGCGACGACGACGAGGAGATGGTGGCCCACGAGTGGCTCGTGTCGGTGTTCGAGCCCGTCGTGCGCTCGATCCCGAAGGACCTGCGCGGCAAGCTCGAGCCCGCCGAGATGTTCCACCAGCTCCTCGACCACCGCTGGTACCTCTCGCAGGAGCAGAAGCGCAACGTGCCGCTCGCCGAGGCCCTCACCTCGTACGTCGACACCGTGCTGCGTCACCGCCGCGACGAGATGACCGTCGTGGGCCCGCCGACCGCGGCGATCACCCTTCCGCTCGCCGTCGTCGACGACGGCGAAGAGGATTGGATGGCCAAGGTCTGAGGGCCCAGCCGGGCGCGCCGGGTCGGCTGGCCGGTGCCGCCGCGCGCCACCCCTTCCTCACCCTCGGCCTGTGGGCCGCGGGCCTCGCCGCCGTCGTGGCGGTCACGCTCGGCGGCGTGCTCGGCGAGGGCCTCTTCGACCGCCTCGGCTCCAACTGGGCGTGGGGCGATGTCGAGTCGGCCCACGCCGACGAGCTGCTCTCGGGCGGCGACGACGAGACGTCGACGCTCGTCGTGCACGGGGTCGACCTCGACGACCCCGCCCTCGCGGCGCTCACGGCGCGGCTCGCCGCCGACCTCGGCGACCCGGATGTCGCGGTCGTCGATCCGCTCGCGATCCCCCGGATGCCGGGCGGCGGCATCCCGCCCCAGGCGGCGGCGCTCTTCTCCGACGACGGTGCGGGCTTCCTGCTGACCGCGACGGTAGCCGCCCACGACGGCACGGTCGACCCGGCGACCGTCGAGCGCGTCGACGAGCGGCTGGCGGAGGCCGCGCACGACATCCGCGCGCTCGTGCCCGACGCCGTCGCCGAGGTGGGGAGCCCCGCCCTGCTCGTCGACTCGATCATGGAGCTGTCGCAGTCGGACCTCGCGCGCGGGGAGGCGATCGCGCTGCCGATCGCGCTGCTCGTGATGCTCGTCGTCTTCGGCGGCTTCCTCGCCGCCGGCACCCCGCTCGTCGGTGCGCTCGTGTCGATCGTGGGCGGGCTCGGCGCGCTGTTCGCCTTCACCTACCTGCTCGACATCAACACGACCGTCGTGAACGTCGTGACGGCGGTGGGCCTCGGCCTGTCGATCGACTACGGCCTGCTCATCGTGAGCCGCTTCCGCGAGGAGTCGCACCGGGCGGACGGCCGCACCCCCCTCGAGATCATCGCCCGCACGGCCGACACCGCGGGCCGCACGGTGCTCTACTCGGGCACCGTGTTCGGCATCGCGGCGCTCGGGATGCTGTGCTTCGACGCGACCGTCGTGCGCGCGATCGGACTGGGGGCGCTCTCGGTGACCGCGGTGTCGATGCTCTCGGCGCTCACGCTGCTGCCCGCCCTGCTCGCGCTCATCGGCGGACGCCTGCTGCGCCCGGGGCTGCTCAGCAGGCTGCCGGGTGCGGGCCGCGTGCTGCGCCGCTTCGGCGACGTCGCCCCCGACGAGGGCGTCTTCTCGCGGCTCACCCGGCGCGTGCAACGGCATCCGGCGCTCGTGACGCTCGCGTGCGCCGCCGTGCTCGTGCTGCTCGGCAGCCCCGTGCTGCAGCTGCGGGTCGCCAACACGAGCGTCGACTCGCTGCCCGCCTCCTCGTCGCAGTACCCCTTCACGTCGGCGCTCGAGGAGCACTTCCCGGAGGCCGCACGCACGCGCGTCGTGCTCGTCGCCGAGTCGGAGGCCGCGCTCGCCGCGTGGGCCCGCACCGCATCCGCGCTCCCGCACGTCGTCGAGGTGGGTGAGGCGGAGCCCGTGAACGAGGTGTGGCGGGCGAACGTGACCGTCGACCCGAAGACGGGGGGCGGGGTCGTGCGCGAGCTGCGCGCGGAGCGGCCCGTCGCATCCGCGTGGGTGACGGGCGCCGACGCCCGCACCGTGGACTTCGCCGACGGTCTCGCGCACGGCGTGCCGTGGGCGGTGCTCGTGATCGCGCTCGGCACGGTCGTGCTGCTGTTCCTCATGACGGGGTCGCTCGTCGTGCCGATCAAGGCGCTCCTCGCGAGCGTGCTGTCGCTCGGGGCGTCGCTCGGGGTGCTCGTGTGGGGTTTCCAGGAGGGCCACTTCGCGGGGTTCATGGGCTTCGACCCCGACGACGTGCTCGGCGTCGACGTGCTCGTGCTGCTGTTGACCCTCGTGTTCGGCTTCGGGCTCGCGATGGACTACGAGATGTTCATCCTGTCGCGCATCACCGAGCAGGTGGAGCGCGGCGTCGACGACGCCGAGGCGATCGCGCGCGGCATCCAGCGCTCGGGCCGCATCATCACCTCCGCCGCCCTCATCATCATCGTCGTGTTCGCGGGTTTCGCGACGGGCGACCTCATGGTCATCAAGCAGCTCGGCACGGCCCTCGCGGTCGCGGTGCTGCTGGATGCGACGCTCGTGCGCTGCCTGCTCGTGCCCGCGTTCATGACGTGGCAGCGCCGGATCATGTGGTGGGCGCCCGCGCCGCTCAGGCGCCTGCACGCGCGCTTCGCGCTGCGCGACTGACGGTCGCCTCCCGCGCGCGCCGATAGTCTGCCGCTATGACCGATCTGCCCGAGTACACCGTCGCCGATCTCGAGCGCGAGGACGCGTTCGACGTGCCGTCGTTCGACAACGACGACGCCGTCGACCTGGGCCTCGCGGCCCTCGAGGTGATCGACGAGCGCAGGCTGAACCTCGCCGTGCGCGTCGTGCTGCGCGGCGACGTCGTGTTCCAGGCGAAGCTCGGCACGACCGGTCCGAAGAACGACCCCTGGCTCGCCGGCAAGGCGGCCGTCGCCGAGCGCTTCGGCGAGCCGTCGCTCCTCGTGCGGCTGCGCCACGAGGAGGCGGGCACCCCGTTCGAGGAGCGCACGGATGTCGACCACGAGCTGCTGCGCGCGTACGGCGGCTCGATCCCCATCCGCGTCGACGGCGAGGTCGTCGGCACGGTCACGACCTCGGGCGAGCCCGACGTCGTCGACCACGCGACGACCGCGGAGGCGGTGCGGCGCTACCTCGCGGCGGGCGACTGACCCGCGCCCGCCGGGCTACTGTGCGCGGAGCTTCGCGACCTCGTAGAGGGCGACCGAGACCGCGATGCCCGCGTTGAGCGACTCCGTGTCGGACGAGATCGGGATCGAGACGATCGCGTCGCAGTTCTCGGTGACGAGGCGTGAGATGCCCTTGCCCTCCGAGCCGACGACGATCACGATCGGCCGGTCGGCGAACGTGATGCCCGGCAGCGAGGTGTCGCCTCCGCCGTCGAGACCCAGCACGAAGAGGCCCTCCTTCTGGAGCGCCTTGAGCGTCTGCGTGAGGTTCGCCGCCATCGCGACGGGAACGCGCACCGCGGCGCCCGCCGAGGTCTTCCACGCCGAAGCCGTCATGCCCACCGAACGGCGCTGCGGCACGATCACGCCGTGGGCGCCGAACGCGCCCGCCGAACGGATGATGGCGCCCAGGTTGCGCGGGTCGGTCACGCCGTCGAGCGCGACGATGAGGGGCGCCCGGCCGGACTCGTGCGCCCGCTCCACGAGGTCGAGCGGATGCGCGTACTCGTACGGCGGCACCTTGAGCGCGATCCCCTGGTGCACGGCGTCGTGGCCGCTCAGGCGGTCGAGCTCGGGGCGCATGACCTCGAGCACGGGGATGCCGCGCTTCGTCGCGATCGAGAGCGCCTCCTTCACGCGGTCGTCCATCTCGACCCGCGCCGCGATGTAGAGCGTCGTCGCGGGGATCTTGGCGCGCAGCGCCTCCACGACCGAGTTGCGCCCCGTGACGAGCTCGCCCTCATCCGCCTTCTTCGGCCGGGGGGCGCGCTTCGCGGGCGCGTCGGACTTGCCGTGGCGGGCGCGTGCGGCCTCGAGCCGCTCGTTGGCGGCCTTGCGCTTGCCGGCGACGTGCCAGCTGCGGTCCTCCGCCTTGGGGGTCGGCCCCTTGCCCTCGAGCGCCCGGCGCCCGTGGCCTCCCGTTCCCGTCGTCGCGCCCTTCTTGGTCTTGCGCGCGCCCGGGCGCCCCGGCTTGGCCATCAGCAGCTCCCCTGCGTCGTCGTGTGTGTGGTCGTCATGCGAGACTCCAGCGCGCCCCGTCGGGTGTGTCGTCGATCGCGATGCCCGCCGTCGCGAGCTCCTCGCGGATGCGGTCGGCCGACGCGAAGTCCTTCGCCGCGCGCGCGGCGGCGCGGTCGGCGAGGAGCTTCTCGACGAGCGAGGCGAGCGCCGTCTCGGACGCTCCGGATGCGGGCGCCGCCCACTCGGGCGAGGTCGGGTCGACCCCGAGCACTCCCGCCATCGCCTTCACGCGCTCCCGCAGCACCGCGAGCTGTTCGAAGTCGCCGGCCTCGAGCGCGATGTTCCCGGCGCGCACGGTCTCGTGCAGCACACCGAGGGCCTGCGGCACGCCGAGGTCGTCGTCCATCGCGGCCGCGAACGCGTCGGGCACGCGGCCGTCGCCGGGCCCCGGCACCTGGGCGGCCTCGAGTGCGCGCTCGGCCCGCTCGAGGAACCCGCCGATCCGGTCGAGCGCGGCCTCGGCCTCCTCGAGCGCGCCCGGGTGGTAGTCGATCGTCGAGCGGTAGTGCGCGCTCGCGAGGTAGTAGCGCACGACGACGGGCGGCGCGAGGGCGAGGAACTCGGCGGCGTAGATCGAGTTGCCGAGCGACTTCGACATCTTCTGACCCTCGACCATGACGATGCCGTTGTGCACCCAGTACCGCGCGAAGGCGTCGCCCGCGGCGGTCGACTGCGCGAGCTCGTTCTCGTGGTGGGGGAAGCGCAGGTCGAGGCCGCCGCCGTGGATGTCGAACTCGGCACCCAGGTAGCGCTTGCTCATCGCGGAGCACTCGATGTGCCATCCGGGGCGCCCGGCGCCCCACGGCGAGTTCCACGCCGCGTCGGCGGGCTCCTCGGGCTTCGCGCCCTTCCACAGTGCGAAGTCGCGCGGGTCGCGCTTGCCGCGCGTGGGCGCATCCGGCGAGTCGGCCATGTCGTCGAGCTTCTGCCGCGTGAGCTCGCCGTAGGCGGGCCACGTGCGCACGTCGAAGTACACGTCGCCAGATCCGTCGTCGGCGACGTAGGCGTGGCGCCGCTCGATGAGGTCGGCGATGAGCTCCTGCATCTGCGGGATGCTCGCGGTCGCGCGGGGCTCGTAGGTGGGCGGGAGGATGTCGAGGGCCCGGTAGCCGGCGGTGAACTCGAGCTCGACGCGGTAGGCGACCGCCCACCACGGCTCGTGCTCGGAGGCGTTCGCGAGCACCTTGTCGTCGATGTCGGTGACGTTGCGCACGAAGGTGACGTCGTAGCCGCTGTGCGAGAACCAGCGCCGCCACAGGTCGTAGGCGAGCGCCGAGCGCAGGTGGCCGACGTGCGGCGACGACTGCACGGTGGGTCCGCACACGTACATGCCCACCTTGCCCGGCTCGAGCGGCACGAAGTCGCGGAGCCCCTGGGTGCGGCTGTCGTAGAGGCGGATCGTCACCCGCCGAGTTTACCGACGTGGCCCGGGGCGGGCCCCGGATGACGGTTCGACTTTCCTCGCGCTCCTCACTAAGGTTAGGCTTACCTGAGTCCTCGCGATGGTGCGCGTCGCGTGATCCGAATCCACTCAACCCACGGAGTTGCTCCTTGTCGTACGCGCCTGTCCGCGCGCGCTCCCGCGCGCCCTGGATCGCCCTGCTGCTCACCCCGCTGCTCGCCCTCGCGAGCGCGCTCGTCCCCGCCGCGGGCGCATCCGCGGCACCGGGCGACGTCGCGGGGGCGACGCTCAACTGGGGCTTCAAGCAGAGTTTCCGCGGCTACGTCGCGGGCGCCGCCCACGGTGTCACCACGGCCACGGGCGTCGACACCACGACCCCGTACGGATGGACGGGCGGCGTGGGCGCGATGTCGGACGGCACCGGCACGGTCGCCTACCCGGGGAGCCTGAGGTTCCAAGGGCACCAGGGCCTCGGCGTCCCGGCCGACGAGTACGCCCTCGACATCACCGTGAGCGACGTGCGCGTGCGCGTCACCTCGGCCACCGCGGCGGAGCTGCAGGCCGACGTCGTCTCGCGTGACATGAGCACGGGCGAGTTCGGAACCCACTCGGACGTCGTCATCGCGACGCTCGACCTCTCCTCCGGAACGACCGTGTCGACGAGCGACACCCTCGCCTACACGGGCGTGCCCGCGACCCTCACGGCCGCCGGTGCACCCGCATTCGCGGGCTTCTACGCTGTGGGCACCGCGCTCGACCCCGTGAGCTTCGGCTGGCCGGTCGAGCAGGCGCCCGTCACCCGGACCCTCACGGTGTCGCAGACGACCGACCTCGATCCCGATGGCGCGACCATCACGATCACCGGCACGGGCTACGACACCGCCTACGCGAACACACACGGCGGCGGCAAGGCCGGCGTCTACCTGCAGATCGGCTGGCTCGACTCGACGTGGCGGCCCTCGCAGGGCGCACCGACGTCGACCCGCAACCAGGCGTTCCAGCGCTGGGTGAAGGAGAACCCCACCGCCGGCCTCTACCACCAGTGGACCGAGACGAGCGCCACCCGCGCCGACTTCACCATCACGACCACGATCACGAAGGCCCAGCTCGACGCGATCGCACGGGACGGCGCGACCCTCGCCGTCTTCACCATCGGCGCCGGCGGCGCCGTCCAGGCCGAGAACGAGCTCGCCGTCCCGATCTCGTTCGCCACCCCTCCCGGGATCCCCGGGGGAACCCCGGGAGGCGGGGGCGCGCCCGGCGCCGGCGAGACCGAGACTCCTGCGATGGGCGCGGGAAGCCTCACGTGGGGCGTCAAGGCGGGCTGGCGGGCCTACGTGATCGGCCCCATCGCAGCCGGTTCGATCGTCACGACGGGCGTCACGACGCGCGGCGGCGCCTTCACCTTCCCCCAGTCGGCGGACGCGGCCCTCAGGGGCGGGCTCGGCAGCGTCGCGTACAGCGGCACGGTGCGCTTCACGGGCCACCACGGCGAGCTCGACCTGCGCGTGTCGAACCCGCAGGTGCGCATCGACTCCGCCACGAGCGCAACGCTCTTCGTGACGGTGAACGGCTCGACGGTCCCCTTCGCGGACCTCGCGCTCGGCTCGGCGTCGCGCACGACCGCGGCCGACGGAAGCGTCAGCTACTCCGGAGTGCCCGCGAAGCTCACGGCGGCCGGCGCGAGCGCCTTCATCGGCTACTACGGCGCGGGCGAGTCACTCGACCCCGTCACCTTCACGATCGGCGCGAAGGGCGCGTCCTCCGCCGGAACGATGACGGTCGCCTCCGCATCAGTGACCGCGCCGATCCCGTCGACCCCGCCCGCGACCGAGGGCATCGAGGTCTCGGGCGAGGTGCGGCCCGGGGGGCGCGTCACGGGCACCGCGAGCGGGTTCCGGCCCGGCGAGGGCGGCATCCGCGTCGTCATCTACTCGACTCCGACCGTGCTCGCGCAAGACGTCACGGCGGATGCCGCGGGTCGCGTGAGCTGGACGGGCACCCTCCCCGAGGGCCTCACCGGAACGCACACGCTCACCTTCCAGGGCTCCGTGGACCGTGGCATCGTGCTCGACCTCGGGGCCACGACGGCCCTCGCCTCGCTGAAGCAGTGCACGATCGACGACGCGACGCTCGTGTGGGGTTTCAAGGAGACCTTCCGGGCCTACATCGACGGGTCGATCGCGAACGGCGAGTGGACGACCGACGGCGACGTCACCTACGCGACGCCCGACTTCACTTGGGTCGGCGGCACCGGCTCGAGCGATGGCGAAGAGGCGCTCGACGTGCGATTCTCGGGCTCGATCCGATTCACGGGCCATGGCGGCATCCTCGACACGACCGTCGCCGACCCGCACATCCTGATCGACGACGACCGTGCCGTGCTCACCGTCGACATCCACGGCACGACGCAGACGGGGGAGGCGGTCGACGCGACCGACGTCGAGTTCGGAGAGCTCGACCTCGACGGCGCGACCGTCACCCGCGACGGCGACACCCTCACCTGGACCGCCGTGCCTGCGACCCTCACGGAAGAGGGGTCCGCGGCGTTCGGCACCTATCCCGCGGGGGAGGCGCTCGACCCCCTCACGATCGTCGCGACGCTCGACGGTGGTTGCGACCAGCCCGTCGCATCGCCGACGGACGACGGGATCGAGGAGGAGCCGACCGCGCCCGCGGCCGCAGGCTGGCCCGTATGGGCGACGGCGCTCGTCATCGTGCTGGTCGCCGCGCTCATCGCGGCGGCGGTCATCATCCTCGTGCGTCGGCGCCGCGCCTGACGCACCATGCGATCCCGCCCGTCCGGCCCGGCGCACCCGGCGCCGGGCGGGCGGTCCGCGCGTCCGGCTAGCGCGTGACGAGCGCGGTGGCGACGGCCATGAGCCCCTCGCCGCGGCCCGTGAAGCCGAGACCGTCGGAGGTCGTGGCGGCGACGCTCACGGGTGCCTCGACGAGCGCGCTGAGGTGCGCCTCGAGTTCCATCCGCCGCGCGGCGAGGCGTGGCCGGTTGGCGATGAGCTGCACCGCGACATTGCCCACCCGGTAGCCGGCGCCGCGCACGAGCGCGAGCGTCTCCCGCAGGAACACCTCGCTCGACGCGCCCGCGTACTCCTCCGCGGCCGAGCCGAACCGCGATCCGATGTCGCCGAGGCCCGCCGCCGAGAGCAGGGCGTCGCACATCGCATGGATGAGGGCGTCGCCGTCGGAGTGCCCCGCGAGACCCGGCTCGTCGGGGAAGTACACGCCGCCGAGCCACAGCGGCACCCCCTCGTCGTAGGCGTGCACGTCGACGCCGAGGCCCGTGCGGATGCGCGTGCCCTCGTCGAGCAGCTGCTCGGCGCGACCGAGGTCCCAGGGGGTCGTGATCTTGAAGGCCCGCGGTTCGCCCGGCACCGTGACGACCCCGTGGCCGGCCGCCGCGTAGAGGGCCGCGTCGTCGGTGTGCTCCTCGGACGCGGCCGCGTAGGCCGCGACGAGCTGATCGCGCGGGAAGCCCTGCGGGGTCTGCACGTGCACGAGGTCGCTGCGGTCGACCGTGCCCGTGACCTTCCCCTCATCGACCCGCTTGACGGTGTCGACGACGGGCAGCGCCGGCACGACGCCGTCCGCCCCGTCCGCGAGCACCCCGGCCGCGACGCGGTCGATGAGCGCGCTCGGCGCGAGCGCACGGGCGGCATCGTGCACGAGCACGCCCTCGACGCCGGGGAGCAGCTCGGCGAGGCCGGCCGCGACCGACTCCTGTCGCGTCTCGCCGCCCGCGACGACCGTGAGGTAGCCGGATGCCGGGCCCGCGACGTGCTCACCGATCGTGCGGGCGCGGGCCACGAGGGCCGCGGGCGCGACGACGATCACCTGGAAGGCGTGGGTCGCCCCGAAGACGCCGTGCAGCGCGTGCTCGAGGATCGTGCGGCCGTGCAGCTCGACGAACGCCTTGGGGGTCTCGGCGCCGAGGCGCGTTCCGCTTCCCGCGGCGACGACGACGATCGCGAGGCGCACGGCATCCGGGGCGAGGCTCATGTCACGAGCCTAGGGCGCACGCGGCGCCGGAGCCTCAGGAGGCGAGGACCTCGTCGAGGACGGTCGACGCCTTCTCCTCGTCGGTCTTCTCGGCGAGCGCGAGCTCGGAGATGAGGATCTGGCGGGCCTTCGCGAGCATGCGCTTCTCACCGGCGGACAGGCCGCGGTCCTGGTCGCGACGCCACAGGTCGCGCACGACCTCCGAGACCTTGATCACGTCGCCGGAGGCGAGCTTCTCGAGGTTGGCCTTGTAGCGGCGGCTCCAGTTGGTGGGCTCCTCCGTGAAGGGGGCGCGCAGCACCTCGAAGACCTTGTCGAGGCCCTCCTTGCCGATCACGTCACGGACGCCGACGAGGTCGACGTTCTCGGCGGGGACCTCGATGATGAGATCACCCTGGGTGACGTTGAGCTTCAGGTACTTCTTCGTCTCCCCCTTGATGACGCGGTCCTTGACCTCGATGATGGTTGCCGCACCGTGATGGGGATAGACGACCGTCTCGCCGACCTCGAAGAGCATGGAGTTGGTTCCTTCCGCAGACCGCTCATTTTATCACAGGGCTCCCCCTCCCGGCCGGGGCGGGCGGCATCCGCGGCTCGGGGCTGCCGCTAGTCTGGAGGTGCTTGTCGACTATCCCTGGAGGACCCCGTGAGAGCACGTGCCGTGGCCGCTATCGCCCTGAGCGGAGCGCTCGTCGCCGGCCTGAGCGGCTGCGCACTGTGGCTGAAGCCCGAGACCGGGCGCACCTACGACGCGAGCGACGGGGTGAGCCTCGACCTCGGCGACCTCGAGCTGCGCAACGTGCTCGTGCTCACCGAGGACGGCGAGCTCGGCAACCTCGTGGGCACCGCGGTCAACACGACGGGGTCCGACATCGACTTCACGGTGCAGTGGAAGTTCGACGGCGAGTACTACGAGGTCGAGCTCACCGCCGACGCGCACGGCCGCACCGACTTCGGGATCGACGGCCCGCAGGTGACCCTGCAGCCGCTCGGCGTGAAGGCCGGCAGCCTGCTCGAGGCCGTCGTGCACACCGCCGACGACCAGTCGGGGCTCCTCATCCCGGTGCTCGACGCGACCCTCATCGAGTACCAGGACGGACTGCCGACGCCGACCCCGACGCCGACTCCCACCCCGACCTTCACGGAGACGCCCGCCCCGACGCCGTCGGCGACCCCCGCGGGCTGATCCCTCAGCCGTCGAAGCGGTAGCCGAGGCCGCGCACGGTCACGAGCAGCCGCGGGTTCGCCGGGTCGGCCTCGATCTTCGCCCGGATGCGCTTGACGTGCACGTCGAGCGTCTTGGTGTCGCCGAAGTAGTCCGAGCCCCACACCCGGTCGATGAGCTGCCCCCGCGTGAGCACGCGGCCGGCGTTCCGCAGCAGGAACTCGAGCAGCTCGAACTCCTTGAGCGGCATGGCGACCTCACGACCGTCGACCGTCACCGCGTGACGCTCGACGTCCATGCGCACGGGCCCCGCTTCGAGCACGGTCTCGTGGTCGCCCACGGTGAGCTCGACGTGCCGCCGCAGCACGGCGCGGATGCGGGCGAGCAGCTCGCGACTCGAGTAGGGCTTCGTCACGTAGTCGTCGGCGCCGAGCTCGAGCCCGACGACGATGTCGACCTCCGCATCCTTCGCCGTGAGCATGATGATCGGCACGCTCGAGCGCATCCGCAGCTCCCGGCACACCTCCGTGCCGGGGAGTCCCGGGAGCATGAGGTCGAGCAGCACGAGATCGGCGCCGTGCCGGTCGAACTCGGCGAGCGCCGTGCGGCCGTCGCCCGCGATCGCCGTCTCGTAGCCCTCGCGCCCGAGCAGGAACGCGAGCGGCTCGGCGAGCGACGGCTCGTCTTCCACGATGAGGATGCGGGTCACGGGCGCGCTCCTCGGGCGGGCTCGGGGGCCGGGGCGGCCTCGGGCAGACGGACGGTGAACGTCGAGCCGCGCCCCTGCTGCGACCACACGCGCACCTGGCCGCCGTGGTTCTGCACGACGTGCTTGACGATCGAGAGGCCGAGACCCGTGCCGCCCGTCTGGCGGCTGCGGGCCGCGTCGATGCGGAAGAACCGCTCGAACACGCGATCCCGCTCGGCCTCCGGGATGCCGACCCCCTGATCGGCCACCGCGATCTCGACGGCGCCGTCGCGGCGGATGATGCCCACCCCCACGCGCGTACCGTCCGGCGAGTACTGGATCGCATTCGCGATGAGGTTGTGCACCGCGGTCACGAGCATCGACTCGTCGCCCCACACGACGGCGGAAGGATCCGTCTGCGCGACGATCGTGATGCGGTGCGACTCGGCCGACACGCGGTTCGCGTCGACCGCCTGGGCGACGACCGAGTCGACGCTCACGCGCTCCGCGTGCTCGAGCGCGTCGGCGGCCTGCAGCCGGCTGAGCTCGATGATCTCGTGGGTGAGGCTGCGCAGCCGCTCCGCCTCGATCGTGAGCCGGTTCGCGAAGCGGCGCACCTCATCCGGCTCGTCGGCCGCCGACTCGAGCGCCTCGGCGAGGAGCCCGATCGCGCCGATCGGTGTCTTGAGCTCGTGCGAGATGTTGGCGACGAAGTCGCGCCGCACCTCCTCGAGCCGGTGCGCCTCCGTGCGGTCGTCGGCGAGCACGAGCACGAAGCGGCTGCCGAGCGGCGCGGCGTGCACGAGCAGGTGCACGCTCGTCTCGCCGAACGGGCCGCGCGGCAGTTCGAACTCCTCGTTCGCGGCGACGCCCTCCGAACGCACGCGGTCGACGAGCGCCACGAGCTCCTGGTGCACGAGCACGTGGTTCCAGACGAGGCCGAGCGAGACGGCGGCCGTCGAGCTGCTCACGACGTTGTTGGAGGAGTCGAGCACGATGCCCGCCGTCTCGAGCGCGTCGATGACGTCGTCGACGCCCTCGGGCACGGTCGGGGTGACGACGGCGGCGGCGCGCTGACCGCGCGCGTGCGCGGCGACGACGGCGGCGGTGCCCCCGACGCCGACCGCGAGCCCGAAGCCCAGGGCGGCGGGCACGAGCCAGGCGGCGTCCATGGGACTAGATTAGGGCGGGCCGGAAGGGCACGGCCGCGCTTTCGCGGAGCTCTCGACATCCCTTCCGGGGACGTTCACGACCCGGTCACCGACCGTTAACCTTCCCGCGGGACGGTAGCAGCGCGGCCATCCGGGGGCCCGTGCCGCCGCATGCCGACGACGCCCGCACGAGAAGGCGGGGAAAGGACGAGACCCATGCGCGAGGTGTTCCAGCAGGAGCTGCGCGAGGTGCAGGACCGACTCGTGGAGATCTCCACGCTCGTCGCCGACTCCATCGACAAGGCGACGCGCTCGTTCAACGAGTCCGACGTCGCCCTCGCCGAGGAGGTCATCGAGGACGACCGCAAGATCGACGTGCTCGCCGCCGAGCTCGACGAGCTCGCGATCACGATCCTCGCGCGGCAGCAGCCCGTCGCCCGCGACCTGCGCATCGTCGTGAGCGCCCTGCGCGTCTCGGCGTCGCTCGAGCGGATGGGCGACATGGCCGAGCACATCGCCCAGCTCTCGCGCTACCGCTTCCCCGAGAAGGTCGTGCCGAAGGGGCTGCGCTCGACGTTCCGCGAGATGGGCGCCCTCGACGTCGAGATCGCGCGCAACCTCACCGAGCTGCTGCGCACGCAGGACACGGCGATCGCGGAGCACATCCGCAACGAGGACGACAAGGTCGACGCGCTGCACCTCGCGGTGTTCGACAAGGTGCTCGGCGAGACCTGGAAGGGCGAGACGGCCGACACGGTCGACGCGACGCTGGCATCCCGCTACCACGAGCGGTTCGCCGACCACGCGGTGTCGATCGCCAAGAAGGTGCAGTACCTCGCCACGGGCGACTGGACCTGAGCCGCCGCGCGATCGCCCTAGCCTGGTGAGGTGACCACCACCGTCCCCGCCGACCTCGCATCCGCGTACCGCGACGCCGAGGGGAGGCTGCTCGCCGAGTACGACCTCTCGCGTGCGGACGACCGCATGGTCGAGGTGCCGGAGGCCGGCACGCGCCTCCACGTGATCGAGCTCGCGGGAGACGATCGCGTGCCCGTCGTGCTGCTGCACGGGATGGCCGCCGTGACCGCCGCCGCGATCCCGCTCGTCCCCGCGTTGGGAGGCCGGAGGGTGATCGCCCCCGACTGGCCCGGCCACGGCCTCTCGGATGCCGCGCGCCTGCCCGCGGACGGCCTGCGCGACGTGCCGATCCCCCTGCTCGACGCCGTGCTCGCCGACGCCGGCGTGGAGCGCGCCCATGTCGTGGGCCACTCGATGGGCGCCCAGTTCTCGCTGTACTACGCGCTCGCGCGCCCCGAACGCGTCGCGAGCGTCACGATCCTGGGCGCACCGGGGGTCGCGCTGCCCGGCACGCGCGCGCCGTTCTCGATGCGGCTTCTGGCGTTCCCCGGCCTCGCGCAGCTCTTCACGGCGCCCGTGAGCCGCGAGCGCTACGAGGCCAACAGCGCGATGACCTTGAACAAGGGCACCGTCGCGGGCTGGCCCCGCGAGCTCGTCGACGTCGGCTGGTACGCGTCGCTGCGGCCGGAGTTCCGCGAGACGGCTCCGCGCTACTACCGCGCGCTCGGACGCCGCGAGCTGACGCTCACGGGCGCGGAGCTCGCATCCCTGAAGGCGCCCCTGCACGCGCTCTGGGGCGACACCGACGTCTTCCTCCGCCCGGACGCCGGACGCGCGGGCCTCGCATCCGTGCGCGACCTCACCTTCACCGAGGTGGCGGGCGGCCACGCGCCGTGGCTCAACAGCCCCGCCGAGTCGGCCGCGGCGGTGCGCGGCTTCCTCGAGCGGCTGCCCTGACGGCTCAGAAGTTCGCCTTCACGCCCTTCGCGGCCGCGTACGCGCGCCCGAGACGGATGTAGCGGCGCAGGCCCGAGAAGGGCACCTGCTTGGGCCAGTCGTCGCTGCGGAAGTACGCGTCGGTGCCGCCGTCGACGAACAGCACGGTGCCGACCATGAAGCCCGAGGCGGGCCCCAGCAGGAACATGACCGCCTCGGCGACTTCCTCGGCCTTGCCGTGGCGACCGACCGGCATCGGGAACGCCTCGATCGCGCCGCGCTGGTGCGGGTCGGCGAGCTGGGCCTCGACCATCGGGGTGAGGATCGCGCCGGGCGCGACGGCGTTGAGGCGGATGCCCGACCCGATCCACTCGGGCAGCACGGCGTTGCGGCGCAGCCAGCGGGTGACGGCGATCTTCGAGCCCGCGTAGACCATCGCCGAGGCGTTGTCCTTGAAGCGCTTGGTGGCGGCGATCGCCGCCTCGGCGTCGCCGTCGAGGAAGGCGCGGATCGTCTTCTCGGGAACGAGCGGCACGGTCGTGCTCGAGTTCGACGAGAACACGACGACGCGCGCGTCGCCCGACGCGGCGAGGGCGTCGCGCCATCCGTTCAGCAGCTCCACGACGCCGAAGTAGTTGACCTGCGCGATGAGCTTCTCGCGGCCGGGGTGCGGCCCGAGGCCCGCCGCGAGCACGGCGCCGTCGAGCGCGCCGCCCGAGCGCTCGAGCACCTGGGCGACGGCCGCCGAACGCCCCGCGGGGGTCGACAGGTCGGCGACGACGTCCGCGTCCTTGAGGTCGACGCCGATGACGACGTGACCGGCCTCGCGCAGTCGCTCGGCGGATGCCTTGCCCATTCCGGACGCGGATCCGGTGACGACGAAGGTGCTCATTGCTGTTCCTCTCGGGTTTCGCGGGCGTCGTCCTCGACGGCGTCCGCGTAGCGGTGCATCAATCGGGTGAAGGTGGTGCGCTCCTCGTCGGTCCACCCGGCGAGGAGCCGTTGGGAGAGCCGGTCGCCCTCCTCGTGCAGCACGGTCGCGGCGGCGACCCCCTGCTCGGTGAGGGCGATGCGCGTCGCGCGGGCGTCATCCGGATCGGGTGTCCGGGTGACCAGCCCCGCCGCCGCGAGCGCCTCGAGGAGGCGGCTCGTGGCGGCGGCGGAGATGCCCAGGATGCCCGCCAACGCGGTGGGACGCACCGGTCCGCCCTGCGTCAGCCGGAACATCGCGGTCATGGCGTGCGGTTCGTCGGGTACCCCCGCAGCCCGCGCGAAGCGCGACTGGTAGTCGGCCGAGGTCCAGGTCGCGGTCACCCGCACGAGCGATCGGGTCACGTCGTGCCGGTGCGCGGGGATGCGCGGGACCGCCCCTGCGGGCTCCGCGCTGTCGAGCTTGCGAGCCATCCCTCTCACCTACTTCCAGAATGGAAGTATATCGCGATGACGGAGGGCCGTTCGACGGCCGCCGGGGTCGCTAACTTCCGAAACCCTCGATGGCCCGCTCGAGCCGCTCGACCTTGCCGTCGAGCTCACCCGTGTGGCCGGGGCGGATGTCGGCCTTGAGCACGAGGGAGACGCGCGAGCCGTAGGCGGCCACGGCCTCCGTCGCACGCTTCACGACCTCGAAGACCTCATCCCACTCGCCCTCGATCTCGGTGAACATCGAGGTGGTGCGATTCGGCAGGCCCGACTCGCGGACGACACGCACGGCCGCCGCGACGGCCTCGTGCATCGAACCGTCGGCGTTGCTGCTGGTGGGGGCGACGGAGAAGGCGACGAGCATGCCTTCATGGTCTCACCGATCTCTCGACGGCGCCCGCCCCGGCCGCCTCCGCCCGCGCGGGGCGGGTTACTTCTTGCCCTGCGCGGCGACCGCGGCAGCACCCGCCTCGGCGGCCTCGGGGTCGAGGTAGCGGCCGGGGCCGGTCGGGCGGAAGTCGTCGTCGAGCTCGTAGACGAGCGGGATGCCCGTGGGGATGTTGAGCTCGGCGATGTCGGCGTCGCTGATGCCGTCGAGGTGCTTCACGAGGGCGCGCAGCGAGTTGCCGTGCGCCGTGACGAGCACGGTCTTGCCGGCCGCGAGGTCCTTCGTGATGTCCGACTCCCAGTAGGGCAGCATCCGGTCGATCACGAGCTTGAGGCTCTCGGTGCGCGGCAGCTCGGCGTCGGGCACGTCCGCGTAGCGGGGGTCGCCGACCTGCGACCACTCCGAGTCGTCCGGCAGCGGCGGCGGCGGCACGTCGAACGAGCGACGCCACAGCATGAACTGCTCGGGGCCGTACTTCTCGAGCGTCTCCGCCTTGTCGAGGCCCTGCAGGGCGCCGTAGTGGCGCTCGTTGAGGCGCCAGCTGCGCTTGACGGGGATCCAGGCGCGGTCGGCCACGTCGAGCGCGATGTTCGCGGTCTGGATGGCGCGCGTCAGAACGCTCGTGTAGAGGATGTCGGGGGCGAGGCCCGACTCGGCGAGCAGCTCGCCGGCACGCGTGGCCTCGGCGACACCCTGCTCGGAGAGGCGCACATCCACCCACCCCGTGAAGAGGTTCTTCTGGTTCCATTCGGAGTTGCCGTGGCGGAGCAGGATGAGCGTCGAGGTCATGCGGTCAGCCTACCGAGAGCGGTTGTAGCGTGAACGCCGATGGCGAGAGCGACGAGACCCGAGGGCCGGATCACGCGCGGCACGACCGGGGTCAACCGGCTGCGCCGCGTCGACCGGTGGATCGCCGCGCTGCCCGTGCTGCGCCGCACCGACGACCCGCTCGTCGTCGACCTCGGCTACGGCGCGTCCGCGACCACGAGCAACGAGCTGCACGAGCGCCTCTCGTCGGTGCGCGCCGACGTCGAGGTGCTCGGCATCGAGATCGACCCCGAACGCGTGCGCCTCGCATCCGCCGCCGCGCGCCCCGGGGTGAGCTTCCGCCTCGGCGGGTTCGAGGTGCCCACCGACGGCGGGCGGCGCCCCGCCGTCATCCGCGCGATGAACGTGCTGCGCCAGTACGACGAGTCCGAGGTCGCGGATGCGTGGGCGATGATGACGTCGCGGCTCGCCCCGGGCGGTCAGCTCGTCGAGGGCACGTGCTCCGAGCTCGGCCGGGTCGGCAGCTGGGTCACCCTCGACGCGGACGGACCGCACACCTTCACGGTCTCGCTGCGCCTCGCGGGCCTCGAGGCGCCGTCGATCGTCGCCGAGCGGCTACCCAAGGCGCTCATCCACCGCAACGTCGAGGGCGAGCGCATCCACGAGCTGCTCGTCGACCTCGATCGCGCGTGGGCCGTGCACGCGCCGCTCGGGGCCTACGGGCCGGTGCAGCGCTGGCAGGCGACCGTGGCGTCCGTGCGCGACGCGGGCTGGCGCGTGCTCGACACCCCGCCGCTCGGCGGCCGCGGCCGTTGGCGCCTCGGCGAGCTCTCACTCCCCTGGGGCGCCGTCGCCCCCGCCTGAGCGCGAGACCTCGCGGGAGGGTCAGGCGACGGGAGGCAGCAGGGCGCGCGCGGCGTCGGGGTCG
Organism: Actinomycetes bacterium; assembly: GCA_023428065.1. Taxonomy (GTDB): domain Bacteria; phylum Actinomycetota; class Actinomycetes; order Actinomycetales; family Microbacteriaceae; genus Homoserinibacter. The sequence goes on along the minus strand of JAEYZI010000055.1, from coordinate 8,419 downwards.
AGCCCGGATGCGTCGAGCAGGTCGACCGCGAGCGGCCGCAGCAGCAGCATGATCGCGACGTCGGTGATGGGGGCGCCCGGGATCACCTCGGCGGGGTCGAGCCGCGCGGCGAGCGCCGACAGCTCGGCACGGGCCTCCTCCGCGCGTTCGGGGTCGCCCTGCGCGGCGCCGAGCAGGCGGATGCCGGAGCCGAGCCGCGCGAGGAGCTCCGCGAGCTCGGGCCGCGCCCGCCCGTCGCGCACGAGGAAGTCGACGCGCCGCGCGATCGTGCGCAGGTGCCGCGCCGCGAGGTCGGCGCCGCGCAGCCGCCGGGTGTCGCCACGCAGCTCGGGGAGGTGCCGGCGCGCCCACGGTGAGATGCGGGCGATCGCGATCGCGGAGTCGAGGGAGGCGCCCCACGCGTCGATGAGCGGCTGCGTGCGCCGTAGGCGCGCGAGCGCGAGCTCGGCGGCAGCGGGATCGGCGTGCGAGAGCGCGTCGGCGACGGATCCGATCGACTCCTCGAGCACCGAGAACAGCGCGCGCCCGTCGCGCGCGGCGGCGCCGCGCGGGTCGCGCGGGATGAGCGCCGTCGCGAGGAGCGCCACGATGCCGCCCACGAGCCCGTCGAGCGAGCGCGAGAAGGGACCGGCCGCGGCATCCGGGAGCATGACGACGAGCGCCGACGGCACGGCCGCCGCGACCGCGAACGCGGGGCTCGCCGACACCGCGCGCCCCACGACGAACACGACGGCGAGCACGAGCACGAGCTGCCACAGCCCGCGGCCCACGAGCAGCGCGAGCGCGTCGCCGAGCGCGATGCCGAGCAGGATGCCGAGCACCGTCTCCGCCACTCGCGCGGGCCGCGCGTCGCGCGCGAAGCCGAGCGAGTTGATCGTCACCGTGATGGCGAGCAGCGGCACCGGATGCCCGAGGCCCCAGTGCGCGATCGCGTACGCGGCGGCGACGGCCGCGAGGATCTGCACGATCGCGGGCAGCGACTCCCACACGCGCCGCCCCGCCATCCGCAGGTCGGCCCGCCGGCGCACGCGACGCTCGAGGCGGTGCAGCTCAGCGCTCACACCCTCCCCCGCACTCGCGGCCACTCAGCGGCGCACGGCCCCGAGCCGCGGGATGCGGGGCACGTCGGCCGTCGCGCCCGCGTCGGGCGGCACGATGAGCTGCTGCGCGGCGGGCACGAGCACGTCGTCGGCGACGACCGTGAGCTCGGACGCCGCATCCGCCGAGCGCTTCACGACGGCGAGGGCGATCGGGCCGAGCTCGTGGTGCCACGCGGCCGCCGTGACACGGCCCACGACGGCACCCTCGGCCTCCGGACGCCCGAGGCGCACCTCGGCGCCCGGTGCGGGCAGCGCGGCGTCGGAGCCGTCGAGGTGCAAGAGCACGAGGCGACGCGGCGGGTGCCCGAGGTTGTGCACCTTGGCGACCGTCTCCTGCCCCCGGTAGCAGCCCTTGGCGAGGTGCACGGCCGAGCGCAGCCAGTCGAACTCGTGCGGGATGGCGGTCGCGTCGAGCTCGGTCGCCGCGCGCGGCCGCCACGCGGCGATCCGTAGCGCCTCGAGCGCGAGGGTGCCCGCGGCGGGCGCATCGACGAGCTCGGCGAGCCGCGGCCGCTCCACGAGCGCCTCGCGATAGCTCCACCCCGAGGCCGGATGCGACCCCGTCGCGTACTGGAAGCCGCCGACCTGCACCTCGCCCCACGGGTCGACCCACACGAGCGGCACGCCGTTCGGGGCGGCCGTCGCCTCGGGCGCCTCGCCGAAGGTGCCGATCGTCGCGAACTCGTGCGTGCGATCCGCGACCTGCACCTGCAGCATGAAGCGCATGCGGTCGAGGAAGGTCGCGAAGCCCGCGCCCGTGCCCGCGTCCATGAGGAGCCAGGTGACCTCGCCGTCGTCGAACACCCGCGCGACGTACTCGATGCGGCCGCTCGGGTCGAGCAGGAGCGTCTCGGCGGATGCGCCGGGCGCGAGCCCGGCGAGCGACTGCGAGGTGAGCGAGTCGAGCAGCCTCAGCCGGTCGGGCCCCGTGAGCGACACGACGTCGCGATCCGAGAGGTCGACGATCGCGCGCCCCGCCTCGAGCGGGCGCTGCTCGCCGATCGGGTCGCCGTAGTGCTCGGGCGGGTCTCCCACCGCGCCCGGGCGTGCCGCGAACGGCGAGGTCATTCGACGCGCGCCAATCGCCCGGAGGCGTGCGTGCGCAGGTCCTGGCCGAGGGCCGCGATGTCCCACGCCCACAGCAGGTGGTCCTCCACGAGGCCGTAGAGCCGCGTCGCCGCCGAGTACTCCTTCGCGGTGGCCGAGCGCAGCACGGCATCCGTCGCGAGGTCGACGCGCGGACCGTTGATCTCGCCGAGGTAGAGCTCGCTCACGCCACCCGGCTGCACGAGCAGCACCTCGATGTCGAACGCGCCGTGGGCGTTACGCAGTGTCTCCACGGCCTCCGCCGTCTGGAACACGGGCGCGCCGGTTCCCGGCAGCATCGCGGGACCGTCATCCGCCGGGCCGAGGGGGCGCGAGAGGCGCCAGTAGCCGATCTCGGAGAAGAGGTGACGCGGATGCGGCGCCGCGTCGTCGTCGGAGGCGTCGGCCTCGACCTCGGGCAGGAGCCACGCGGTGCTCGAGTACTGCAGGTGGGGCGTGCCGTCGTGGCTGAACGCGATGCGCTGCCCGAACTCGTACTCGCGGACCTCGTCGCCGACCTTGTAGGCCACGACGCCGCTTCCCTCCCAGACCCCGATCAGCCAGGAGAGCGGGACGAGTTCGGCCGGGAGGTCGACGTCGAGCTCGAACACGGCCTCAGCTCTGGCCGCGGAACAGGTTATAGAGCACCACGACGGAGACGGCGCCGATGGACAGCGTCGCGAGGCCGAGCAGACCGATGAAGAAGAGCTCGAGCGCCAGCATCATGATGTCGAGTCTAGTGCGCCCGCGGGTCAGGCGCCGCCGGGGCCCGCGATGGCGACGACCCAGATGAGCGCGGTCGCGAGCACGAGGATGCCGAGCGCGCCGCTCAGGCTCGCGACGATGCGCTCGACGAGCCCCTCCTTGCGCGCGAGGCTCAACTGGATCGTGAACGTCAGGAGCACGACGGCGGCCATGACCACCGGGATCCAGGTGAGGGGCGCCGACGGGGCGAAGACGACCACCGCGACAGCGCCGAGCGCGGCGGCCGCCCAGACCGGGATGACGCTGCGCAACGAGAGAGCCACTCACCCAGCCTACGGCTGCGTACACTGTCGCGTAGCGACGAACCCGAGACGCCTCGAAAGGAACTGCGTGGCGCAGCTGCTGATCCTGAGCTCCGCGGCCGACACAGACGTGTTGCCGGCGCTCGGTCTGCTCAGCCACCGCGTGCGCGTCATCCCCGCCGAACCGGCCGCGCTCGTCAACGCCCCCACCGCCGACCTCGTCTTCGTCGACGCGCGGCAGGACCTCGCGAGCGCCAAGTCGCTGTGCAAGATCCTGCGCACGACGGGGCTCGGGGTGCCGCTCGTGCTCGTGCTCACCGAGGGCGGGCTCACGGCCGTCTCGGCCGACTGGGGCATCGACGAGGTGATCCTCTCGACCGCGGGGCCCGCGGAGACGGATGCGCGCATCCGCCTCGTGATCGACCGTCTGGCGAAGGAGAGCTCGGTCTCGAAGATCCAGGCGTCGGGCGTCGTCATCGACGAGGCGAGCTACTCGGCGAAGGTGCACGGGCGCCCGCTCGACCTCACCTTCAAGGAGTTCGAGCTGCTGCGCTTCCTCGCGACGCACCCGAGCCGCGTCTTCACGCGCGAGCAGCTGCTCTCCGAGGTGTGGGGCTACGACTACTTCGGGGGCACCCGCACCGTCGACGTGCACGTGCGGCGCCTGCGCGCGAAGCTCGGCGAGCTCGACTCCCTCATCGGCACCGTGCGCAACGTCGGCTACCGCTTCAACGTCTACGAAGACGACCAGGCGTCGGTCGGCACGGGCGTCTGACGCGCTCGGATCCGACATACGCGAGACCGTCGCGGTTCACCCTGTTGCTGGCAGGATAGGGCGATGGAGACGAACAGCCCGCTGGGCGACGCCACGCTGGCCGCGGATCTGCTCGACGACTACGAGGCGGATCCGGCACCCGTCGACGACGGCACGCTCCCGCCCGACCGCTTCCTCGACCGAGAGCTCAGCTGGCTCGCGTTCAACCAGCGCGTGCTCGAACTCGCCGAGGACCCCGACCTGCCGCTGCTCGAGCGCTCCAACTTCCTCGCGATCTTCGCGTCGAACCTCGACGAGTTCTTCATGGTGCGGGTCGCCGGCCTCAAGCGCCGCATCGACACGGGCCTCGCCGTGCCCACCAACGTGGGCCGCGCGCCCCTCGACGTGCTCAACGACATCTCGCTGCGGGCGCACGAGCTGCAGGAGCGTCACGCGCGCGCCTTCCGCGACCTCGTGAAGCCCGCGCTCGACGAGGCCGGCATCCACATCGAGACGTGGGGCGACCTCTCGGACGACGACCGCGAGCGCCTGCACGACATCTTCCAGAACCAGATCTTCCCCGTGCTCATGCCGCTCGCGGTCGACCCGGCGCACCCGTTCCCCTACATCTCGGGGCTCTCCCTCAACCTCGCCATCCGGGTGCGCAACCCCAAGACCGAGAAGGTGGAGTTCGCGCGCCTCAAGGTGCCGACCAACCTGCCCCGCTTCGTGCAGCTGCCGGAGACGAGCGGCACGCGCCGCTACATCGCCCTCGAGGACCTCATCGCAAACCACCTCGGCGAGCTCTTCCCCGGCATGGAGGTGCTCGAGCATCACGAGTTCCGCGTCACGCGCAACGAGGACGTCGTGATCGAGGAGGACGAGACCGAGAACCTCCTGCAGGCCCTCGAGAAGGAGCTGCTGCGGCGACGGTTCGGCTCCCCCATCCGCCTCGAGATCTCCGACGACATGGACGAGGTGACGCTCGGCCTGCTCATGCAGGAGCTGCGCATCACCGATCGCGAGGTGTACCGGCTGCCGTCGCCGCTCGACCTCGGCGGCCTCTTCGAGCTCTCCTCGATCGACCGCCCGGATCTGCGCTTCCCGCGCCGCGTGCCCACCACCGCGGTCGAGCTGCAGCCCGCCGAGCCCACCGACAAGCCCGACATCTTCGCGTCGATCAGCAGGGGCGACATCCTGCTGCACCACCCGTACGAGTCGTTCGCGACGAGCGTGCAGGCCTTCCTCGAGCAGGCCGCGGCCGACCCCAACGTGCTCGCCATCAAGCAGACCCTCTACCGCACGAGCGGCGACAGCCCCATCGTCGAGGCGCTCATCGACGCGGCCGAGGCGGGCAAGGCGGTGCTCGCCCTCGTCGAGATCAAGGCGCGCTTCGACGAGCAGGCCAACATCAGCTGGGCGCGCAAGCTCGAGCGCGCGGGCGTGCACGTGGTCTACGGACTCGTGGGCCTCAAGACGCACTGCAAGCTCGCGCTCGTCGTGCGGCAGGAGGGCGGCACGCTCAAGCACTACAGCCACATCGGCACAGGCAACTACAACCCGAAGACGAGCCGCGTCTACGAGGACCTCGGCCTGCTGACGGATGACGACCAGGTCGGCAAGGACCTCACGCGCCTCTTCAACGAGCTCTCGGGCTACGCGATCGAGAAGAAGTTCAAGCGCCTGCTCGTCGCGCCCCGGTACCTGCGCAAGGGCCTGCTCAAGCAGATCGAGCAGGAGGCCGAGAACGCGCGCGCCGGGAAGCCGAGCGGCATCCGCATCAAGGTCAACTCGATGGTCGACGAGGCCATCATCGACGGGCTCTACCGGGCCAGCCAGGCGGGCGTGCCGGTCGACATCTGGGTGCGGGGCATCTGCTCGCTGCGCCCCGGCGTGCCGGGCCTGTCCGACAACATCCGGGTGCGCTCGATCCTCGGGCGCTACCTCGAGCACTCGCGCATCTTCTGGTTCGAGAACGACGGCGACCCGCAGGTGTACATCGGCAGCGCCGACATGATGCACCGCAACCTCGACCGGCGCGTCGAGGCCCTCGTGCGGCTCGAGGACCCCGCCCACATCGCCGAGACGAACGCGCTCATCGACCTCGCGATGGACAGCGGAACCTCCTCCTGGCACCTGCAGCCCGACGGCGACTGGGTGCGCCACGACCGCGACGCCGACGGGCGGCGGCTCGTCGACCTGCAGGACGAGACCTGGCGCCGGGTGTCGAGCCGTCGCCGCCCGGGAGGCGCCCGATGAGCCCCTCGCCCGTGCTCGCGGCCGGTGCCGTGTGCTGGCGGCTCTCGAAGAAGGGCAAGCCGAAGATCCTGCTCGTGCACCGCACGCAGCACAAGGACGTGTCGCTCCCGAAGGGCAAGGTCGACCCGGGCGAGACGCTCCCCGAGACGGCGGTGCGCGAGATCGCCGAGGAGACGGGCCTCATCATCGCCCTCGGCGCGCCGCTCGGCGTCGTCGAGTACCAGCTGCCCGGCGGGCGCGACAAGCACGTGTACTACTGGGCGGGCGAGGTGAGCCCCGAGGCGATCGCCAACTCGACCTTCGTGTCGAACGACGAGATCGAGCAGCTGCGCTGGGTGGGGTTGAAGAAGGCCCGCAAGGTGCTCAGCTACCCGCACGACGTCGACATCGTCGAGCGCTTCGCCGAGCTGCACGCGCAGGGCCGCGCGCGCACCTTCCCGATCGTCGCCCTGCGGCACGGCAAGGCGGTCCCCGCGGAGGACTGGGACGGTCCGGATGCGACGCGCCCGCTCATGCAGCGCGGCATCGACCAGTCGATGAGCGTCTCGCACGGCATCGCCGCCTTCCGACCGCGGGAGCTTGTGAGCTCCACGGCCGAACGCTGCCTGCGCACGATCGCGCCGACCTCGCGCGTCACGGGGCTCCCCGTCGAGGAGGAGCACACGATCAGCCAGGACGCCTACCGCTCGGGCGGCAAGGCGGTGCGCGAGTTCATCGCGACCCTCGTGCGGAAGGCGGAGCCGGTGGTGCTGTGCAGCCACGGCCCCGTGCTCCCCCAGATCATCGCCGCCGTCGCGGAGGAGACGCACACCTCGGGCAGCACGAAGCTGCAGCGCGCCGCGGCCCTCGCGACGGGCGAATACGCCGTCCTTCACATTCCTGTCGATCACCCCGAGTCGGGGATCGTGGCCGTCGAGGTGCATTCGCCCACCGCGTAGTTCCCGTCGCGTTCACCTTCCGTTCACCCTTCCCGTCGAACCTGGACACCGTCGCTTCCTAGCGTCGGCAGCGAGGCCGCCAAGAGCCTCGACACCTGACCGACATTCCCGAAGGGAACACAGTGAAGATCACGCGTACCGGCGGTATCGCCGCCCTCGCACTCGTGGGCGCGCTCGCGCTCAGCTCGTGCGCCGCCAACGAGGGGCCGACGGGCGGCGACTCGTCCGCTCCCGGCAGCGGCCTCTCCGGCACGTTCAACGGCGCGGGTGCGTCGTCGCAGGCCTCGGCCCAGGACGCCTGGATCGCGGCCTTCCAGACCGCCAACCCGGACGTCACGATCAACTACGAGCCGAGCGGCTCGGGCGCGGGCCGCGAGACCTTCATCGCGGGCGGCTCCGACTGGGCCGGCTCCGACTCGGCCCTGTCCGACGACGAGCTCGCCGAGACCTTCGCGGCGTGCGCCGCGGGCGCGACGGCCATCGACATCCCCACCTACATCTCCCCCATCGCGGTGATCTTCAACGTCGAGGGCGTCGACGAGCTGAACCTCGACGCCGCGACCCTCGCGAAGATCTTCAAGGGCGACATCACGACGTGGAACGACCCCGCGATCGCGGCCCTCAACGAGGGTGCGAAGCTGCCCTCCACCGCGATCACGGCCGTGCACCGCTCGGACGACTCCGGCACCACGAAGAACTTCGCGGACTACCTCAACCAGGTGGCACCCGAGGTGTGGGACGCCAAGCCGGCCGACGCCTTCCCCTACAAGAGCGGTGAAGGCGCCCAGGGCACCTCGGGCGTCGTCGACGCCGTGAAGAACGGCACCGGCACGATCGGCTACGCCGACGCCTCGAAGGCCGGCGACCTCGGCACCGCCAAGATCAAGGTGGGCGACGAGTTCGTGGGCTACACCCCGGAGGCGGCCGCCGCGGTCGTCGCCGAGTCGCCGCTCGTCGAGGGCCGCGCGGCCGACGACCTCGCCTTCAGGCTCGACCGCAAGACGACCGACCCGAGCCACTACCCGCTCGTGCTCGTCTCGTACAGCATCGTGTGCACCGAGTACGCGGATGCCGCCAAGGGCGAGTTCGTGAAGGCCTACATCGGCTACATCACGAGCCCCGACGGCCAGAAGGTCGCCGCGGAGGCGGCGGGCGCCGCCCCGCTGTCGGAGGACCTCTCGGCCAAGGTCGCCGACGCGATCGCCTCCATCAAGTAGCACCCCAGCACCGCCGTGGGGGGGGGGGCCCCCCCCCCCCCCCCCCCCCCCCCCGCCC
>JAEYZI010000026.1 GCA_023428065.1 Actinomycetes bacterium | reverse complement strand
GGGACTGCTGAGGGTCTTGGTGACTCTTCGTGTTAGGCCGCGGACGCGGCCGGTGTGGTCATGATGGCTTCGAACTCGACGGGCGTCAACTTGCCGAGGACGCGCTGCCGGCGGCGCCGGTGATAGGTCCGTTCGATCCAGGTCACGATCGCGAGACGCAGGTCGTCGCGGCGTGCCCAGCGGCGGCTGTTGAGGACATTCTTCTGCAGCAGCGCGAAGAACGATTCCATCGCTGCGTTATCGCCGGCGGCGCCCACCCTCCCCATGTGTGAAACACGCTGAGCTCGCGAGGGGTGATCGAGCGTGATGCCCAACTCGGACCTACAGCCGGACAACTGCGGCGGGGGCGCGTTTGCGCCTCGGCTCTAAGGACGATGTCGAGGCGGCGACCTATATTCAGTTCACGCAGCGAGTTGTTGAATCCCGAGGGCGATTCCGAGCAACACGGCTAAGAACGAGAAGCAGAGGAGGCCAAGATAGATGACGAGCGGGCCACGGTCAGCCCCGTCGACTAGCCTGGCTCGCCTTGCAAGGTAGGCGATCGGTGTTGCGAGCATCCATAGCGAACCGGGGGTCGCATCGAACCCCCTTGCGCGAAGTGTGCGGCGATCCATTAAGGCCAGGAGCATGAGTACCAGCATCATCACTGCGAAGAATCCGACTTTCAGCAGCGGACGTTCCTGAGGTCCCAGGCGGATATACAACGGGACGGCGACTGATGACTCGACGCCGTATAGAAATCCCACCCAAACAGGTGAGGCGACGATGCTCGATAGGGCGCCGGTCGCGTCGTTGGGCCGATGAGAGGACTGCGGGCGCGTGGGTATGCGGCGCCCTTCGCTCCAGGCAACCACATACCTACTTTTCACTTGAGACCCGCCCTGCTCCTCTGGTGGTGGTGAGTAAAAGCGTGAGGCCCCCAGCGAGGCCGGCGATTGCGGTGATCGGCACCCAGGTACCAAGTTCGATGTAGGTCGTCTCTACGCCGGCCCCGTCATTCCGGTCCCACTCGCAAACCATTTGGAAGGGGATGAGGGTGTAGTGCGACTTGAGCGTCTCTGGTTGGGTGCCCTTCGGGTAGCCGAAGTAGCCCTCCGTGTTGAAGCGATTGCCACAACTCTGGTGTGGGAAAGCCGGTTCGGTGAAGCGAAACAAGGCGATAGTGACAATCCCGAAGATCACGCCGATCACAATCAGAACTATCGCGATCGTCCGACGCCATACCCCAGAGCGACGATTCTTCGGTTCTTCCCCCATGGTGCTGACGATAGAGGAGGAGAAGCTTTGTGGCACCTCGAATATCATCCGATCTGCTAGTAGTCCGGATGATCAACGTCCGACCATGGCGTCCATGGTCCGCACCCTCGAAACCAAGCCGAGGCCAACCAGGGGCGCCATGAACGAGGTGAGCATGAGAACGGTCTCGTCGACGGCGAAGGCGACCAGCGAGGGGCCAGTAACTTCCAGCAGGCTGATCACGGCGGCGACCCCGGCTCCAACGGCTATCGGCGCTGCGAGCACTAAAGCAGCTTCGACCAACAAGGGGCGCCAAAGACGAAACCTTGAGACGCCCAGCAGGCGATAGATCGCGAACTCGTTTCTCCTCGCCCACCACGCGGAAAGCACTAGGACGAGGAGCAGGATCGCAAGACCCAGAGGGAGAAAGCGGGAGGGGCGCGCACCAAGACTGAACATGGTCGCTATTCCTCCAGGCGGTTCATCAACGGCGGTTCGCGTCGAGTACTTGACGTCGTGGAACCCGAAGGCGTCGGCAGGCCGACACCGTTCTTGCCTACCTCGACCTGCTCGCTCGTCCCTACAGCTTCTACGTGTCCGCAACCGACGAGATCAAGCGGAAGATCCTCGAAGCCTTTTTCTCACGCCTCTGGATCGAAGATGACGAGCACAATCTCCTCGCCCACGTCGAGCTTCACGACCCGATCGTGCTGATCCAACTCGCCCAGACCGAGTGGAAGTCCGCCAACGCAAAGAGCGCCGGAGATGACTCCGACGCTCTCGACCGAACACCCAGCAACCTCTATCTCACGGTCGTTTGTTCGAATAAGGGCGATGTGGTGGGCCCGGTGGGGCTCGAACCCACGACCCGCGGATTAAAAGTCCGATGCTCTACCGACTGAGCTACAGGCCCGATGTGTCCAAGGGTAGTGCGCGGGCGTCGGCTCCGCGGCCGGGGGAGAATGGGGCGATGGCCGACGACTTCCACAAGCCCACGCTCTTCGGCGGGCGTGAGTTCGAGGCGTTCGAGGGTGCGGCGCCCGACCCGGCCGTGTCCCGCCGCATCGCCCACGACACCGCGCGCGCGCTCGTGTCGCGGGTACGCGACAGCGACGATCCCGACGTGCTCGACCGCGTCATCCGCCTCACCGACGAGCACGGGCTCGACGCGGTCGCCGAGCTGTGGGCGCTCTCCGGTCCGCACACGCTCCCGGGCGCGCTCTGGCGCATCTACCTGCTGCGGGCGATGATCTCGGGCGACCCCGACGGGGTGGCACTGCTCTTCCGGCGCGGCGCCGAGGTGCTCCGCACGATCGACCCCGTCGTCGCGGGTGCCCCCAGCCCCGCGGGACCGGATGAGGTGCTCGCCCTCTCGGACCGCATCCTCCGCGGCGTGTTCGACGGCGACCTCGGTGATGCCCTCGAGCGCGCGGCGGCCTTCTGCCGTGTGGAGGCGTCCGGGGCAGCCTCGGTCGCCGACGATCAGGAGGCTCCCGCGCCCGAGCGCTCGACGCAGCTCACGACGCGCGCTGCGCGCCTCACGACGATCGCCGACGACCTGTCCGCGTGCGCCCGGATGGCGCGCGACGGTTCGCTCGACTGATCCGCATTCCCCGGTTCGCAGGGCGCGAACAGGCCCGGCGAGTCGCCCCGGGCCCGCATCGCCGTCGAGGCGCTCGCGTAGACTGGCACGGCCGGGCCGCAGTAACCCCGGGCTCCACTTTTCGCCGCTTCGAGCGGCCTCGCGCCGAGAGGCGTTCTGCGGCCCGGCACCCACGTCTCCGGCCTCCCGCGCGCCGCCCCTGCGCCTCCCGCGCCTGATGCTGTTGTGCAGGACTCTGCTGTTGTGCAGGAACTCGAGGACGTGTACGGCTCTGCTGTTGTGCAGGAAGCCGTGGGCGTCGACTCGCCTATTCGGCATCCGATCAACCCGGTGGGGTGGATTTCGGCGCATGGACGTAGAGGATGTCCTGCACAACAGCAGGTTCCTGCACAACAGCAGAGCCCGGCAGGGCCGCAGACTCCTGCACAACAGCAGAAGCCAGCAGGCTCCTGCGCAACAGCATCACGCGCGGGAGACCAGCAGGCTCCTGCACAACAGCAGGGCGCAGCGGATCAGCCGAACTTGCCGGAGACGTAGTCCTCGGTGGCCTTCACCGACGGCATCGAGAAGATCTTCGTCGTGTCGTCGAACTCGATGAGCTTGCCCGGCTTGCCGGTGCCCTCGATGTTGAAGAACGCCGTCTTGTCCGACACGCGCGACGCCTGCTGCATGTTGTGGGTGACGATCACGATCGTGTACTCGGTCTTGAGCTCCTCGATGAGGTCCTCGATCGCGAGCGTCGAGATCGGGTCGAGGGCCGAGCAGGGCTCGTCCATGAGGATCACCTCGGGCGAGACCGCGATCGTGCGCGCGATGCAGAGCCGCTGCTGCTGTCCGCCGGACAGCCCGGAGCCGGGCCGGTCGAGGCGGTCCTTGACCTCGTTCCACAGGTTCGCCCCGCGCAGCGACTTCTCGACGAGGTCGTCGGCATCCGACTTCGCCATCTTCTTGTTGTTGAGGCGCACGCCGGCGAGCACGTTCTCGCGGATCGACATCGTCGGGAACGGGTTCGGGCGCTGGAAGACCATGCCCACCTGCCGCCGCACGAGTACCGGGTCGACCGCGGGGTCGTAGAGGTTGTTGCCGTCGATGAGCACCTCGCCCTCGACGCGCGCGCCGGGGATCACCTCGTGCATGCGGTTGAGGGTGCGGATGAACGTCGACTTGCCGCAGCCCGACGGCCCGATGAAGGCGGTCACCGTACGGGGCTCGATCGTGAGGGTCACACCCTCCACGGCGCGGAAGGTGCCGTAGTAGACGTCGAGGTCGCGGACTTCGATGCGCTTGGACATGGGTTCCTTCGGGTGGGGTTCAGCGCCCGAACCTGGGCGAGAAGAAGTGGGAGACGAGTCGCGCGATCGCGTTGAGGAGCGCGACGATGAGGATGAGTGCGAGGGCTCCGGCCCACGCCCGCTGCAAGTAGAACTCGGCATCGGTCCCCGGGCTCACGTACTGCGTGTACACGAACACGGGAAGCGACATCATGCGCTCCGAGAACGGGTTGTAGTTCATCGAGGCCGTGAAGCCGGCGACGATGAGCAGCGGGGCGGTCTCGCCGATGACGCGTGAGATCGAGAGCATGATGCCGGTCGTGATGCCCGCCACGGAGGTCGGCAGCACGACCTTCACGATCGTGCGCCACTTCGGCACCCCAAGCGCGTAGGAGGCCTCGCGCAGCTCGTTCGGCACGAGCTTCAGGATCTCCTCGCTCGAGCGCACGACCACCGGGATCATGAGGATCGAGAGCGCGACCGACCCCGCGAACCCCGACCGCACGCCGTCTCCGAACAGCAGCGCGAAGAGCGCGTACGTCGCGAGCCCCGCGACGATCGAGGGGATGCCGGTCATGACGTCGACGAAGAACGTGATGCCGCGCGCGAGTCGGCCCGTACCGTACTCGACGAGGTAGATCGCGGTCATGAGCCCGATGGGGATCGAGATGACGGCCGCGACACCCGTGATGAGCAGGGTGCCGACGATCGCGTGCAGCGCCCCGCCGCCCTCGCCGACGACGTTGCGCATCGAGTGCGTGAGGAACGTGCCGTTCAGCAGCGTCGGGAGGCCGTCGGTCACGACCGTGATCGTGAGCCACACGAGCGGGATGAGCGCGAGCACGAACGCGCTCGTCACGAGCGAGGTCACGAGCCGGTCGGCCGCCTGCCGGCCGCCCTCCACGAGCCGCGCGATCACCCAGTTGGCCACGATGAACAGCGCGACACCGACGATCATGCCGCCGATCCAGTTGAACGATTCCTCGGATGCGGCGGCCCAGAGCCCGAACGCGCCGAGCGACACGGCGAGCGAGACCGCGAGGATCGGCCACGGCATCCAGCGCGGCAGCTTGCCCGTCGTGAACGCGTTGGCGAGCACGCGCGGCGGGGCGACGGTGTCGGTCGTCATCAGTTGGCTCCCGAGAAGTCCTTGCGGCGCGCGACTGCCCAGCGTGCGACCGAGTTGACCGCGAAGGTGATCACGAACAGGATGAGACCCGTCGCGATGAGCACGTTGACGTAGCCGCCGTGCGCCTCGGGGTAGTTGAGGGCGATGTTGGCGGGGATCGTCGTGGGGTTCTGCGGCCCCGTCAGCACGAAGCTGATGACGGCGGCGGGCGAGAGAACCATGGCCACCGCCATCGTCTCGCCGAGCGCACGGCCGAGGCCCAGCATGACCGCCGAGATGATGCCGGGGCGCCCGAACGGCAGCACAGCCATCTTGATCATCTCCCAGCGGGTGGCGCCGAGCGCGAGGGCGGCCTCCTCGTGCAGCTTCGGCGTCTGCAGGAACACCTCGCGGCAGAGGGCCGTGATGATCGGCAGGATCATGACGGCGAGCACGATCGCGACGGTCAGGATGGTGCGGCCGGTTCCCGAGACGGGCGGCGCGAAGAGCGGGAACCATCCGAGGTTGTCGACGAGCCACGCGTAGAACGGCTGGATCGAGGGAGCGAGCACCTTCGCTCCCCACAGGCCGAACACGACCGACGGCACGGCCGCGAGCAGGTCGATCGTGTAGCCGAGTCCCTGGGCGAGGCGGCGCGGGGCGTAGTGCGAGATGAAGAGCGAGATGCCGAGGGCGATGGGCACGGCGATGATGAGCGCGAGCGCCGCCGCCCAGACGGTGCCGAACACGAGCGGGCCCACGTAGGCCCAGAAGCTCGGGGGCTCGCCCTTGATCTCCGCCGGATCCATCACGAAGGCGGGCAGCGACTGCGCGACGAGGAAGATCGCGACCCCCGCGAGCACCACGAGGATGAGCGCGCCCGCGGCGAGGGCGCCGCCCGAGAAGAGGCGGTCGCCGAGTCGCGCTTTGGCGGTGATCCGTGCCGGTGCGGCGGTCATGCGGTCCTCGCGGTCAGGGGGTTGATTTCAGTGTGTCGGGGGGCGCCCCCCCCGGGCAAGGGCGGGGGGGGCCCCCCCCCCGCGGGGGG
>JAEYZI010000024.1 GCA_023428065.1 Actinomycetes bacterium | reverse complement strand
CGAGCTGGTTGAGGTCGTCGAGCAGCCGGTCGGCGTAGTCGGTGATCTTGAAGTACCACTGCGTGAGCTTCTTCTTCGTGACGAGGTTGTCGCAGCGCTCGCAGCGGCCGTCGACGACCTGCTCGTTCGCGAGGACCGTCTGGTCGAAGGGGCACCAGTTGACCCAGCTCGCCTTGCGGTACGCGAGGCCCTTCTCGTAGAGCTTGAGGAAGAGCCACTGGTTCCACTTGTAGTACTCGGGGTCCGAGGTGTGGATGACGCGGTCCCAGTCGAAGCTCGTCGCGTAGCGGCGCATCGAGGCACGCTGCTGGGCGATGTTGTCGTAGGTCCACTCGCGCGGGTCGATGCCGCGCTTGATCGCGGCGCCCTCGGCGGGCAGGCCGAACGAGTCCCATCCGATCGGGTGCAGCACGGTGAAGCCCTGCAGGCGCCAGTAGCGCGCGATGACGTCGCCGAGCGCGTAGGCCTCCGCGTGACCCATGTGGAGGTCGCCCGAGGGGTACGGGAACATGTCGAGCACGTACTTGCGCGGACGGGTATCGCCCGCGTCCGAGGTGGAGAACGGCTTCAGCTCGTCCCAGACCGGGAGCCAGCGCTCCTGGATGCGACGGAAGTCGTAGCCGTGCTCGTCTCCGGTGTGGTCGTGCTCGCTCACTGGGGTGTCTCTGCCTCTCGGGATCGCAACCTGTCCAGAGTAGTCAACGTTCGCAGGGCCGATCTTGTGCCGCCCCTCGCGAACGCCGTCACTCGAGCGGGTGCTCGTGAACGGCGGTGCTGAACGTCGTGCCGTTGAGGTCGAGGTACAGCTGCCCCTCGGTGAGAGAGACGGTCAGCTCGTTCCGCCTGCCGAGTGCCCGCACCGCGTCGTCGACGAAGCCCGGGTCGAAGCTGTGCAGCGTGATCGCGTCGGCCCGGTGGATCTTCTTGCCCGCCCACTGCGGCAGCAGCTTCGCGGGGTCGCGGTGCGTGTAGACCGCGGTGCGCTCGGCGGCCTTGCTGCCCGTGTGCAGCCGGGCGGCATCCGGGGCCCCGACCTCGATCCACGCGAGCAGGCGACCCGTGAGGTCGCGCACGACGACCGCCGGCTCGTCGGTCGCCGAGACGCCCTCGGTGAAGGCGATGCCCTCCTCGTACTCGAGGCAGTAGGCGAGCACGCGCGTGAGCATGAACGCCTCGGTCTCGGACGGATGCTGCGCCACGCGCAGCGCGAGCTCCTCGTAGACGCCGCGATCGACATCCGCGAGGCTCACCGAGAAGGTGTGGATCGTCGCGCCGGCAGCCATGACCCCCGAGCCTACGCGGATGCGGGAGGCGTCACGCGCGGAGCGCGGCGAGCAGCGCGGCGGCCTTGAGGCGCGCCTCGGCGAGCTCGGCATCCGGCTCGGAGAGCGCCGTGATGCCCCCGCCCGCGCCGACGGATGCGCCGCGCGGGTCGATCACGATCGTGCGGATCGTCATGGCGAGGTCGGCGGTGCCGTCGGCGGCGAGGTAGCCGAAGGCGCCCGCGTAGGGGCCGCGGGGGCGCGCCTCGAGCCGCTCGAGCAGCTCCATCGCGCGCCGCTTGGGTGCGCCCGTCATCGACCCCGCCGGGAAGCACGCCGTGACCGCGTCGACGGCGCCGAGACCCTCGCGCAGCCGACCCTCGATCGTCGACACGAGCTGGTGCACGTGCGCGTACGACTCGACCTCGAGCAGCCGCGTGACGGCGACCGAGCCCGTCTCGCACACGCGCGACAGGTCGTTGCGCATGAGGTCGACGATCATGAGGTTCTCGGCGCGCTCCTTCTCGCTCTCGACGAGCTCGGCGCGCAGCCGCGCGTCCTCCGCGTCGCCGCGGCCCCGCGGTCGGGTGCCCTTGATGGGGCTCGTGCGCACGAGCCCCTCGGGCGTGACCTCGAGGAAGCGCTCGGGAGAGGCCGAGACGAGCGCCGTGTCGCCGATGCGGAGGAGGCCCCCGTGGTGCGTCGCGCTCGACGCGCGCACAGCGTCGAACACCTCGAGCGCGTCGAACGTCCCCTCGACGCGCGCCTCGGTCGTGAGGCAGAGCTGGTAGGCCTCCCCCTCGCGGATCGCGTCGCGGCACGCCTCGATGTTCGCGAGGTAGCGCTCGGGGGTGTCGCGCCAGGCCACCGGTCGTCGCGCCGTGTCGGGGCTTTCCGGAGGTGCGGCACGCGGCGGGAGGGCGGCCGTCCGCGCCACCTCGTCGCGCCAGGCCGCGAGCGGCCCCTCCCACGCCTCGCCGAGCGCGAGCAGCTCGGCGGAGCCGTCGCCCTCGACGACGACGAGGCGGTCCACGCGCAGGAAGGCGGCATCCGGATGCGGGCCGCGCGCGGCGACCTCCATGCCGGCCGTCTCGCCGCGCAGCTCGTAGCCGAGCCACCCGACGAGGCCGAGCGGGACGGCGCCGAGCGGCTCCGCCCAGCGCAGCTCCGCGAGCTCGGCGCGCAGCGTGGCGAACACCTCCCCCGGAGCCGGCACGACCCGCTCCCCCGTGCCGAGGAACGCCCGCCCGCCCGGCCCCGAATCGAGCCAGAACGCGTCGCCCTCGGGGTGCAGGGCGGCGAAGAGCGTGCGCGCATCGTGTCCGTCTCCGAGCGGATGCCGCAGGAGCCGGAGACGCATAGCCTGAGTCTATGAGCGCGCCCCCCTCGGCCCCCGTCGCGACGACGTCGGTATGGCAGCGCGGCGCGCTCGTGGCGCGCGAGGACTGCGACATCGCACCCGCCATCGTCGAGGTGGCGGACTCGTGGCTCGTCGAGGAGGGCACCGTGCGCGGGCTCGACCTGCATCGCGAGCGGTTCTTCACCTCGATCCCCCGCTCGCGCGCGCGGGAGCTCGACCTGGAGCCCTTCTGGGACGCGGCGATCGCGAGCATCCCGCGCCACGGGACGTGGTTCCCGCGGGTCGAGCTGCGCGTGCAGCTGGAGGCGCCGCAGCTGCTCTTCCGGCTCCGGGAGGCCCCCACGCTGCAGCGCTCGCTCGTGCTCACGACCCACACGGGGCGTGATCCCCGCACGGCCCCGACGATCAAGGGCCCCGACCTCGCCTCGATGGTGCGACTGCGCACCGAGGCCCAACGCCGAGGCGCCGACGAGGCCGTCATCGTGACGGGCGACGGCCACGTCGTCGAGGGGTCGACGACGAGCATCGTGTGGTGGGAGGGCGGCACGCTGTGCCTCGTCGACCGGAGCCTCGACCGCGTCCCCTCGACGACCGAACGCACCGTCGCGGCCCTCGCGACGGCGCTCGGGATCGACGTCGAGGAGCGTCGGGTGCGCCCCGAGGAGCTCGACGGGCTCGAGGTGTGGGCGCTCAACGCGGTGCACGGCATCCGGATCGTCACGGCGTGGCAGGGCGGACCGCCCGCGACCGCGGAGGAGCCGGGGCGCCTCTCGCGCTGGCGGCTGCGCATGGACGCGCTGCGACGCCCGCTCCCCGAACCCCAGGGCGGCGCCGCGCGGTGAACTGGTTCAACGATGTGCTCACGGCGGTGCTCGACGCCGTGCAGTCGGTCGACCCCGTGCTGCGCACGCTCCTCGCGGGCGTCGGCATCCTGCTCGAGACGTCGGTGCTCGTGGGGCTCATCGTGCCCGGCGACACGGTCGTCATCGTCGCGGCGACGGCCGTCGACTCGCCCGTCGAGTATCTGGCGCTCGTCGTCGCCGTCGTGCTCGGCGCACTCGGCGGGGAGTCGATCGGCTTCGCGCTCGGGCGCTTCTTCGGCCCCCGTATCCGCCATTCGCGGCTCGGCCGCCGGCTCGGCGAGCACAACTGGCAGCGGGCGGAGAACTACGTCGACCGGCGCGGGGGCATCGCGGTCTTCATCTCGCGGTTCCTGCCCGTGCTGCACTCGCTCGTGCCGCTCACGGTCGGCATGAGCACCATGAGCTACCGGCGCTTCATCTCGTGGACGGCGCCCGCGTGCGTGCTGTGGGCCTTCGCCTACGTGACGGTCGGATCGGTGGCCGCGGGTTCCTACCGCGAGCTCGCCGACCAGCTGCACTGGGCCGGCTACGTGTTCGTCGCCGCGATCGTCGTGTTCCTCGTCGCGGTGGTCGTCGTGAAGAAGCTCCTCGAGCGCTCCGAAGCGCGCCACTGGTCGCGCCCGGGCGACGGCGACGCCAACACGATGGAGTCGCCCGACGAGTGACGCGGCGGTCGAGGGGTGCCCGCTCGGGTCCCCCCGACCGCCACGCTCTCAGCCCTCGACGAGCCCCTGCTCGACGAGCCACGCCTTCGCGATGTCGGGCGTCGACTCCTCGTCGACGGTCGAGCGCACGTTGAGCGCGACGAGCCCCTCGGGCGTGAGCTTCGCGCTCACGGCGTTGATGACGTCCGCGATCTCGTCGGCGATGTCGGCGTTCACGAGCGGCACGACGTTCGAGGCGCGGAAGAGCGCCTTCGGGTCGTCGAGCGTCACGAGGTCGTCGGTCTGGATGCGGGGGTCGGCGCTGTAGACGTTGGCGATGTTGACCGTGCCCGCGAGGAGGTCCTCGACGGTCGTGTCACCCGTCGCCTGGAACTCGACGTCGACGCCGTAGAGCTCCTTGAGGCCCTTCGGACCGTAGGGGCGCTCCTCGAGCTCCGGCGGGCCGCCCAGCACGAGCGCCACGTCGACCGAGGCGAGGTCGTCGAGGCTCGTGAGCCCGTTCTCCTCGGCGAACTCCTTCGTGACGTTGTAGGAGTCCTGATCCGTCGCGGGCGACTGCTCGAGCACCGTGAGGCCGTCGGGGAGCGCGTCCTGGAGCGCCGCGTAGACGTCGTCGGCGCTCGTGGCTGTCGTGTCGGGGTCGTAGAACTGCAGGAGGTTGCCGGTGTACTCGGGGAACAGGTCGACCGATCCGTCCTCGAGGGCGGGCAGGTAGGCGTCGCGCTGGCCGATGCCGAACTGCCGCTCGACCGTGAAGCCCGCGTCCTCGAGCGCCTGGGCGTAGATCTCGGCGATGATCTCGTTCGAGTAGTAGGCCTGCGAGCCGACGACGATCGTGGAGCTCTCGGTGCCGCGCGTATCACCGTCGCCCGGGTTCAGGGGGTCTCCGGATGCGCACCCTGAGAGGGCCAATGCCGCCCCCACCGCGGCCGCACCGAGTGCGAGCCGGCCCTTGTTCCGTGCTGTGAACATGTCGTTCTCTTCTCTCTTCACTGGGTGGACGGTTCCACCACCGCGCGTCGCCGGGACGGCGCCGTGCGGACGTCGGAGGTGCGGCCCGCGGTGACCCCGCGCGGGACGACGAGGCGCTGGACGAGGGCGAAGAGCCCGTCGAGCAGGAGGGCGAGCGCGACGACGACGAGGGCGCCGCCGAGGATCTGATCGAAGCGCCGCAGGGGCACGCCCTGGATGATGTAGTAGCCGACGCCGCCGAGGTTGACGTAGGCCGCGATCGTGACGGTCGCGACGACCTGGAGCACGGCCGAGCGGAGGCCCCCGATGAGGAGCGGCAGGCCGAGCGGCACCTCGATGCGCCACACGACCTGCCATTCCGTCATGCCCATCGCGCGGCCCGCGTCGATCACGGCGCGGTCGATCGCCTCGAACCCCGCGTAGGCGCCCGCGAGGATCGACGGGATCGCGAGCAGCACGAAGGTCGTGACCGCCGCCTCCGGCTTGTGCAGCACGCCGAAGACGAGCACGAGCAGCAGGAGCAGACCGAACGAGGGCAGCGCGCGCGCCGCGCCCGACACCGTCACGGCGACCTCGCGGCCGCGACCCGTGTGCCCGATCCACCACCCGAGCGGGATGGCGATGAGGGCGGCGATGAGCACCGAGAGGAAGGTGTAGAACAGGTGCTCCCCGATCGCCTCGGGCAGCGGATGCGACCCGCCGAGCCGCTCGGGGGCGAAGATCCAGGCGAACGCCTCGGCGAAGAGGTTCACGACCGCACCTCCGCGGCGACCCGCAGCGCCATGCGCCGGACCCGACGCCGATCGCGGCGACGCGCCCAGGGCATGAGGAGGCGCCCCGCGAGCACGAGCAGCACGTCGACGACGATCGCGATCGCCATGACCGTCACGACCCCCGCGAGCACCTCGGCGATGATGCGCCGCTGCAGGCCGTTCGTGAAGAGGTAGCCGAGGTTGTCGACGCCGATGAGGATGCCGACCGTCGCGAGGGCGATCGTGGAGACCGCCGCGACGCGCAGTCCCGCGAGCACGACGGGGCCGGCGAGCGGGAACTCGACGGTCCAGAATCGCCGCCACGGGCCGTACCCCATCGCGACGGCCGCCTGCCGCACGTCCGGGTCGACCGAGCCGAGCGCATCCGAGATCGCGCGCGCCATGATCGCGACGGCGTAGATCGTGAGCGCGATCACGAGGTTCGCCTCGGAGAGGAAGCCGATGCCGAAGACGGTCGGCAGGATCGCGAAGAGCGCGAGCGACGGGATCGTGTAGAGCAGTCCCGCCACCGTGAGCACGATGCCGCGCGTGAGCCGGAAGCGGAAGGCGACCCAGCCGAGCGGGATCGCGATCACGAAGCCCAGCACGATCGGCAGCAGGCTCTGCCGCAGGTGCTCGAGCGCGAGCTGCCCGATGAGGTCGAGGTTCGCGAGCACCCAGGTCATGCGCCGCCTTCGACGAGCACGCCCTGCGTGCGCCCCTCCGAGTCGACGAGCACGGTGCCGCGGGGCGTGCTCTTCGCGCGGAGCGCGCGCGAGCCCCGCTCTGCGCCGATGAACGAGGCGACGAACTCGCTCGCGGGCGCCTCGATGATCTCCGACGGCGAGCCGAGCTGGGCGATGCGGGCGCCCGTCTCGAGGATCACGACCTGGTCGCCGAGCAGGAAGGCCTCGTCGACGTCGTGCGTGACGAACACGACCGTCTTGTCGAGCTCGCGCTGCAGGCGGATGGTCTCCTGCTGGAGCTCGGCGCGCACGATGGGGTCGACCGCGCCGAACGGCTCGTCCATGAGCAGGATGTTCGGGTCGGCCGCGAGACCGCGCGCGACCCCGACGCGCTGCTGCTGGCCGCCCGAGAGCTGGCTCGGGTAGCGCCGCGCGAGGGAGCGGTCGAGGCCCACGGTGTCGAGCAGCTCGAGTGCGCGCTCACGCGCCTCGCGACGCGGCACGCCGTTGAGCACGGGAACGGTCGCGACGTTGTCGACGACCGTGAGGTGCGGCAGGAGCCCGCCGTTCTGCATGACGTAGCCGATGCTGCGGCGCAGCTTCACGGGGTCGCGGTCGAGGATGCTCTCGCCGTCGATCTCGATCGAGCCCGAGGTGGGGTCGACCATGCGGTTGATCATGCGCAGCAGCGTCGTCTTGCCGCTGCCCGAGGAGCCCACGAGCACGGTGGTCTTCCGCGCGGGCACCACGAGACTCACGTCGTCGACCGCCACGGTGCCGTCGGGATACCGCTTGGTCACCGACCGGAACTCGATCATGCCCGCCCCTCGCCGGACCGGCACGAGACTGACCGGTCCACGACCACTCAAGCGTACGAGCGGCCACCGACGCTGGGGCTTGCGGGAATCCACATGCGCCGGTATCGGCGCACGTGGTCAGCTCGGGATCAGCGCGGGATGGGCAGGTAGTCCGCGAGCACCGACCGCATCGCGGCGCGCGCGGCGTCGAGGCGCTCGGCGTCGCCCTGGGGGTCGCGCGCGAAGGCGCGAGCGACGAGCGCGTCGGCCGCCTCGATCGCGAGCTCGAAGCCCTGTCGGGCGCGCTCGTCGTCCTCCACGCCGAACCGCTCCGCGAGCGCGTCGAAGATCGTGCGGGCGATGACGGAGTTGCGGGGCTCGCCCTCGGCCGGGCGCAGGTCGATGACGTCGCCGAGACGCAGCGAGGCGAAGCCCACCTCGTCGCGGAAGAACTCCACGAGCACGTCGAACGACGCCGAGAGCGCGGCGTACCAGTCGTCGTGGGCGGGGTCGGCCACGACCTGCAGGAGGCGCTCGGTGAGGCGCTCCTCGTTGCGCGCGGCGAGACTCTGGAGCACCGCGATGCGGTCGGGGAAGTACCGGTAGACGGTGCCGATCGAGGCGCCCGCGCCCTCCGCGACCATCGCGGTCGTGAGGCGCTCGTAACCGATCTCGGCGACGACCGCCGCGGCGGCGTCCAGGAGCGCGGTCAGCCGCGCGGCGCTGCGGGCCTGCATGGGCTCATTGCGGATCAGGCTCGCGTGGGCATCGCGGGCGGCAGCCAGAATCTGGGGCACGGTCAACTCCTCTTGTTGTCGCGATTCTAGCCCGTCGGCCCGCCACCACGGGTGCGACATGGGCGTGACAGACTGGGCGGATGGAGTCCGCCGCGCAGGCCGCATCCGCCGCCGCGGCGGGGCCTCGACGGCTCCACCTGGCGGCCCGCATCGAGGACGCCATCCACGGCTTCCGCGAGCGCCGAGGTCGGCGGCGCGGACTCGTGCCGACGATCATCCCGTTCCCCGGGTACGGCGGTGAGGGCTGGCTGCGCGTGCTCGGGCGCGTCGTGCTCGTGAAGCCCGGTCGTCGCGCCCCGGACCGCTACACGAGCATCCGCGGATGGCGGAGTTTCACGAGCATCCCCGTGCGCGACGCCGAGATCCGGGTGCGCGCAGGCGGCACGGAGCATCTCATCCACGCCGACCGCGGCGGGGTCGTCGACGCGCGCGTCGAGGCGAGCCTCCCCGCCGGTTGGGCGACGATCGTGCTGAGTCTCGACGGCGCGGATGCGATCGAGGCACGCGTGTTCGTCGTCGACGGCGCCGTGACGTTCGGCCTCGTGTCGGACATCGACGACACGGTCGTCGTGACGGCGCTCCCCCGGCCTCTGCTCGCGGGATGGAACACCTTCGTCGTCAACGAGCACGCGCGGCGTCCGGTGCCCGGGATGCCCGTGCTCTACGACCGGCTCATGACGGCCCATCCCGGCGCCCCCGTCGTGTACCTCTCGACGGGCGCGTGGAACACCGTGCGCACGCTCGACCGCTTCCTGTCCCGCAACCTCTACCCGCGCGGCGCATTCCTGCTGACCGACTGGGGCCCCACCCCCGAGCGCTGGTTCCGCAGCGGTCAGCAGCACAAGAAGGAGGGTCTCGCGCGGCTCGCGGCCGAGTTCCCGCGCGTGCGCTGGCTGCTCGTGGGCGACGACGGCCAGCACGACGAGGAGCGCTATCAGGAGTTCGCGGATGCGCACCCGGCGAACGTCGCGGCCGTCGCGATCCGCGAGCTGACACCGAGCGAAGCGGTGTTCGCGGGCGGGCGCTCGCCCCGCGAGTCCCACGACGGCGCGGCGCCCTGGGTGTACGGCGTCGACGGCGCGGAGCTCGCCGAGCAGCTCGCCGAGCTCGGCCTGCTGCCCGCTCCGCGCGCCTGACGCGGGCGTTGTCCCCCGCACGGGGGGCTGCTACCGTGGTGCCACCCGCGCCGGCTCCCCCGCCGGCACCTCACCGTCGCCCCACCCTCACCCCCGGAGGATCCGGCATGACCGGCCTGTTCGCGCTGCTCCTCGTCGCGCTCGCGGCCGCGGCGCTCACGGCGATCGCGAGCGCCGTCGTCGCGCTCCGGCGCGCGGGGCGGCTGCGGATGCGGCACGCGCTCGCGTCGGCGGCGCTCGTGGCGCTCACGGGACTCGCGACGACGGCGGGCGTGGCCGCGATCCAGCCCCCGGCGCCGACCGCGCCGCTCGTCGGCGGTGCCGTCATCGAGAGCGCCGTCGTCGAGGGCGCCGTCGACGTGCAGCTGCCGACCCTCGCACTCGACGACTAGGGGCTGTCGGTCGTGCTCGCCACACTGAGCACGTGACCCTGCGCGCCCCCGCCCGTGTACGACGCCGCGTCACGGGCCTGCGTCTCGCCGCGCAGGGCATCGCACGGCCGCTCGGCGATCCCGTCGACGCCGTGCGCGGCCTCCTCGCGGTGCAGGCGCAGGACTACCTCGGCGCCCTGTGGTCGCTGGGGGTGCGCTCCCGCGCGAGCGAGGCGCGCGTCGAGGCGGCGCACGCATCCGGGGCCATCGTGCGGTCGTGGCCGATGCGCGGCACGCTGCACCTCGTGGCGGCCGAGGACCTCGCGTGGCTCCTCTCGCTCACGGGTGAGCGCACGGTGCGGGCCGCGTCGGCGCGGCACCGGCAGCTCGGCCTCGAGCAGCGCGACTTCGACCGCGCGGCCTCCGCCGTGCGGGAGCGCCTCACGGGCGGGGTGCGCGCCGAACGCACGGAGCTGCTCGACACCGTCCGCGCCGCGGGCGTCGCGACGGACGGCCAGCGCGGCATCCACGTGCTCGCCCACCTCGCGCACACGGGCCTCGTCGTCCTGAGCGGGCGCACCGAGTACGCGCTGCTCGACGAGCACGTTCTGCAGCCGCGACGGTTCGAGCCCGACGCCGCGCTCGACGAGCTCGCCCTGCGCTACTTCACGGGGCACGGGCCCGCGACCGTGCGCGACCTCGCGTGGTGGTCGGGGCTGCCCGTCACCACCGTGCGCGCGGCGGCCGCCCGCGTGCGCGATCGGCTCGACGCGATCGACGTCGACGGCGTCGAGCACCTCATGCGGCCGGGTCTCGATCCGGCGGGCGACGGCGTGCACCTGCTGTCGGGCTTCGACGAGTACCTGCTCGGCTACGCCGACCGCTCGGCGGCGCTCGCCCCCGAGCACGCGGAGGCCGTCGTGCCGGGCGGGAACGGCCTGTTCCGTCCGACGATCGTCGCGCGGGGCGAGGTCGTGGGCGTGTGGCGACGGGAGCGCACGCGCGCGGCCGTGCGCGTCGAGCTCGAACCCTTCACCGCGCTCTCCGGCCGCGACGCCCGCGGCGCCGCCGTCGCTGCCCGTCGTTACGCGCGATTCCTCGGTCTCGAGCTCGCGGCCGCCGAGCGGGGCGCCGCTACCCCTTGACCGCTCCTCCGAGCCCCGCGCCCCGCAGGAAGACGCGCTGGAACAGCAGGAACAGCACGACGGGGATGACCGTCGAGATCGCGAGCGCCGCGAGCGTCACGTCGAGCTCCGTCTGCGACTGGATGTTGGGCAGCCGCACGCCGAGCGGCTGCACCGCCGCGTCCGGGAGCACGAGCTTCGGCCACAGGTAGTCCTTGAGCGACGCGATGATGATGAAGACCGAGACGACGCCCACGATGGGGCGCGACATGGGCAGCACGATCGACCAGAACATCCGGAACGGGCCGGCGCCGTCGGTGCGCGCCGCCTCGAACACCTCGTGCGGCAGGCTGTCGAAGAAGCGCTTCACGACGAGGATGTTGAACGCGTTCGCCGCGGTCGGCAGCCACACCCCGAGATAGGTGTTGAGCAGGCTCGGGCCGAACGCGGGCCGGGCGACCGTGACGAAGAGCGGAACCAGCAGCACGACCGACGGCACGAAGAGCGTCGCGAGCACGGCCGCCTGCAGCACGCGCGCGTAGGCGGGCCGCAGGATCGAGAGCACGTAGGCGCCCGTCGTCGCGACGACGAGGCCGATGACCCACTGACCGGCCGCGAGCGCGATCGTGTTGACGAAGTACCTGCCGACCTCGACCTCGACCCACGCCTGGTCGAGGTTCGCCCAGTCGATCCCGCTCGGCCACAGCGCGAGCGGCTGCTGGATGGTGTCCTGCGTCGTCGAGACGGCGGCCTTCGCGAGCCACAGCAGCGGACCGAGACCCACGACGACGAGGCCGACGAGCAGGAACGCGTGGGATGCGGCCTGGCCGATGCGCACGGAGCGCCGACGCCGATCGTGGAGCGAGAGCACCCCGCGCTCTGCCTCGAGCTCCGCGGCGCGCGGTCGCACGCGTCGCGGTGCGACGGTCGGGAGGCGTGTGCTCATCAGTCGGTGCTCCACTTCTGGGTGGCCTTGAAGTACAGGAAGGACGCGGCGGCGAGGAAGAGCGCGAGCATGACCGAGAGCGCGGTCGCCTCGCCGTACTTGCCCCCGAGGCTGTTCTCGAAGGCGTAGCGGTAGATGAGCAGGAGCACCGTCACGGTCGCGTTGTTCGGCCCCCCGCCCGTGAAGAGGTAAGGCTCGAGGAACACCTGCGCGGTCGCGATGATCTGCAGGATGAGCATGACGAAGATGACGCCGCGCAGTTGCGGCAGGGTCACGTGCCAGATCTTGTGGCCGATGCTCGCGCCGTCGACCTCCGCGGCGTCGTAGAGCTCCGGCGGCACGGCCAGCAGGGCGGCGAGGTAGATGATGATCGACCCTCCCGCCGCGGCCCACGTGGCCTCGAGCACGAGCGAGGGCATCGCCTGCGCCGCATCCTGGATCCACGGCTGCGGCGGGATGCCGAACCAGCCGATGATCGTGTTGAACACGCCCGACGGCGCGGCGGAGTAGAAGAACTTCCACAGCAGGACGGCCACGACGGGCGGCACCACGACGGGCAGGTAGGCGAGGGCCGAGTAGAGGCCCTTCATGCGCCTGACCTCGCTCATGAGCACCGCCATGAGGATCGGCAGGGGGAAGCCGAACACGAGGGCGAGCAGGGCGAAGAACGCCGTGTTGAGCACGGCACGGCCGAGCAGCGGATCGCTCAGCACGTTCGCGAAGTTGTCGAAGCCGACGAACCGGGAGGTGACGAGGTTCGTCTTCTGGAAGCTCATCCAGATCGACTGCAGGATCGGCCACCAGCTGTACACCGTGAACACGGCGAGCATGGGCAGGGCGAAGAGCGCGGTCGCGACACCGCCGCGATGCACCCATCCGCGGATGCTGCGGTCGCGTCGGCGCGGGGTCACGGGTCGCGGGCGCAGGCGCTGCTCCACGGCGCGCCGTTCCTCGAGGACGGTCATGGCTGGTTCCTTCTGCTCGGGTGGGGCGGCCGGACGCGTCGCCGTCCGGCCGCCCCTGCGGCGTCAGCCGCCGATGATCGCCTGGGCGTCGATGTCGGCCTGGGCGAGGAGCGCGTCGATGTCGGCGTTCTCGTCGGTCAGCACGGCCTGGACGACCGGGTCGAGCAGGGCGTAGATCTCCTGCGTGTGGCTCTTCGGCTCGCCCACGGGGGTCTGCTCGAAGATGCCGTCGATGAAGCCCCGCATCTGCTCGCGCGGCACGTTCACGTAGGGCTCGATCCACGTGAGCGACTCCTCATAGGTGGCCTGGTCGAGCACGGGCAGCACGGGTGTCCCTACCGCCTGGCCGGCGTCCGCGAGCGCCTTCGCGTCGGCGACCGCGGCATCCTCGTCGAGGAGCTTCTGCATGTAGTACCAGTCGATCCACTCCACGGCGGCGTCCTTCGTGGCCTCGTCGAGCGTCGGCGGGATCACCGCGATGTCGCCTCCGCCGAGCACCTTGCCCCCGTCCTCCATCGGGATCGTGGTGAGGCCGTAGACCGACGCGTCGAGCGAGAAGTCGCGGACGAGCGCCGTGTAGAGGTCGGAGCCGGAGGTGTACATGCCGATGTTCCCCGCGGCGAACTCCTGGTTGATCGAGCCCCAGTCGAGCAGGAAGTCGTCGCCCATCGAGTCGTCCTCCCAGCGCAGCTCGTGGAAGAACTCGAGGGTCGACGCGACGCCGTCGTTGGCGATCGTCGAGGTCGTGCCGTCATCCGACTGGAGGAAGCCGCCGCGCGACGCCGCCTGCGCCGCGAGCTGCCATCCGCCCGTGTTGTTCTGGGTCATCGTGGCGTAGCCCGCCTTGCCCGTCTTCTCGGCGATCTGCTTCGCGTAGGCGCGCACCTCGTCCCACGTCGTGGGCGGGGCGTCGGGGTCGAGGCCCGCCTGCTCGAAGAGCTCGCGGTTGTACTGCAGGCCGAGCGCGTAGGCCTGCCGCGGGAAGCCGAAGAGGCGCCCGTCGGCATCCGTCACGGCGTCGAGGATGATCGGGTTGAACTTGTCGGCGTAGCCGAGCTCGGTGATCGCATCGGTGACGTCGCCGAGCTGGCCGTTCTCGAGGAGGGTCTTCGCGTCGGTGAAGGGCACCGTGAACACGTCGGGCAGGCTGCCCGCCGCGAGCTGGGCGGTGAAGGTCGGGCCCTCCCACTCGTACTCGACGCCGACGATGTCGATGTCGGGGTGCTTCTTCTCGAACTGCTGCTCCTGCACGGCGAATGCGTCGTAGGCGGCCTGGTCGGCGCCGGGAGGGAAGGTCGCGACGCGGAGCTCGACCCTGCCGTCGGAGGGTCCTCCCGTGCTGCAGGCGGCGAGCGATGCGACCGTGGCGGCGGCCGCGGCGATCGCGATCACCTTGAGGGGTGACTTCATTGTCTTGCCTTTCATCGTGGGGTGGTGGGGTGTGGTTCTCCGGGCTCGTGCTGTGGTCGTAGCCATGCCGTGGAGTTCGTGGGGAGGACGCCGTCGACGACCTCGGAGCTCGCGAGGAGCACCTCGCGGTGGGGCGGGAGCACGACGGGCTCGGCGAAGCTCGTGACGTTCACGACGTCGTGCCCGCGGCGGAAGGCGAGCGCGTCGACCCCGAGGTCGAGCCACGCGAAGGCGCCGTCGCCGAACGCGGGCTCGGCGCGCCGGATGCGCAGCGCCTCCCGGTAGAGGCTGAGCATCGAGTGCGGGTCGCCCTCCTGCGCCTCGACCGTGTAGAGGGCCCACCTGCGCGGCTGCGGCAGCCAAGGGGTCCCCGGGGCGTGCGGCGAGCTGAAACCGAACGGCGCGCGCGTACCCGACCAGGGAAGCGGCACGCGGCATCCGTCGCGCCCCGGATCGATGCCACCCGAGCGATGGTGCATGGGGTCCTGGATGAGCTCGCGCGGGATGTCCTCGACCTCGGGGAGGCCGAGCTCGTCGCCCTGGTAGATGTACAGCGAGCCGGGCAGCGCGGCGGTCAGGAGCGCGGCCGCACGGGCGCGCCGCGTGCCGAGGGCGAGGTCGGTGGGCACGCCGAATCGCTTCGCGAGGAACGCGAACGAGCTGTCGGCGCGGCCGTACCGCGTCACGGGCCGCGTGACGTCGTGATTCGAGAGCACCCACGTGCTGGGCGCTCCGACGGGGGCGTGCGCCGCGAGGGTGAGGTCGATCGACGCGCGGAGCTCGCCGGCATCCCAGGGGCGGGACAGGAAGTCGAAGTTGAAGGCGGTGTGCATCTCGTCGGGCCGCAGGTACGCGACGAAGCGGTCGAGTTCGGGAAGCCAGATCTCGCCGACGAGCACGCGCGTTCCGGGGTAGGTGTCCGCGACGGCGCGCCACGAGCGGTAGACGTCGTGGAGCTCGTCGCGATCCTGGGTGGGGTGCTCCCCGGGCCCGGGGTTCTCGGGCACCTCGGGGAGGGCAGGGTCCTTGATGAGGAGGGCGGCGGAGTCGATCCGCACGCCCGCGACGCCGCGGTCGAACCAGAACCGCAGGATGTCTTCGTGCTCCTCGCGCACGTCGGGGTGGTTCCAGTTGAGGTCGGGCTGTTCGGGCGTGAAGAGGTGCAGGTACCACTGCCCGGGCGTGCCGTCGGGGTTCGCCGTCCGCGTCCAGGTGCCGCCCGCGAAGGGCGAGACCCAGTGCGTGGGAAGCTCCTCGCCGTCGACGAACCAGAACCGCTCGCGCTCGGGGCTTCCGGGGCCGGCCGCGAGCGCGGCCTGGAACCACGGGTGGGCGGACGAGACGTGGTTGGGGACGACGTCGATGATCGTGCGGATGCCGAGGGCGAGGGCCTCACGGATGAGCGACTCGGCCTCGGCGAGGGTGCCGAAGTCGGGGTGGATCGCCCGGTAGTCGCTCACGTCGTAGCCGCCGTCGGCGAGCGGGGACGCGTACCACGGGGTGAACCAGATGGCGTCGACGCCGAGGTCTCTCAGGTAGCCGAGGCGGCTGCGCACGCCCGCGAGGTCGCCCGTGCCGTCGCCGTTCCCGTCGGCGAAGCTGCGCGGGTAGATCTGGTAGATGACGGCGGAGCGCCACCAGTCCGGGTCGTCGTCGCTCGGGGCGGGGGCGGGCACGGATGCGGCGGAGGCGACGGCGGATGCGGCGGATGCGGTCGCGGGGGCCGTGGTCGGCAGGACGTCTGCGTCCAACGCGGTGTTCCTTCGGACTCTCGTGGCGCCCGGGTCGGCGCCGACAGCCCGAATGTAGGTAAGGCGACAGATTGACGCAAGAAGTCAACAAACCGCAAGAAACTTGCGGGGGCTTGCGCCGACAGCGACCGCCCCGGTCGCTCCGCGGCGTTCAGCGCACGCGCGCCGTCGACCCCCGCACGACGAGCTCCGGCTCGAAGAGGTACTCCTCGGCCGCCGCCCGTCCCCCCTGCAACTGGGCGACGAGCAGCTCGATCACGAGGCGGACCATGGGCTCGATCGGCTGGCGCACGGTCGTGAGCGCGGGGTCCGTCGCGTTCATGAGGGCCGAGTCGTCGTAGCCCACGATCGACACGTCGCCCGGCACCTCCCGGCCGGCCCGCCGCACGGCCCGCACGGCCCCGAGCGCGAGCGGGTCCGACGCGCACAGGATGCCCGTCACGCCCGTCGCGAGCAGCCGCGTCGCCGCCGCCTGGCCCGCCTCGAGCGTGTAGTGGGAATGGGCGATCTCGAGCTCGACGCCGTGCACCGCGGCGAGCCGCTCGGCGGAGGCGAGCTTGCGCTGCGAGGGCACGTGGTCCTCGGGGCCGAGCACGAGCCCGATGCGCTCGTGGCCCAACTGCCGCAGGTGATTCCAGCCGAGCTCGATGGCGACACGGTCGTCGGTCGACACGGTCGGGAATGCGAGGGAGTCGACGCGCGCGTTGACGAGCACCGTGGGGATGCCGAGCTCGGCGAGTCGCGCGTAGTGCTCGTGCGGCGCGTCGGCCTGCGAGTACTGGCCGCCCACGAAGACGACCCCCGAGACGCGCTGCTCGAGCAGGAGCTCGATGTAGTCGCCCTCGCTGATGCCGCCCGCGGTCTGCGTGCACAGCACGGGCGTGTAGCCCTGCTGCACGAGGCCTCCCCCGACGAGTTCGCCGAACGCGGGGAAGATCGGGTTGGTGAGCTCGGGCAGGAAGAGCCCCACGAGACGGGCGCGTTCGCCGCGCAGCTTGCTCGGGCGCTCGTAGCCGAGCACGTCGAGCGCCGCGAGCACGGCCTGACGCGTCGAGGCGCTCACACCCGGCTTCTCGTTGAGCACGCGGCTCACGGTGGCCTCGCTCACCCCGACCTTCTTGGCGACCTCGGCAAGACGACTCGACATGCGAGGAACTCTACGCAATCGACGAAATTTCTTGCAGATGCGGGCTCCCGCGCGGGGTGCGACGCCCGCATCCGCCTCTCAGCCGATACCGATTCGTTACCCGGCGGCCCCGTGCGCGCCCTCGCGGACCTCCTCCGACGGGAGGCGGCGGATCCCGACGAGCGCGACGATGCCGCCGAACGCCATGAGCGCCGCGATGACCCACAGCGAGCGGTGGAAGCCCTCGAGGTCGAGCGCGCCGCCCGTGATCTGGCCGAGCATCGCGACCGCGAGGAGCCCCGCGATGCGCGCGACGGCGTTGTTGACGGCCGACGCGATCCCCGAGCGGGCGGGCTCGATCGCCCCGAGGATCGCCGCCGTGAGCGGGGAGACCGTCACGGTGAGCCCCACGCCGAAGAGCAGGATGCCGGGCAGCAGCTGCGTCCAGTAGTCGAACGGCTCGCGCACGGCGAGCATGAGCACCGAGGCGCCCGCCATGAGGAGCGGCCCGACCGTCATGGGGATGCGCGGTCCGATGCGGCCGGCGAGCGCTCCCGCCCACGACGAGCCGATCGTCATGAGGATCGAGATGGGCAGGCTCGCGAGCCCCGCGAGGGTCGCGGGCAGGCCGGCCCCCTGCTGCAGGTAGACGCCGATGACGAAGGAGTTGAGCCCGAGCGCGCCGTAGACGAAGAAGGTGGAGATGTTGCCCCACCCGAAGTTGCGCACCCGGAAGAGGCCGAGGGGCATCATGGGCTGCGCCGCGAGCCGCTGCCGCACGAGGAACCCCGCGAACGCGAGCACTCCCCCGACGCCCGCGGCGACGACCGCGACATCCCAGCCGAGCCGCGGCTGCTCGATGAGCGCGAACACGATGCCGCCGAGCCCCGCGGCGCACAGCAGGGCGCCCGGGATGTCGATCGACGCGCCCGGACGGCGTTCGTCGCGACGCCCCAGCACGGCGAGCAGCCACAGCACGAGGGCGATCGGCACGACGTTGACGACGAACGCCCACCGCCACGACATGAGGTCGACGAAGAGGCCGCCGACGAGCGGTCCCGCGAGCAGGGCGGCCGAGGTGAGGGCCGTCCAGATCCCGATCGCCTTCGCCTGCAGGGCGCCCGACATCGTCGAGGTGATGAGCGCGAGCGAGCTCGGCACGAGGAGCGCCCCGCCGATGCCCTGCACCCCGCGCGCGAGGATGAGCACGAGCGGGTCGGGGGCGAGGGCGATCGCGAGCGACGTGACCCCGAACAGCACGATGCCGATCCTCAGCATCCGGATGCGCCCGAAGACGTCGCTGAACGCGCCCGCCACGAGGATGAGCGAGCCGAGCGTGAGCAGGTAGGCGTCGACGATCCACTGCTGCGCCGCGAGCCCTCCCCCGAGCTCGCGCTCGATCGCGGGGAGGGCGACGTTGACGACCGTCGAGTCGAGGAAGGCGACCGTCGTGGCGAGCACGGCGATCGCGAGTACGAGGCGCTGGTCGCGCGTCACGTTCCGAGCTCCCGCTCGACCTCGGCGACGACGAGGGCGGGCAGACGCTCGTCGAGCAGGATGCGGAAGTGCCCGACGACGGGGAGCGTCACGTTGCGCCCGCCCGGGACCGTCGACCCGTCGGGGATGTGCGGGTCCCACCGCGGGGCGATCGAGACGATGCGCGCGTTGACGCGCTCCTCCGTCAGGAGCTCCGAGATGACGGGGTTGTCGGGCCGGAACTCGCGCACCGCGCGGCCGAGCCCGTAGACGGCCATGCGCGAGCCCGCGAAGGGCGTCGCGATCGCCACGACCCGCTCGACCCGATGCTCGACGTCGTCGTGCGCGAGCACGTGCTTGCCGATGAGGCCCCCTTTCGAGTGCGCGACGATCGCGACCTCGTGCAGATCGAGTTCGCGGATGCGCCGCCACACGATCGCCGCCGACTGCGGGATGGGCCGGTGGTTGAAGCCGAGCCCGGGCACCGTGAAGACGGGATGCCCCGCGTCGTTGAGCGCGTCGGCCACGAGCCGCAGGTAGTGCCAGGTCTCGTAGACGCCCGGCGCGATGAGTACGGGGCGCTTGTCGCCGTGTGCGTAGCGTTCGGGTACGGGCCAGGAGCGCGCCGCGCGGGCGCGGAAGCGCATGGCGTTCGGGAAGTCGCCCACGATCGCGACGGCGTGCCGGCCGAACGACGGCTGCTGCTCCCGATCCATGCGCCCTCCCGCCTCGAGGCTACGCCTGCCGGGCCCGCGCTAGGAGGCCAGCAGTTCGCGCACGCGCGGGATCACGACGCCGCCGTAGAGCTCGATGGCGTGCATGAGGTTCTCGTGCGGCACCGTGCCGGAGGCGTACTTGAAGTCGAAGCGCTGGATGCCGAGCGTGCGCACCGTCGCCGCGATCTTCTGCGCGACGGTCTCGGGCGAGCCGACGTACTGCGAGCCGTGCTCGATCTCGTGCTCGAAGGAGTCGCGCGTGATGGGTCCCCAGCCGCGCTCGCGCCCGATCCGCTCCGCCATCGTGCGGTAGTGCGGCCACGCGATCTCGCGCGCCTCCTCGTCGGTGTCGGCGACGAAGCCCGGCGAGTGCACGCCGACGGGCAGCTCGGGGGCGCCGAGCTGCGCGAGGGCCCGGTGGTAGAGGTCGACGTAGGGCAGGAAGCGCGCGGGGTCGCCGCCGATGATGGCGAGCGCGAGTGGGAAGCCGTAGCGCGCGGCGCGCACGACCGACTCGGGCGAACCGCCCACCCCGACCCACGTGCGGATGGGGCCGCCCTCGGTCTTGGGGAAGACGTCCGCGTCGACGAGCGGCGCGCGCGTCCTGCCCTCCCACGTCACGGGCTTCTCCGTGAGGAGCGCCGCGAGCAGGTCGATCTTCTCCTCGAAGAGCACTTCGTAGTCCTGCAGGTCGAAGCCGAAGAGCGGGAAGGACTCGGTGAAGGAGCCGCGGCCGAGCGTGATCTCGGCGCGGCCGTTCGAGACCGCGTGCAGCGTGGAGAAGCGCTCGAAGACGCGCACGGGGTCGTCGGAGGAGAGCACCGTGACGGCTGTCGAGAGCGCGATGCGCTCGGTGCGCGCGGCGATCGCGGCGAGCAGGATCTCGGGGGCGCTCACGGCGAAGTCGTCGCGGTGATGCTCGCCGATGCCGAAGACGTCGACGCCGAGCGAGTCGGCGAGCACGCCCTGCTCGACGGTGTTGCGGATCACCTGCGCGTAGCCGAGGCGATCGCCGTTCGCGTCGACCGTGACGTCGCCGAAGGTGTCGAGCCCGAGTTGGAGTTGCTGCGTCATGATCGATGCAACTGCATAGATCGGCGCGCCATTCCCTACACGGCGTGCGGGTACCGCACCGCCGGGCTCGGCACGTCGCCCGTGTGGGCGCGGAGCTCGCTGCGCAGCTGGTGACTCGCGACCTTGAGCTCGAGCTCGTCGGTGAGGAGCGCCGCGAGGTCGACGAGCGAGGCGAGCTGCGCCTCACCGAGGCCGCGCGGCTTGAAGTCGATCACCGCGATGACCCCGACGTTATGGCCGTCGGGCGACGTGATCGGCACACCCGCGTAGAACCGCATCCCGAAGTCCCCTGTAACGAGGCCGTGTTGCGAGGAGCGCGGGTCGAGGAGGCAGTTCTCGATGACCCACGGCTCGTCGCTCGCGATGACGGACGAGCACAGCGCGTCGTCGCGCGCGAGCGTCGCGAGGTCGGTGCCGGGGTGCGCGAGGAAGCGGATGTCGTCGTGCTCGATCATGCTCACGATCGCGACGGGCGTCTCCGCCGTGCGCCGGGCGAGGTTGGCGACGCGCTCGAACACCTCGTCGCCCGGCAGCGCGAAGGGCTGGTACCGGTGCACGGCGTTCATGCGCGCTGTCTCCTCGATCGGCACCGGGGCGGGGCGGCTGCGATGGCGACCCGCGTCCTCGACGATGATCTGGCGCAGCGCGAGCTGCACGTCGTGCATCGGCGGACGCTGCGCGGGGTCGCGCTGGAGCATCGCGGTGAGGAGGCTGTGCCACGCGGAGGCGAGCTCGTTCGGCACGGCGGGGTCGGTCTTGAGGCGCGAGACCGCCGAGGCGGACGGGTCGCCGGGGAACTCGACGTGCCGCGTGAAGCATTCGAGCAGCACGAGACCGAGCGAGTACACGTCGGAGGCGGGGCCCACGAGATCGCGCAGCACCTGCTCGGGGCTGAGGTAGGCCGCGGTGCCCGTCGTGTTGGTCTCCTCGGGGCCGAGCGCGGCGGCGGCGTCGAAGGCGATGCCGAAATCGGTGAGCCGCGCGCGGGTGCGCAGCGCGCTCGGGCCGTAGTCGACGAGCATGATGTTGCTCGGCTTGAGGTCGCGGTGCACGACGCCCTTGGCGTGCACGTAGTCGAGCGCCTCGGCGAGGTCGTAGCCGATCTCGGCGATCGCGCGCGAGGTGAGTCCCCCGGCGCGGATGGCCTGGTCGAGGTTCGGCCCCGGCACGAGCTCCATGACGAGGTACGGGTGCGGCTCGTTGGGAACCGAGTCGTCGATGCCGGCGTCGAGGAGCGTGACGATGCCGTGATGGTTGAGCGAGGCGAGCATCCGCAGCTCCGCCGTGAAGACGGGCGTCGCGGCGGCGCCCGCGGGGATCGCCTCGAAGAGCTTGAGGGCCACCTCGCGCCCCAGCTGCTCGTCGCGCGCGCGGTAGACCTTGGCCATGCCTCCTTGGCCGATCACGCCCCCGGGACGGTAACGACCTTTCAGCAGGATGTCGGCGTAAGAGCCGTACGGTCGATCCATATTCCCCACCCCTCATCCCTGATGGTAGCCGCTGGCCGGGCATTTTGTACCCCTCCGTCTACCCCCGGATGCGTGGCGACACGTGTTCGATGCGTCCGCATGGATCGCACTCGGCCCCGCCCCCGAAGGGCGAGGCGCGCGTCGCCCGCGACGCGACGCACCCACGATGTCATGTACCCCCCGTTCGGGGGCTTCTCATCGAGCGCGAGCCGCGAGATCCGCCGGATGCCCCCGGCGGAATGACCCGAGTTTCGAGGCGGCGCACGCCCTCCCCCGCGCTGGGGTCATCGCGGATGTTGACACCGGGAGCGCTCCCGGGATAGCGTCGCGGCCAATCCCGGGAGCGCTCCCGGTTCCGTGGGAGCGCCGCCCGGACAGGCTGCCCGGCCTGACCTTCACCGACACAAAGGAGTGACCATGAGGACGACCCTGCGCGCACGCACCGCGCTCGGCATCGCCACCATCTCGAGCGTCGCGCTCATCGCGAGCGGCTGCGCCTCGACCGGCGACGACCCCGCGGAGGGCGGTGACATCACCCTCACCATCGCGACGTTCAACGACTTCGGCTACACCGACGAGCTCCTGCAGGAGTACATGGACGCGAACCCGGGCGTGAAGATCGTGCACAACCGCGCCGCGACCAGCAACGACGCGCGGGCCAACTTCTTCCAGAAGCTCGGCGCCGGCTCCGGCCTCGCCGACGTCGAGGCGATCGAGGTCGACTGGCTGCCCGAGATGATGCAGTACTCGAACAAGCTCTACGACCTCAGCGACCCCTCGGTCGAGGGCCGCTGGCTCGACTGGAAGACGGCGGCCGCGACCGACGCCGACGGCCGCCTCGTCGGCTACGGCACCGACATCGGCCCCGAGGCGATCTGCTACCGCGCCGACCTGTTCGCGGAGGCGGGCCTCCCGACCGACCGCGCCGAGGTCGCGAAGCTCCTCGAGGGCGACTGGGACACCTACTTCTCGGTCGGCCACGACTACGTCGCCAAGACCGGCAAGGCCTGGTACGACTCGGCCGGCGCCACCTACCAGGGCATGAGCAACCAGTTCACCAACTACTACGAGAAGAACGACGGAACCGTCATCGCGACCGAGAACCCCGACGTCGAGGAGACCTTCCGCACCGTGCTCGAGGAGTCCGCCGAGCTGTCGGCGAAGCTCGGCCAGTGGTCGGACGACTGGTTCGGCGCCCTCTCGACCGGCGGCTACGCGACGATGCTCTGCCCCGGCTGGATGCTGGGCGTCATCTCGGGCAACGCGGCCGACACGACCGGCTGGGACGTCGCCGACGTCTTCCCCGGCGGCGGCGGCAACTGGGGCGGCTCGTACCTGACCGTGCCCGCGCAGGGCAAGAACACGGAGGCCGCGAAGAAGTTCGCCGCGTGGCTCACCGCGCCCGAACAGCAGATCAAGGCGTTCCAGAACGCCGGCACGTTCCCGAGCCAGACCGCCGCCTACGAGGACGTCGCGCTCACCGGCTCGGTCAACGAGTACTTCAACAACGCGCCCGTCGGCGAGATCCTCATCAGCCGCGCCAACGCGGTGAACCCGGAGCCGCCGTTCAAGGGACCGAAGTACTTCCAGATCAACGACGCGGCGCAGCAGGCGCTCACGCGCGTGGAAGAGGGTCAGCAGACCATCGACCAGTCGTGGGAACAGTTCGTGAGCGAGGTCGAGGCGCTCGGGTGAGCTGAGCCGTCACCCCTGCGGGGGCGGGCCGACCGATTGGAGGCCCCCCCCCCCCCCCCCCCCCCCCCCCCCCCCCCCCCCCCCCCCCAACCAAGGCCCCCCAAAACCC
>JAEYZI010000089.1 GCA_023428065.1 Actinomycetes bacterium | reverse complement strand
CTCTGCGCCCTGCGACCCCGCGCCGGCCCGCTGTTGTGCAGGAGTTCGGCTGTTGTGCAGGAAGTCTCGGCTGTTGTGCAGGAGAACCGGATGCGAGGCGCCTGTTTCCGGGGAGGCGGCGGCAGGGCGGCGCCGCAACTCCTGCACAACAGCCGAACTCCTGCACAACAGCACCCACACCGGGGGGCCGCGTAGCCTGGACGGCGTGAAGGTTCTCGCGGCGATGAGCGGCGGCGTCGACAGCGCCGTCGCGGCCGCGCGCGCCGTCGAGGCGGGGCACGAGGTCGTCGGCGTGCACCTCGCCCTCAGCCGCATGCCGGGCACGCTCCGCACCGGATCCCGCGGCTGCTGCACGATCGAGGACTCGATGGATGCGCGCCGTGCCGCCGCGAAGCTCGGCATCCCCTTCTACGTGTGGGACTTCTCGGAGCGCTTCCGCGCCGACGTCGTCGACGACTTCGTCGCCGAGTACGCGGCGGGCCGCACCCCCAACCCGTGCATGCGCTGCAACGAGCGCATCAAGTTCGCCGCGCTGCTCGACAAGGCACTCGCGCTCGGCTTCGACGCCGTCGTCACGGGGCACTACGCCGAGGTGCGCCAGGGTGCCGACGGCCCCGAACTGCATCGCGCCGCGGCGTGGGCCAAGGACCAGTCGTACGTGCTCGGCGTGCTCACCGCCGAGCAGCTCGCGCACGCGTGGTTCCCGCTCGGCGCGACCCCCTCGAAGGCCGAGGTACGCGCGGAGGCCGAGGCCCGCGGCCTCTCGGTCGCCGCCAAGCCCGACAGCCACGACATCTGCTTCATCCCCGACGGCGACACGCGCGGCTGGCTCGCCGAGCACCTGCCGGAGTCGGCGCGGGGCGCCGAGCACGGCCCCATCCTCGACCGCGACGGCAACCGCATCGGCACACACCCGGGCGCCGCGGCCTTCACGGTCGGGCAGCGCAAGGGCCTCAACATCGGCTACCCGGCCCCCGACGGGCGCCCGCGCTTCGTGCTCGAGGTGCGCCCGAAGACGAACGAGGTCGTCGTGGGCCCGCGCGAGGCGCTCGCGGTCGTCGAGCTCGCCGGCTCGCGCTACAGCTGGGCGGGCGCCGCACCCGCGGATGCCGCGGCCGGCTTCGCGTGCGAGGTGCAGGTGCGCGCGCACGCCGATCCCGTGCCGGCGCTCGCGTGCATCGAGGGTGACGAGCTCGTCGTACGCGTCGCGGAGCCGATCGAGGGCGTCGCCCCCGGGCAGACGGCGGTCGTCTACGTCGGCACGCGCGTCGCGGGGCAGTGCACGATCGACCGCACGGTGTCCGCGGTGCCCGCCGCCATCTGACCCCGCGTCAAGGCCCACCCGCCGTCGGGGGCCGCCCCTAGGCTGGCATCCGTGGCACGTGGCGCGAAGACGGACGAGGTCGAGCAGGTTCCCGAGCAGACGCGGGCGACCCTGCAGAAGGCGCACGAGGAGGCCGAGGCGCTCACGGCCCGCATCCTCGAGCTGCGCGAGGCCTACTACGAGCACGACACGACCCTCGTCGACGACGCCGAGTACGACGCCATGATGCGCCGCCTCGAGGAGCTCGAGCGCATCTTCCCCGAGCTGCAGAGCCAGGACTCGCCCACCCAGACCGTCGGCGGCGGAGTGCAGGCGGGCGGCCTCGCCACCATCCAGCACGCCGAGCGCATGCTGAGCCTCGACAACGTCTTCTCCGCCGAAGAGCTGCGCGACTGGTGCGTCAAGACCCAGGATGCCGCCGGGCGGCCCGTGCACTGGCTCACGGAACTCAAGATCGACGGACTCGCGATCAACCTGCGCTACGAGAACGGCGTGCTCACCTCCGCCGCCACCCGCGGCGACGGGCGCGTCGGCGAGCTCGTGACCGAGAACGCGCTGCGGCTCGCCGACATCCCCGAGCGGCTCTCGGGCACCGGTCATCCGGCGCTCGTCGAGGTGCGGGGCGAGGTGTTCATCCCCGTCGCGTCGTTCGAGCAGCTCAACGCCCTGCAGGCCGAGCTCCGCGACCGCGTCGTCGCCGAGGCGGAGGAGCGCGCCGCCGCGCGCGGCACCGCATTCGATCGCGAGAAGGCCGAGACGGCCGCCGCGCGCCGCTTCCCGGCCTTCGCGAACCCCCGTAATGCGGCATCCGGCGGGCTGCGTCAGCAGCTCGACAAGAAGGAGGGCCTCGAGCGGGAGGCCGCACTCGCGCGGATCGGCGCCCTGCGGCTCTACGTGCACGGCATCGGGGCGTGGCCCGACCCGCCCGTCTCCGCCCAGAGCGAGATCTACGAGATCCTGCGCGGGTGGGGTCTGCCGACGACCCCCTACAGCAAGGTCAACGCCGACATCGACGCGGTGCTCGCCTACGTCGCGCACTACGGCGAGCACCGGCACGACGTCGAGCACGAGATCGACGGCATCGTCGTCAAGGTCGACGAGCTCGCCCTGCACGATGAGCTCGGAGCCACGAGCCGCGCACCGCGCTGGGCGATCGCGTACAAGTACCCGCCCGAGCAGGTGCAGACCAAGCTGCTCGACATCGTCGTGTCGGTGGGTCGCACGGGCCGCGCGACCCCGTTCGCCGTCATGGAGCCCGTGCGCGTCGCGGGCTCGACCGTGCGCCAGGCGACCCTCCACAACCAGGACATCGTGAAGGCGAAGGGCGTGCTCATCGGCGACACGGTCGTGCTGCGCAAGGCGGGCGACGTCATTCCCGAGGTGCTCGGCCCCGTCGTCGACCTGCGCGACGGCAGCGAGCGCGAGTTCGTCATGCCCGCCGACTGCCCCGAGTGCGGCACGCCGCTCGCCCCCGCGAAGGAGGGCGACATCGACCTGCGCTGCCCCAACGCGCGTGCGTGCCCCGCGCAGGTGCGCGGCCGCGTCGAGCACATCGGCTCCCGCGGCGCCCTCGACATCGAGGGGCTCGGCGAGGTGGGCGCCGCCGCCCTCACGCAGGCGGAGGTGGGCGCCCCGCTCGAGACCGAGGCGGGGCTCTTCGACCTCACGCTCGAGCAGCTCATGCCCATCGAGGTCGTCGTGCGCGACGCCGAGACGGGTGAGCGCAAGGTGCTGCCCGACGGCTCGTTCGACGTGCGCACCCCGTTCCGCAAGATCGTGCAGCACGCGCGGAAGGGGCAGGATGCGATCGAGGGTCCGTCGGAGGTCGCCAAGACCCTGCTCGCGGAGCTCGAGAAGGCCAAGTCGAAGGAGCTGTGGCGCTTCCTCGTGGCGCTCAACATCCGCCACGTCGGCCCGGTCGCCGCACGCGCGCTCGCCGACTGGTTCGGCTCGCTCGACGCCATCCGCACCGCATCGCGCGAGGAGCTCGCAGCCGTCGACGGGGTGGGCGGCATCATCGCCGACGCGGTGCTCGACTGGTTCGCGGTCGACTGGCACGTCGAGATCGTCGATCGTTGGGCCGCCGCGGGGGTGCCGTGGGCGACGCCCGGCCACCCCGGACCGGGTCAGGCGGCCGCCGTCGACGGCCCGCTCTCGGGGCTCACGGTCGTCGTCACGGGGGCGATGCCCGAGCACTCGCGCGACGAAGCCCAGGAGGCCGTGATCCGCGCCGGCGGCAAGCCCGCGTCGAGCGTGAGCAAGAAGACCGACTACGTCGTGATCGGGCCGGGCGCCGGATCGAAGGCCACGAAAGCCGCCGAACTCGGCATCCCCGTGATCGACGCCGACGACTTCAGCCGCTTCCTCGCCGAGGGGCCGCCCGCCCCCTGAGCACGCGGGTGGCCCGCGGGCAACGTACAGTGAACTGACGACGGGCGTTGAGATTCCGTCGGCGTCGGAACGCATGCCCGCGTTAGAATGCCCCATCCGCTGCTGTGCGCTACTGGGAAGGGCAATCAGCTGTTCGAGATCGCCTTGCTGCTCGCGACCCCGGTGACCCACACCGGGGCGATAGGCGTGCCCGCGACGCAGGTCGTGGTCGGCGAGACCCCCGCCTGGCTGAAGACCGACCCCGTCGGCGGCCCCACGACCCCCCTCGACGCCCTCCAGGGCATCGCGCTCCTCGACCGCCTCGACTCCATGCCGCGCGGCGACGTGCGCGCGTTCCTCGAGACGCATCCCGAGGCGGTGGGTGCCCTGCTCGCCTCGCCGCCCTCCGCCGCATCCGTCGCCGCCTGGTGGGATGCTGCGCCCGCGAGTGGACGAGGCACGCTGCGCTCGCTCGCCCCGCAGCTCGTCGGCAACCTCGAGGGTGTGCCCTACCGGGCGCGCGACCTCGCGAATCGCGACGTGCTCCAGGAGACGGGGCGGCAGATCGACGCCCGCCTCCGCTCGGGCACCGTCGGACGCGCCGAACGACGTGAACTCGAGGCGCGTCGCCACATGCTCGGCGAGATCGAGCGCGCCCTCACTACGGGCGGCGAGCGCCGTCGGCTCGTCGGACTCGACGTCACGGGGGAGGGGCGCGCGGTGATCGCGGTCGGCGACCTCGCGACCGCCGACTACGTGAGCTATCTCGTCCCCGGCATGTTCTTCGGCGTCGATGCCCAGATCGACGCCTGGACGGCGACCGCGCAGACCCTCGTCGACGAGCAGCTCCGGCGCCTTGAGGCCCTGCACCCGGGCGAGCACCCCACGGTCGCCGCGGTCGCATGGATCGGCTACACGACGCCGAGCCTCGTCAACGTCGCCTCGATGGAACTCGCCCGCGAGGGGAGGGATGCCCTCACGGCGTCGCTCACGGGACTCCGAGCCGCCCGCGGCGACGACCAGCCCTACCTCGCCGTGCTCGCCCACTCCTACGGCTCGACGGCCGCGCTGCTCTCCCTCGCCGAGGACGACGTGAGCGTCGACGCGCTCGCGGTCGTCGGCTCTCCCGGCAGCCCGGCCCGCAGCGCCTCCGAGCTGCACGTGACCGACGGCAACGTGTGGGTCGGCGCGGCCGAGTGGGACCCGATCCCGGCATCCGGCGTGTTCGGCAGCCAGCCGGCCTCGCGCGCCTACGGCGCCCACCTGTTCTCGGTCGCGGCGGGGGTCGACCCGCTCACGGGCGAGCAGCTCGCGGGGGCGATCACCCACAACGACTACTTCGCGGCGGGCGGCATGTCGCTGCGCAACCTCGCCCTCATCGCGATCGGCGAGGGGGAGCAGGTGGTGGGCCCCGATCACGCGCGCGGCGACTTC
Organism: Actinomycetes bacterium; assembly: GCA_023428065.1. Lineage (GTDB taxonomy): Bacteria > Actinomycetota > Actinomycetes > Actinomycetales > Microbacteriaceae > Homoserinibacter. The sequence continues at coordinate 8,291 of JAEYZI010000089.1, read as the reverse complement.
GCGCGGGCGTTCACGCGCGTCCGCTGAGCCGTCCGCCCCTCGGCGCCCTCGTAGGATGGAGGGCGTGTCTGAGATCACCCCTGACCTCGTGCGCCACCTCGCGCACCTCTCGCGCATCGGCTTGACCGACGAGGAGGTGGAGCGCCTGACGGGCGAGCTGGGCCAGATCGTCGACGCCGTGGCCACCGTGCGCCAGGTGGCGACACCCGACGTGCCCGCCACGAGCCACCCCATCGCGCTCGGCACGGTCACGCGCCCGGATGTCGTGGGGGCCACCCTCACGCCCGACGAGGCCCTCGCGGGCGCGCCGGAGCGCGACGGCGACTACTTCAAGGTCACCTCGATCCTGGGGGAGGAGCAGTGAGCCTCGTCACGAAGTCGGCCGCCGAGCTCGCCGCCCTGCTCGACGCGGGGGAGGTCTCGAGCGTCGAGGTCACCCAGGCGCACCTCGACCGCATCGCCGAGGTCGACGGTGAGGTGCACGCGTTCCTCCACCTCAACCAGTCGGCGATCGACACCGCCGCGTCGATCGACAAGGCGCGCGCCGAGGGCGCCGCATCCGGCCTCGCGGGCGTGCCCGTCGCCATCAAGGACGTGCTGTGCACGAGCGACATGCCCTCCACCTCGGGCTCGCGCATCCTCGAGGGCTGGGTGCCGCCGTACGACGCGACCGTCGTCGCGCGACTGCGGGCGGCCGGTCTCGTGCCGCTCGGCAAGACGAACATGGACGAGTTCGCGATGGGCTCCTCCACCGAGCACTCCGCCTTCGGCAACACCCACAACCCCTGGGACCTCACGCGCATCCCCGGCGGATCGGGCGGCGGCTCGGCTGCGGCCGTCGCCGCGTTCGAGGCCCCGCTCGCGCTCGGCTCCGACACGGGCGGCTCGATCCGTCAGCCCGCCGCGGTGACGGGAACGGTCGGCGTCAAGCCGACGTACGGCGGCGTCTCGCGCTACGGCGCGATCGCGCTCGCCTCCTCGCTCGACCAGGTGGGCCCCGTCACGCGCAGCGTGCTCGACGCGGGCCTGCTGCACGACGTCATCGGCGGGCACGACCCGCACGACTCCACCTCGATCCCGGATGCGTGGCCCTCGTTCGCGGATGCCGCGCGCGCCGGGCAGCGCGAGGGCGCCGTGCGCGGCCTCCGCATCGGCGTGGTCACCGACCTCGCGGGCGGCGAGGGCTTCCAGCCGAGCGTCGTGCAGCGTTTCGAGGAGGCGCTCGCGCTGCTCGAGGCCCAGGGTGCGGAGCTCGTGCCCGTCTCGGCCCCGTCGTTCCAGTACGCGATCGCGGCGTACTACCTGATCCTCCCCGCGGAGGCGTCGAGCAACCTCGCGAAGTTCGACTCGGTGCGCTTCGGCCTCCGCGTCACGCCCGAGGGGCAGCCCACGGTCGAGGACGTCATGTCGGCGACACGTGAGGCGGGCTTCGGCGACGAGGTGAAGCGCCGCATCATCCTCGGCACCTACGCGCTCTCGGCCGGCTACTACGACGCCTACTACGGCTCGGCGCAGAAGGTGCGCACGCTCATCCAGCGCGACTTCGCCTCCGCATTCGAGCAGGTCGACGTGCTCGCGACGCCGTCGGCGCCGACCACGGCGTTCCCGCTCGGCTCGAAGGTGGACGACCCGCTCGCGATGTACCTCAACGACCTCACGACGATCCCGGCGAACCTCGCGGGGGTTCCCGGCATCTCGCTGCCGTCGGGCCTCGCGCCCGAGGATGGCCTGCCGGTCGGCATCCAGTTCATGGCGCCTGCGCGTGAGGACGCGCGGCTCTACACCGTGGGTGCCGCGCTCGAGCAGCTGCTCGAGGCGAAGTGGGGCGGTCCGCTGCTCGCGCAGGCGCCGGCGCTCTAGTCCGCACGCGGCGAGGGGCCTGTCACGTCGCCGACCCCACCGAGGTCACCTCAGTGGTGGTGGTGATGCTCGCCCGCCGTCACGTTCGGGTCGGGGCCGTAGGCCGCTGCGATCTCCCAGGCGTCGCTCCATCGTGAGCCGGGGTTTTCGTCTTGGGGCCACCCGTCGGGGGAGTCCTGCCACCCCTCCTGTCGACCGTACGGCAGCAGGTCGATGAGCGGGAAGGTGTGGCTGAGCTGCTCCGTGCCGCGTCCGTTGGTGTGCCACGTGCGGTACACGGTGTCGCCGTCGCGGAAGAACACGTTGACGGCGAAGCCGCCGCCCTTCGGCGCGTCGACGTCGGCGCCGAAGGGGCTGTCGGCGGTGGAGTACCACTCCATCTTGTTGCCGGTCTTGTCGCGGTAGGCGAGCAGGTCGTCGATGGGGCCCTGCGACACGATGACGAAGCGCGCGTCGTAGGCGTCGAGGAACTCGAGGCGCGTGAACTGCGAGGTGTAGCCCGTGCAGCCGGGGCACTGCCACTCGGCGCCGTCCTGCCACATGTGGTGGTAGGTGATGAGCTGCCGCTTGCCCTGGAAGATCTCCGCGAGCGTCACGGGGCCGTGTTCGCCGACGAGGGTGTACTCGGGCAGCTCTACCATGGGCAGGCGGCGCCGCTGGGCGGCGACGGCGTCGAGCTCGCGCGTCGCTGCCTTCTCGCGGATGCGGAGGGCGTCGAGCTCTCGACGCCAGGTGTCGTAGTCGGTGACGGCGGGCTGTGCGGTCATGGCTCCTCCTCGGACGAACTGCGTGCCGGATGTAGACACTGTACACATATGCGCAGACGCGTGGGGTTTTCGCGCGTGTCGGAATCTGCCTGGGCCGCCCGCGATCGTCCCGTCGCGTCGAGCCGGAGAACCGCCCGCTGCTATCGCGCTGCGGCCATCGCCGCGTCGATGAGGGTGATCGCGGCGTCGCGCGCCTGGGATGCCGCCACCGGGTCGCCTGAGATCGCCGCGGTCGTCTGGGCGCCCTCCGCGAGAATCGCCAGTTGGGGGGCGAGGGATGCCGGCCCGCCCAGTTGCGCGACGAGTTCCGCGAGGCGGCGCTGGAAGCCCGCCTTGTGCTCCTGGATGGCGGCCGCGACGCGCGGGGAGGTGGCTCCGAGCTCGGCGAAGGTGTTGACGAACGCGCAGCCGCGGAAGTCGGCCTCCGCGAACCAGTCGGTGAGGAAGTCGTAGACGGCGAGCACCTTGGCGCGCGCGTCGGGCGCGGCGGCGATGCGCTCCTCGACGGCGTCGGTCCACGCGCGGTGGCGCTTGTCGAGCACGGCGAGGATCACGTCCTCCTTGGCGGGGAAGGCGGCATACAGGCGCCGGAGCGAGACGCCCGCGGCATCTCGCACCTGGTCCATGCCCACCGAGTTGACGCCGCGCGTGTAGAAGAGGCGGTCGGCGGCATCGACGATGCGCTCGCGCGGTCCAGCCTCGTGCATGACGGTCATATCCGAATCATACCTTGCGGCGAGAACGATCGTTCTCTATAGTGATGCCCAGTCGAGAACGATCGTTCTCACGAGAGGAAGGGCAAGGGAAATGGGTTACATCACCGTCGGACACGAGAACAGCACCCCCATCGAGCTGCACTATGACGACCGCGGCTCGGGGCAGCCGGTCGTGCTCATCCACGGGTTCCCGCTCGACGGGCGCTCGTGGGAGACGCAGGAGGGCGCGCTCATCGAGGCGGGCTACCGCGTGATCAGCTACGACCGTCGCGGCTTCGGTCAGTCGACCCAGGTGTCGACGGGCTTCGACTACGACACCTTCGCCGCCGACCTCAACACGCTCATGGAGACGCTCGATCTGCGCGATGCGATCCTCGTGGGCTTCTCGATGGGGACGGGCGAGGTGGGGCGCTACCTCGGCACGTACGGCGGTGAGCGCGTGGCGAAGGCCGCGTTCCTCGCCTCGCTCGAGCCGTTCCTGCTGAAGACCGACGGCAACCCGGAGGGCGCACTCGACCAGGCGTTCATCGACGACACGGTCGCGGCGATCAAGAAGGACCGCTACGCGTGGTTCACGTCCTTCTACGAGAACTTCTACAACCTCGACGAGAACCGCGGTACGCGGGTGAGCGAGGAGCACCTCGCAAACGACAACCGCGTCGCTTACATGTCGGGCGCGATCGCCGACTGGGCGGTCGTTCCCACGTGGGCGAGCGACTTCCGAGCGGATGTGGACCGCGTGCGCGAGCTCGGCATCCCGGTGCTGATCCTGCACGGCACGGCCGACCGCATCCTGCCGATCGACGCGACCGCGCGTCGGTTCACGAAGCTGCTGCCGGATGCCACCTATGTGGAGGTCGAGAACGCCCCGCACGGCCTTCTCGCGACGCACGGCGACGAGGTGACGCGGGCGCTCGTCGACTTCGTGCAGAGCTGACCTCACCGCGACAACGCCCGCCCGCGCACGTCGCCGGCGGGCGTTCTGCGTGTCGGCGCCCGGCCGCGCGCCCTGCGCTCGGCGACTCAGTGGCTCGGCGACTCAGTGGCCCGGGCGTGAAGCACCGGCTCGGTATCGCCGCCGTCCTAGGCGGTGGTGAGGAGTCGTTGGAGTGCGGGGCTGCGGGTGGGCAGGGGTGTGTGGCGGAGGGTGCCGTGCTCGTCGGGGTGTTCGAGGAGGTAGTCGGTGCCACGGCGGCGGATGCGCCAGCCGCGGTTGTGGACGGTGAGGTGGCAGAAGCGGCACAGGAGCACGCCGTCGTCGATGTCGGTGCGGCCGTGGTGTTCGTCCCAGTGATCGATGTGGTGGGCTTCGCACCAGGAGGGTGGTCGGTCGCACATGCGGCATCCGCCATCGCGGGCGGCGAGGGCGAGGCGCTGTTTCTGGCTGAAGAGGCGCTGTTCGCGGCCGAGGTTGAGCACGCGCCCGTCGCCGTCGAAGAGGATCGGCACCGCTCCGGAGGAGCAGATGTAGCGCTCCGCGGTGGCGATCGAGACGGCATCGGTCTGGTCTTCGAAGTAGGCGGCCCCCGGGCGGTGTCCGTCGGTGTCGGCGGGGGTGTCGAGGTCGGCCTTCGTGACGAGGATGCGGACAGCCGGGGTGCGGTCCCCGAGCAGGCGGCCCGGGTCGACACGGGCACCCGCCTGGAGCAGGTCGACGAAGGTGTCCAGGGCCAGCTGCTCGGTGGCGCGCTCGTCACGCACGAGGTCGTCGGCGCGGGCCGCGGCATCCGGGTCGACGAAGCGCGGTCCGCCGCGCCGTGGCGAGGTGGCGGCGTCGAGGATCGGGATCACGATCGCGGCCGACTCTGGATCCAGCACACCCTGGATGCGGGCCGTGCCGTCGAGCTGCCGGGTGACCCGCAGGTAGCGTGCCTCCCGCAGCGCCTCCTCCCGGGCGGCGACGCCGGCCGCGTCGATGTCATCACGTGCACGTGCGGCCCGGGCGGCGAGCTGCTCGATCGTGGTCGCCTGCGCCTCCGCCACGAGCTTCTCGGCCGCGACAGCGAGCGCCTCGAGCACCCGCTCCCGCGCAGCAGGCGAGAGATCGGGCCGGCCGACCGCCGCGAGCCGGATGCGGATCACGTCGGCCGCCGCGACCGAGATGGTCGCGGTCGCGACCGCGCGCCCCAGCACGGCCGACCATGCGGGAGGCGCCGGCGCCTCGGCCGCGGTCGACCCGGCCCGCGTCGGCTCGACCGGCAACAGCTCGGCCGCCTTCACGAACGTGCGCGCATCCCGCGCCGACGACCCCGTCAGCTGCGAGATGAGCCCCTCGGGCGTGCGCTGCCCACGCGACTGCGCAAGCCCCTCGCGGCCGAGCTCGCGCCGCGAGCGATGCGCGATCTCACCCGCGACCGCCGCAGCCAGCGCATCGAGACGCCGACGCACCTCGGCGATCGCCCGCTGCCCGACGAGCAGCTCGTCGTCGCTGAGCGCCGCGGGGGAGGCGGGCGCGAACGACGTCGACAGGTCGCCGATGGCGGCGAGTGCGTCGGTGATCGTGGGCATGCAGCCATTCTTCCGAGGTTCGAACCTATGTTCTAGAGGCTGGCGAGGATCCGTGGAGAACTCGCGTACCCCGGCAGTTGGGGAGGAGGAAGCAGCCGCGCCGCCCCCCCGCCTCTACCTGCCGCATCCGGACCTGTCAACGGGCTGGGCACATCCGCACCCCTCACGTCGAATGGAGGAGAAAGAAGGAGACCCCATGGCTCAGATCATCGAGAGCATCGACGTCGACGTTCCCGTCGACACCGCGTACAACCAGTGGACGCAGTTCGAGTCGTTCCCCGAATTCATGGAGGAGGTCGAGACGATCACGCAGATCGACGAGACCCATGTGCGGTGGAAGGTGAACGTGGGCGGCGCGGTGCGCGAGTTCGACACCGAGATCACGGAGCAGCATCCGGAGGAGCGCGTCGCCTGGACGAGCGTCGGCGGCGACGCGAAGCACGCGGGCGTCGTGACGTTCCACCGGCTCAGCGACACCTCGTGCCGCGTGACCGCCCAGGTCGACTGGGAGCCCGAGGGGTTCCTCGAGCACGTCGGCTCCTTCGTGGGGGCCGGCAAGCACGCGGTCAAGAAGGACCTCGAGAACTTCAAGATGTTCATCGAGTCGCGCGGCGCCGAGACGGGCGCCTGGCGCGGCGAAGTCGACAACTGAGAGACGCGGGGCGGCATCCGGGCGTGGCGAGCGCTCCGGATGCCGCCTCGTCATGTCTGTGGCGGCGAGCTCGAGCGCGTCGCCGACGCGCGACGCGCGCCCCGCGCTACCCCTCCGGCGTCAGGATGAGGTGCGCCCGCCCGGCGCTCGCCTCCACGAGCCGGGCGTTCGGCTCGTCGACCGTGGCGACCCACGCCTCCGCGGCCTCGCGCGTGCGCCCGAAGCGCATGTGCCGCTCGACGAGCCGCCGCATCCGCTCGTCGGGCGGGATGCGCAGGAACCACACCTCGTCGAACAGCCCGCGCAGCGGCGCCCACGGGCCGTCGTCGAGCAGCAGGTAGTTGCCCTCGACGACCACGATGTCGGCGCCCGCGGGCACGACGGTGCCCGCCGCGACGGGTTCCTCGATCGAGCGGTCGAAGGTGGGCGCGTAGACGGGGCCGTCGGCGGTGCGGATGCGGGCGAGCAGCGCCGCGAGCCCCTCCGCGTCGAAGGTGTCGGGTGCGCCCTTGCGGTCGGCGCGGCCGAGCAGGCCCAGCACGCGCTGCGAGTAGTGGAAGCCGTCCATCGGCACGAGCGCCGCACGCTCGCCGAGCGCCGCGACGAGCGCCTCCGCGAGCGTCGACTTGCCGGCGCCCGGCGCGCCCGCGATGCCGACGAGCACGCGCCCGCCCCGCGCATCCGCGAGGTGCCGCGCCCGCTCGGCCAGTGCCTCCGCATCCACCCCTCCACGGTAGGGGGTGGGGGAGCGGCCCGCGCATCGGCCCCTCGCCCCGCGCCTAGAATCGAACCCATGGCCAAGCCCGACCTCATGGACTTCGACAAGGCGCTCGAGCTGTTCGAGCCGGTGCTCGGATTCGAGGTGCACGTCGAGCTGTCGACCACGACGAAGATGTTCAGCGACGCCCCGAACCCGGCCGCCCCCGGCGGCTTCGGCGCCCCGCCCAACACGCAGATCACGCCGCTGTGCCTCGGGCTGCCGGGCAGCCTCCCGGTGGTGAACGAGAAGGCGATCGAGTACTCGATCTCGCTGGGCCTCGCGCTCGGATGCCAGATCGCCCCGTCGAGCCGCTTCGCGCGCAAGAACTACTTCTACCCCGACCTCGCGAAGAACTACCAGATCAGCCAGTACGACGAGCCGATCGCCTTCGAGGGTTCGCTCGTGATCGAGCTCGAGGACGGCACCTCGGTGACGATCCCGATCGAGCGGGCGCACATGGAGGAGGATGCCGGCAAGCTCACCCACATGGGTGGCGCGACGGGCCGCATCCACGGCGCCGAGTACTCGCTCGTCGACTACAACCGCGCGGGCGTGCCGCTCGTGGAGATCGTGACGAAGCCGATCTTCGGCACCGAGCACCGCGCGCCCGAGGTGGCGAAGGCGTACGTGTCGACGATCCGCGAGATCGCGCGGTCGCTCGGCATCTCGGAGGCGCGCATGGAGCGCGGCAACCTCCGCTGCGACGCGAACGTGTCGCTGCGTCCGCGCACGGCCCCGGCGGCCGAGCTGGCCGACGGGCACGACGCATCCGTGAACCCGCACCCCGAGGTGAAGCTCGGCATCCGCACCGAGACGAAGAATGTGAACTCGTTCCGCTCGGTGGAGCGCGCGGTGCGCTACGAGATCCAGCGGCAGGCGGCGATCCTCGCCGCGGGCGGCTCGATCACGCAGGAGACGCGCCACTGGCACGAGGACCGCGGGGTCACCTCCGCCGGTCGCCCCAAGTCGGATGCCGACGACTACCGCTACTTCCCCGAGCCCGACCTGCTGCCGATCGAGCCGAGCCC
>JAEYZI010000019.1 GCA_023428065.1 Actinomycetes bacterium | reverse complement strand
GACCACGTGTGACCGCCATGGATGGCGGAAATGGTTGCAGGTGAAAGCTCCTGCAACACCTGCATTTCCCACATCCATGTGGGTCAGAAACGCAGGAGCACGTTTCAATCAATAGTACGGCGTGTCTTGGAGTGAGATGAGTGACTTGCGCGCGTAGGTCATGCATCAAGCATGACTGTCACCACGTGAACCGATCAGCGATTAACTCTGCCTTCACCCAGGAATTCGATGGATGTCCCAGTGAGCGTCCTCAGAATGCCTTCGCTGGAGAGTCACTACGCCATGATCGGTATGGCGTTCGTCCAGGACGACTACCCGCTCTACTACGACTGCACCAATGAGCGAGGGCTCAGCATGGCGGGCCTGAACTTTCCGGACAATTGCGATTACAAGCCCGAAGCGCAGGGCAAGACGAACGTCACGCCATTCGAGTTCATCCCGTGGATCCTCGGTCGATGCGCGACGGTTGACGATGCGCGCAAGGCGCTTGCCGACTTGAACCTGGTGAACATCTCATTTAGCGAGAAGCTCCCGTTGTCGCCGCTGCACTGGATCATCTCCGACAGAACCGCCTCCATCACCGTGGAATCGGTGAAGGATGGACTGAAGATCTACGACAACCCGATCGGTGTCCTGACGAACAATCCCACCTTCGACATCCAGACTTTCCGACTGAACGATTTCATGAGTCTGTCGATCGAGTCTCCCGCGAACAACTTCTTCCCCGATCTGAAGCTCGACACCTACAGCCGAGGAATGGGAGCGATGGGATTACCGGGAGATCTGTCATCTGCGTCGCGTTTTGTGAAAGCAGCGTTCACGAAAGCCAACTCGCTGTCGGGTGATTCCGAGTCCGAATCGATCAGCCAGTTCTTCCAGATCCTCGGCTCCGTCGCGCAGCAGCGCGGATGCGTCGAGGTCGCGCCGGGGAAGTACGAGATCACGATCTACTCGTCGTGCTGCAACACCGACACGGGCATGTACTACTACACGACCTACGAGAACAGTCAGATCACCGGGGTCAACATGCACGCCGAGGACCTCGACGGCACGAGCGTCGTCGACTACCCGCTCGTCACGGGCCAGCACATCAACATGGTCAACTGACCCCCCGCGTGCCCCCTCAGCCGAGCGGGAGCACGTCCACGAGGGGGCTCGGTGTGCCGAAGCGATGCGCCGTGATCGACACGGCCTGCTCGCGCAGGAACGGCAGCTGCTCCACGCGCCCCGCCTCCGTCACCTCGCCGTCGTACACGGTGATGTCGGGGCGACCGCCGAGCGCGGCGAGAAGGTCCGCCCCACGTCCGCCCACCAGCCGGATGCGGGCGTCGCGCAGGCCGGACGCCGCGGCACGCCACGCATCCGGCTCCTCCACGCGCGGCTCGACCCCCGCCGCGTGGAGCGCGGCCTCCTCGTGCTCCGGCAGCCGCTCGGCCACCGACAGCGTCAGCGGCGCGCCGCTCGCGAGCCCGGCGAGCACGACGCGCGCGAGCGCGACGGCATCCGCACCCACCTCGGCGCGCACGGTCACGGGCACGGGCCGGTAGCGGAAGGCGTTGCGCTCGGCGAGGAGTCCCGTCACGTCGCGCACGACCCCGAACTCCTCCGCGCAGGCCCGGCGATCGCTCGTCGCCGCCCGCAAAAGCATCTCGCGCGCCGCGGCGGACCGCGCCCCGAAGCCCGCCACGACCGCCTCGGCCGCGGGGTCGAGCCGGAGCTCGGCGTCGACGTCGGCGGCCGGCCGGGAAACCAGGCGCCCGAGACCGAGCAGGTAGTTCGGCCCGCCCGCCTTCGTGCCCGCGCCCACGACCGAGCGCTTCCAGCCGCCGAACGGCTGCCGCTGCACGATCGCGCCCGTCGTGCCGCGGTTGACGTAGAGATTGCCCGCCTCGACGCGGTCGATCCAGCGGGACACCTCGGCGGCGTCGAGCGAGTGGATGCCGGCCGTGAGCCCGTAGTCGACGGCGTTCTGCAGCTCGATCGCCTCGTCGAGGCTCGCCGCGTGCATGATGCCGAGCACGGGGCCGAAGTACTCCGTGAGGTGGAAGGGCGAGCCCGGCGCGACGCCCGTCTTGATGCCGGGCGACCACATCCGCCCCTCGGCGTCGAGACGGCGGGGCTCGAGCAGCCAGCTCTCCCCCGGCTGCACTCGGGTGAGGGCGTCGAGCAGCTTGCCATCGGCGGGCGCGATGAGCGGACCCATGCGGCTCGTCGGATCGGCGGCGTCGCCCACGGGCATCGAGCGCACGGCGTCGAGCAGCTGCTCGTGGAAGCGCCGCGACCGCGCGACCGAGCCGACGAGGATCACGAGGGATGCCGCGGAGCACTTCTGCCCCGCGTGCCCGAACGCCGAGTACGTGACGTCCTTCACCGCGAGGTCGAGGTCGGCGGTGGGCGTCACGACGATCGCGTTCTTCCCGCTCGTCTCGGCGAGAAGCGGGAGGCCGGGGCGGAAGGTGCGGAACAGCTCCGCCGTCTCGTACCCGCCCGTGAGGATCACCTGGTCGACGCGCTCGTCGGCGATGAGCGTCTCGCCGAGCGCCGAGTCGCCGAGCACCACGAACTGCAGCACCTCGCGCGGCACTCCCGCCTCCCACAGCGCCTCGGCGAGCACGGCCGCGGTGCGCGCCGTGCGACGGGCGGGCTTGAACACGACGGTCGAGCCGGACGCGAGCGCCGCGAGGGTCGAGCCCGCGGGGATCGCGAGCGGGAAGTTCCACGGCGGCACGACGAGCGTCACGGCGACGGGCTCGAAGGCGGCACCGTCGAGGTGCTCGAGCTCGAGGGAGCGCTCGGCGTAGTAGTGGGCGAAGTCGACGGCCTCCGACACCTCGGGGTCGGACTGGTCGACGGTCTTACCCGCCTCGGCCGCCATGATCTCGACGAGCTCGCCGCGCCGCGCCTCGAGCAGCTCGCCCGCACGGTGCAGGATCGCCGCACGTCCGTCGGCTCCGCGCCCCGCCCACGACGCGGATGCGGCGGTCGCGGTCGCGAGCACGCGGTCGACACCCGCGGCATCCGGCACGAGCGACGCGGCGACCGTGTCGGCCCCGAGCTGTGTCGAGCGGCTGCGCGTGAGGGCCGCGCGGGCCCAGACGCGGTTCGCCGCGACCGAGGGGTCGGTGTCGGGCGCGTTGCGGAAGCCGGGCTCGCGGGGAGCGGGAGGACGGGTGCGGTCCTGCACACGATGGGGCTCCGGGACGGCGTCGTCGAGTTGGGCGAGCGAGGCGAGGAAACGGTCGCGCTCACGCGCGAAGAGCTCCTCCGAGCTCGCGAGCTCGAAGACGGCCGACATGAAGTTCTCCGACGCCGCCCCCTCCTCGAGCCGGCGGATGAGGTACGCGATCGCCGCGTCGAAGTCGGAGGAGGCGACGACGGGCGTGTACAGCAACAGCCCGCCGACGTCGCGCCGCACGGCCTCCGCCTGCGCGGGCGCCATGCCGAGCAGCATCTCGAACTCGACGGCATCCGTCACCCCGCGTCCGGCCGCGAGCTGTCGCGCGTAGGCGAGGTCGAAGAGGTTGTGCCCCGCGACGCCGAGGCGCACGTCGTCGACGTTCTCGGGCCGCAGCGCCACGTCGAGCACGCGCTTGTAGTTGGTGTCGGTGTCCTGCTTCGTGTGCCACGTCGCGAGCGGCCAGTCGTGGAGGGATGCGTCGACGCGCTCCATGGGCAGGTTCGCGCCCTTCACGAGTCGCACCTTGATGCCCGCGCCGCCCGCCTCCCGTCGGGCCCGCGCCCAGTCGCGCAGTCGCAGGTAGGCGCCGAGCGCATCCGGCAGGTAGGCCTGCAGCACGATGCCGGCCTCCAGGTCGCGCAGTCGCGGCTGTTCGAGGAGGGCCGTGAAGACCGCGATCGTGAGGTCGAGGTCCTTGTACTCCTCCATGTCGAGGTTCACGAACTTCGGCGGGGATGCCGCGGCCGCGTCCTCGAAGAGCGGCGTGAGGGCGCGCACGATGTCGTCGACCGCCTCGTCGAACGCCCACGGGGAGTGCGGCGCGACGGTCGCCGACACCTTGATCGAGACGTAGTCGACGTCGTCGCGCGCGAGCAGCACGCGGGTGCCCTGAAGGCGCCGGTTCGCCTCGCGCTCCCCGAGCACCGCCTCGCCGAGCAGGTTGACGTTGGGCCGGGCACCGCGAGCCCGGATACGTCGCAGTGCGCGTCCGAGGCCCGGGTCGCGCGCGTCGATCACGAGGTGGGCCACCATGCGGCGCAGCACGGCGCGCGCGATCGGCACGACGACCCCCGGCAGGATGGGCGCCACGATGCCCCCGAGCCGCAGGGCCGCCCGCAGCGGCCACGCGAGGAACCGCGGGGGCCGACGGGCGAGGCGCGAGAGTGCGCGCGCGGCGACGCGGGGATCCTCGGGGCGGATGACGCCGTCGACGAAGCCGACCGCGAAGCCGAGCCCGTCGGGGTCGCGGAGGAGGCCCGCGAGCCGGCGTGCCGACGGGTCGACCGGCAGGCGCTCCGCGTGCCCGAGCCACCGGCGCACCTGCTCGACCACGGCATCCGCCGCGAGCTCGGCGTCGGCCGCGGGGGACGGGACGGATGCGGGGGCGGCGGTCGCGGAGCGCTTCGGCGGGGTCACGGCAGCAGTATGCGGCGGCGGCTCCCGTAAGGTACAGCAACGAATTCTTCGCGATTTACGTCAGCGCAGCTTATGCTTCAGACGTGCTCGACGTGCGCCGCCTGGCCCTCCTGCGGGAGCTGTCGCTACGCGGCACGATCGCGGCCGTCGCCGCGGCGGTGCACCAGACCCCGTCGGCGATCTCGCAGCAGCTCGCGCAGCTCGAACGGGAGGCGGGCGTGCCGCTGCTGCGCAAGGCGGGGCGGCGCCTGCAGCTCACCCCCCAGGCGGAGCTGCTCGTCGGGCACACCGAGCAGATCCTCGCGGCGCTCGAGCGGGCCGACACCGAGCTCGCCGCATCGCTCGAGCAGGCGACCGGCGTCATCCGGGTCGCGATCTTCCAGTCCGTCGCGCTCGCCCTGCTGCCCGCGGCACTCGACGTGCTCGAGCGCGAGCATCCCGCCCTCACCGCGATCGTCACCCAGCGCGAACCCGAGACGGCGCTCCACGAGACCTTCGCGCGCGACTTCGACCTCGTGATCGCCGAGGAGTACCCGGGTCACGCCGCGCCCCAGCTCGCGGGCCTCGACCGGCGGCCCCTCACGACCGACGCCATCCGGCTCGCCGTGCCCGCCAGCAGCGCCGACAGCTCGGGAATCCGCGACATCCGGGATGCGCGCGATGCCGCGTGGGTCATGGAGCCGCGCGGAGCGGCGTCGCGGCACTGGGCCGAGCAGCTGTGCCGCCGCGCCGGCTTCGAGCCGCACGTGCGCTTCGAGACCGCCGACCTGCAGGCGCATGTGCGGCTCATCCAGACGGGGCACGCCGTCGCCCTGCTCCCCGACCTCATCTGGCAGGGCGCCGCACCGAGTGTGCCGCTCCTGCCGCTCGAGGGCGAGCCACGGCGCACGGTGTTCACCTCGACGCGGCTGACGTCGGCGGGGCATCCCGCGATCGCGGCGTTCCGCGACGCCCTCGAGCGCGCGGCGGCCTGACGCTCAGTCGCGCGCGTCTCGTCCCGGGGTCGATCGCACGATCGCCGGCAGGAAGAGCAGTGCGAAGGTGAGCGCCGAGAGGATGACGATGGGCCAGCCCCACGCGGGCTGCGCGAACGAGCCCTGCAGCGCCCCGAGCCCGATCGCGAACTGCAGCACCTGCCACACGATCGCGGAGGCCCGCACCCAGCCCTGGCGCCGGAAGAGCCCGACGATCGTCGCGGCCATCCAGGCCACCGCGATGAGCACGAGCACGGTGAGCGCGAGCGCCGTCGCGAGCGAGGTCGGCTCGGCCGCGACGAGGTCGACGAGCAGCACGATCGCGACCGCCGCGACCGCCGCGAGCTCGATCCCGAGGAGGGCCGCAAGCCCCCAGAATGCGGGCGGACGGGCAGGGTTTTTCACAGGGATATCCCAACCGGTGACTATTGATAAGGCGTAACAAGTATGAAACAGTGTTGACGGTTGATGTGACGCTCACAGCGTGGTGAGTGCGTCCGAGTCGACAAAATCCCCCGCCACATTCGGACCCTCTTCAGCCGCGCGCGGAATCTGCACCCGATCCGCGAGACAGCGTCAACAGCAACACGAATGGAGCACCTCAAGATGGACTGGCGCGACAAGGCCGCCTGCCTCACCGTCGACCCGGAGCTGTTCTTCCCGGTCGGCAACACGGGACCCGCCGTCGACCAGATCGAGAAGGCGAAGACCGTGTGCGGTCGGTGCACCGTCTCCGAGCAGTGCCTCCAGTACGCCCTCGAGACAAACCAGGACTCCGGTGTCTGGGGCGGCCTCAGCGAGGACGAGCGCCGCGCCCTCAAGCGCCGCGCCGCGCGCGCCCGCCGCGCGAGCTGACCCGAAGCTCCGCCTCCCGCCCCGTCGCGCATCCGGGCCCCGAGCCCCGCGGTCAGAACGGGTACCCGTCCATCCGCGTCGTGAACTCGTCGACGTCGGCCTCGCTCAGCACCTCCGGCACGAGGAACCAGATCCGCAAGCCCTCGACCGGCTCGTCGGTTCCCGCGACGACCGCCCCGCGCGCCTCGCTCATCCGCTCGGGCGTGGGCGCGGCCTGGTTCATGACGGTGTCCCTCCGATGGTGGTGGGCGCGGAGGCTAGCCGCGCTGCGTGAGGTAGAGCAGCGGCACCTCGATCGTCACCTCGGTGCCCTCCCCCTCGAGAGTGTGCCAGTCGATCGTGCCCCCGAGCTCACCCTGGATGAGGGTACGCACGATCTGCGTGCCGAGCCCGGAGCCGACCTTGCCCTCGGGGAGGCCGCCTCCGTTGTCGCGCACGCGCACCGAGAGGGTATCGCTCTTGCGCTTCGCGGAGATCGTGACCTCGCCGTCGGTGCGGCCCGCGAGGCCGTGCTCGACGGCGTTCGTGACGAGCTCGGTGAGCGCGAGCGCGAGCGGAGTCGCGTACTCCGAGGGCAGCGTGCCGAACGAGCCCGTCTTCTGCGGCCGCACGGTCGTGTTGTGGCTCGACGCGACCTCCGCGACGAGCAGCAGCACGCGGTCGAAGACGTCGTCGAAGTCGACGTTCTGGCTCAGGCCCTCCGAGAGGGTGTCGTGCACGACGGCGATCGCCGCGACACGGCGCATCGCCTGCGTGAGCGCGTCGCGCGCGACCTCGTTGTGGGTGCGGCGGCTCTGGATGCGCAGGAGCGACGCGACGGTCTGCAGGTTGTTCTTGACGCGGTGGTGGATCTCGCGGATCGTCGCGTCCTTCGTGATGAGCTCCTGCTCCTGGTGACGCGACTCGGTGACGTCGCGGATGAGCACGATCGCGCCGACCCGCTCCCCGCGGTGCCGCAGGGGGATCGCGCGCAGCGTCACCGTGACCCCGCGGGCCTCGATGTCGGTGCGCCACGGCGCGCGGCCCGTGACGACGAGCGGCAGCGACTCGTCGACCGTGAGCTTGCCCGAGAGCAACCCCGTCGCGACCTCCGCGAGCGACTCCCCCTCGAGCTCGCCCGCGAACCCGATGCGGTTGAAGGCCGAGAGCGCATTCGGGCTCGCGAAGGTCACGTTGCCGTCGACGTCGAGGCGGATGAGGCCGTCGCTCGCGCGCGGCGCCCCGCGGCGGGGCAGCGTGGGGGCGCCGAGATCCGGGAAGTCGCCCGTCGCGATCATGCCGAACAGGTCGTCGGCGCACTGGTTGAAGGTGAGCTCCTGCCGGCTCGGCGTGCGCGCCTCCGACAGGTTGGAGTGCCGCGTGAGCACCGCGATGGGCGACGTCGTCGTGGCGGCGCCGCTCGGGCTCAGGCGCCGCAGCACGGGAACCGCGCGCACCCGCGTGGGGGTCTCCTCGTACCAGTCGGGCGCCGAGGTGTCGACGATGCGCACCTCGTCGAAGGCCTGGCGCACCTGGTCGCGCCACTCGGGCTTGATCTCCTGCCCCACGAAGTCGCGGTAGAAGAGCGTCGCCGCCGAGGAGGGGCGCGAGTGCGCGACGGCCACGAAGCTCCCGGATGCCGTCGGAACCCACAGCACGATGTCGGCGAAGGCGAGGTCGGCCAGCAGCTGTCCGTCGGCGGCGAGCAGGTGGAGCCACTCGGCGTCGGCCTCCGTGGAGAGGCCCTGCGCAAGCATGAGCTCGGAGAGGGTGGACACGCCCTAAGGCTACGGGAGCCTCACGCGGTGCGCCGCCGCAGCCCGCGCGCCCGACCCGCGCCGAGCGCTCCCGGCACGATGGCACCCGCGAGCGCGCGCACGGCGGCACGCGCGGGCGAGCGGGGCGCGGCATCCGGGAGCGGTCGGGCGCCGAGCACGGCGGCGTCGAAGGCCGCGGGATCCCACGGCACGAGGACGGGGTCGTCGATCCCGCCGAACCGGGCGAGCGTCTGGCGCACCTGGCCGCCCGGGTTCACGCCGACCGCGGCCGCGCGCAGCTTGTTGACGACGACCGAGATCCGATCGGGCTCGACGAGCTCGAGCAGCTCCGCGTGCGCACGCAGCAGGCGCGGGATGCCGACGGGGTCCGCCGCTCCGACGACGACCACGTGATCCGCGGCCGCGAGCACCTCGAGGCCCGCGGCGTTGCGTCGCGGGGCTCCGACATCGCTCGCGAGCTCGTCGTCGCGCTCGAGGCTCGCTGCGACGTCGACCACGAGCACCTCGCACAGCCCCCGCAGGACGGCGAGGGCCGCCGCCACGCGCGCGGCTCCGAGCTCGGGCCAGCGCGTGGCCCGGCCGATGCCCGTGAGCACGCGGAACGGATGCCGCGTCCCCCGCGGCACGACGGCGAGACGATCGAGTTGCGACTCGTCGAGTCCGCCGAGGCCCGCGAGGCGGCACGCCGCCGCGAACCCGGGCGCCTCGTCGAGCAGTCCGAGCGCCGGTGCGACGGATGCGGCGTGGGTGTCGGCGTCGGCGAGCACCGTGCGCCTGCCGGCGGCCGCGAACTCCGCCGCAAGCGCGATCGCGAGGCTCGTGCGTCCGGGCGCACCGTGCGGCCCGCACACCGCGACGACGACGGCCGGGCGGCGGACGGCATCCCGCGGAGAGGCGGGCTGCCCGCCGAGGTCGCCCTCGGCATTCGGGGCGGGCTGCGGCGCGCGCCCGCCCTCGAGCAGCGCCCAGTCGGCGGGACCCTCGACATGGTCGATGACACCGAGACGCGAGGCGTGCGCCGCCTGCTCGGCGTCGTCGACCACGACGAGCATCCGCACCCCCGCCGCGTCGGCCGTCTCGACGAGGGCGCGGGTGAGGTGCTGCGGGGTCGCCGCCACGACGACGAGCTCGACGGGGAGCTGCGGCAGCCGCGAGGCGAGTTCGTCGCCGCCCGAGCACCGCGCGAGCACCTCGTGACCGTGGTAGGCGGCGGATTCCGCGAGCCGTCGCTCCGCGTCGAGCGCCACGACGAGCGCGACCCGCATGCTCAACCCCCGATCGGCAGGCCGGCTGGCACGACGGCGAGGGCATCGCCGCCCGCCTGTGCCTGGAGTACGCGGGCGACGCGGGCGCGCGGGACGAGCACCTCGACGGTGCCGACATCGCGCGAGGCGACGAGCCCGTCGTCCTCGACGATGCGCACGACGATCGCATCCGGAACGAGCACGACGGGTGCGCCGAAGCCGCGGCCGTCGTCGACGACGGGCGACGACCACACGTCGACCGTCGCTCCGGGCGTCACCGTGGCGCTCACGGGCGAGGCGAGGCGCAGCACGACGGCCGTCGAGCGCACTCCCGCGGCGTCGCCGACCGCGGTGCGGGGCAGCAGCTCCCCGTCGCGCACGGGGCGCAGGACCACGAGGCCGCCCTCGCTGAGGTCCTCCTCGCGCAGGTAGAGCTCGTCGGCGCCGTCGAGCGACACGGAGCGGGCGACGAGGTCGGCGCGCTCGACGCGGTCGCCGGGGGTGAGGGCGGAGGCCGCCGCGTAGACCGTCGTGCGCCGATCGAACGCGCCGACGAGCGCGACGACGCCCGCGACCGACGCCGCCACGAGCACGAGCCCCAGCACGAGCCGCATGTCGACGGCGGCGCGCCGTGATGCCGTGGATGCCATCCGTGTCCCTCCCGCCGCGCGGCGCGCGACGGGGCCATGGTGCCGCGCGAGGACCCTCGAGCCGTCGAGTTATCCACACCTCCCCGACGTGAGGTAGCGTCAACTCGCATCCCCGCACCGATCGGAGAAACCACCACCATGCGCATCACCCACACCGCACGACTCCCCCTGCTCGCGGCCACCGTGCTCGCCGCGAGCCTCGGCCTCACCGGCTGCTTCGCGAACCCCGTCGAGACGATCATCGACCGAACGCTCGAGGAGAACGGCGTCGACATCGACCAGGACGGCGACGACGTCACGTGGGACACCGACGACGGCACGGTCACGGCGGGCGACGACCTCGAGCTCCCCGCGAGCTTCCCGTCCGACCTTCCCGTCCCCGACGGAAAGCTCACGGCGGTCGTCGACATGGACAACGGCTCGTTCACCACGCAGTGGGAGGAGATCACCCACGACGAGGTCGTGCGGCTCGCCGCGGGGCTCGTCGACGGCGGGTACACGATGACGTCCGAGCTCAACACCGCCGACGCCTACTCGGGCGCCTTCGAGCTCGACGGCCGACTCGTCACCCTCCTGTGGACCGACGGGGATGTCTCGGGCGGCGCGCTCGTCTACGGTCTCACCGAGGCCGGGTGACACGGGCGGCGGGGTCCGGGCGGACGCCGCGGACCCCGCCGCCATCCGTCTTATCCACAGGTCCGGCCCTCCGGGAGGCGGCCTCCCCCGCGCCTGCGCATAATCGGGGCATGACAGCGGATGCGGCGCCCGGCCTCGGCCGGTTCCTGACGATCGCCGACACCGCCGAGATCCTCAACATCTCGGTCGGGCAGTGCTACGCGCTCGTGCGCAGCGGGGAACTGCCCGCCATCAAGCTCGGCACCCACGGTCAGTGGCGCGTCGAGCGCGACGTGCTCGAGGCCTACATCGCCGCGCGCTACGAGGAGGCCCGCCGCGCCGGGCTCTGGAACCAGGCGGAGTTCACCGACCTTCCCGAGCTCTTCGCCTAGACGGCGTCGGCTCCCGTCCGCACCCACACGATCGTCTCGAACGGCACGAGCCGGATGCGGCGCACGACACGATCCCGCCGCGCCTCGCCCATCTCGTGCTCGGCGAGATCGAGGTGGTCGCGCGCGACCCGGTCGATCGTGCCGTGCACGACGCCGAGGCGCGTGCGGAGCTCGACGGGCGACCGCCTGCGGCAGAGGTCGCGCAGCACGAAGCCCAGCCCGAGCCGTGCCGTCACCTCCGGGAGCGCCTCCGAGCTCGCGCGCAGGCCCGCCTCGAGCTGATCGCCCACGGGCAGCACGGCGGCGATCGAGCCGAGCGGCACGACGACCGCGAGACGTGCGGCACCCGTCAGGCACTCCCCCGCGAGCCAGTCGCGGCCGGCGGACTCGATGCGCACCGCGACGGTCTCGCCGTCGCTCAGGACGAGCGCGATCTCGCCGGCCCGCCCCATCGCCAGCACGCGGTCGCGCAGCGCGAGGCGCCCGAGCCGCAGACGCTCCTCCTCGGCAGCGAGCCCCTGCCGCTCGAGGTCGAGCTCGTGCTCGAGTTGCCCCTCGATGTCGGCGAACAGCTCGTCCCAGCGCACGGCTGCGACCGTAACGGCCGCGCGACACACGAGGTCATAGTTCTCCACAGGTGTCGACGAACTCTCGACACGAGGAAGCGTCATGTGACAGGGTGATGCGCGTCCCCCATACGGGGGCAGACAGTGCGGCCCACGGAGAGGGGTGAGCATGCGCGCAGGCGATGCGGCGGTCGACGGGAGCACCGCACGAGTGGTCGCCCCTCGCCTCGACGACGAGGAGCTCTTCGGTCGACAGCCGTCCGCGACGCGCGAGCTGCCCGATCCCCGCCCCCTCCTCGAGAACCTCACGCGGTGCGTCATCGAGATCATCGCGGGCGCCCGCGATCTCGAGCAGATCGCCCGCTGGGTCGACGACGGCGTCTACACGACCCTGCTCAAGCGCGTCGTCGTGTCGGCCCAGGCGCGGCAGGCGGCGCGGCGAGCGGCCGTGCGTCCCGTCTTCACGCTCGGCAGCGTCGTGGTGTGCGAACCGCGCGACGGCATCGTCGAGGCCGTCGTCACCGTCCACGGACGCGCCCGCACGCGCGCGGTCGCCATCCGTCTCGAGGGTCTCGACCGTCGCTGGCGGGCGACCGCGATCCACGTCCTCTGACGCGCGAACCCACGCGGGCGGGGCTCCGCACGCGGCTCGACTAGTGCTTGCGGTCCTGGGCGCGACGCTGAGCGCGGTTGAGCGGGGACTGCTGCGGCGCGCCGCCCTCGACGCGCTGACCGAACGCACCGCGCGCGGCGGGCGCCTGCGGCTGCTGCGGGGCGGACTGACGCGCCTGGGCACGCGCCGTCGCGGCACGCTCCACCTGGCCGCGCTGGTTGCGCACCTCCACGTCACCCGAGGCGTCGTCGCTCGGCGCCGAGTAGCTCAGGTTCTGCTGCGGCTGCTGGGCGGAGAGCCCCTTCGCCGCGACGCGAGCCTGGCCGTCGCCGCCCGTGACCTCGACCTCGAGGTTGTAGAGGAAGCCGACCGACTCCTCGCGGATCGCGTCCATCATCGACTGGTAGAGCGCGAAGCCCTCGCGCTGGTACTCGACGAGCGGGTCGCGCTGGGCCATCGCCCGCAGGCCGATGCCGTCCTTGAGGTAGTCCATCTCGTAGAGGTGGTCACGCCAGCGCCGGTCGATGACCGAGAGCACGACGCGGCGCTCGAGCTCGCGCATCGCGGCGTCGCCCAGCTGGTCCTCGCGTCGCTGGTAGGCGATGCGCGCATCCGAGAGCAGCTCCTCCTTGAGGGCCTTGACCTTGAGGCTGCCCTTCGAGCCCGCCTCCGAGAGCACCTCGTCGATCGTGATCGACACGGGGTAGAGGGTCTTGAGCTCGGTCCAGAGCGCCTCGAGGTCCCAGTCGTCGCTCGACCCCTCGGCCGTGTGCTCGTCGACGACGTCGCTCACGACATCCGTGAGGAACTTCTGCACGCGGTCGTGCAGGTCGTCGCCCTGCAGGATGTGGCGGCGGTCCGAGTAGATTGCCTCGCGCTGCCGGTTGAGCACGTCGTCGTACTTGAGCACGTTCTTGCGGATCTCGGCGTTGCGCGACTCGACCTGCGACTGCGCCGAGCGGATCGCGCGCGACACCGCCTTCGACTCGATCGGCAGGTCGTCGGGCGCGCCGCGCATGAGCATCTCGGCCGCGCCCGTGTTGAACAGGCGCATGAGGTCGTCCTGCAGCGACAGGTAGAAGCGGCTCTCGCCGGGGTCGCCCTGACGGCCGGAACGTCCGCGCAGCTGGTTGTCGATCCGGCGCGACTCGTGGCGCTCGGTGCCGAGCACGTAGAGGCCGCCGGCCTCGCGCACCTTCTCGGCCTCCGTCTCGACGCGCTCCTTGACGGCGGTGAAGACGGCGTCCCACTCCCGCTCGTACTCGTCGGGGGTGTCGACGGGGCTGAGGCCGCGGTTGTTCATCTCGGCGACCGCGAGGAACTCGGCGTTGCCGCCGAGCATGATGTCGGTACCGCGGCCGGCCATGTTCGTGGCGACGGTGACGGCACCGAGGCGGCCCGCCTGGGCGATGATCGCGGCCTCGCGCGCGTGGTTCTTCGCGTTGAGCACCTCGTGCTTGACGCCGCGCTTCGCGAGCATGCGCGAGAGGTACTCGCTCTTCTCGACACTCGTCGTGCCGACGAGCACGGGCTGGCCCGTGCGGTGGCGCTCGACGATGTCCTCGACGACCTGCTCGAACTTGACCTGCTCGTTCTTGTAGATGAGGTCGGGCTGGTCCCTGCGGATCATCGGACGGTTGGTGGGGATCGGGACCACGCCGAGCTTGTAGGTCGACATGAACTCCGCCGCCTCGGTCTCGGCGGTACCCGTCATGCCGGAGAGCTTCTGGTAGAGGCGGAAGTAGTTCTGCAGGGTCACGGTCGCGAGCGTCTGGTTCTCGGCCTTGATCTGCACCCCCTCCTTCGCCTCGATGGCCTGGTGGATGCCCTCGTTGTAGCGGCGGC
>JAEYZI010000082.1 GCA_023428065.1 Actinomycetes bacterium | reverse complement strand
CGCATCAAGCAGGACCAGCGCTACCGACCCTGAAGCTCCACCTGAAGGAAAGCTGGGTAACGGTTGCACAGTCTGGGGATACCCCTGTGGATAACTTCCGGATGGAATGTGGAACGCGCCGAGAGGGGATGTGGAGAGTGAAATCCGTGCCCCGCGACTTCCCGACATCCGGGGCGTCTCCATCCGCAAGCGGCTCACAACTTTCACGGATGTAGTTCCCTGACGTCAGCGGGTCGCACCATACTTATCCACAGTTCGCACAGGCGTTAACACGATTACCTGTCTCTTCCTCTTGGTCGTCGCCCGATAACCGAGAGTGCTCGAGTCCGTGCCAAGATCGTTCACACGCAAACCGTGCCCGCCCGAGTGACTCAGAAGGAGTGACGCGTGAAGTTCCAGGTGAATCGCGACGTCTTCAGCGAGGCGGTGTCATTCGCCGTGAAGCTCCTTCCGCAGCGCACCACCCAGCCCATCCTGAGCGGTGTGCTGCTCGAGGCGGAGGGTTCCGCGCTCACGCTCTCGTCGTTCGACTACGAGGTGTCGAGCCGCACCGAGATCACGGCCGAGGTGGATGAGCCCGGCACCGCGCTCGTGTCGGGTCGCCTTCTCGCCGACATCGCGAGCCGCCTGCCGAATGCGCCCGTCGTTTTCGAGTCGGTCGACGGCAAGATCCAGGTGAGCTGCGGGTCGGCGCGCTTCACGCTCCTGAGCATGCCCGTCGAGGAGTATCCGACACTTCCTCAGATCGACGAGCAGACCGGGGTCCTCCCCGCGGAGGAGTTCGCGACGGCCGTGTCGCAGGTCGCGGTCGCGGCATCCCGCGACGACGTGACCCCGGTCATCACGGGTGTGCAGCTCGAGGTCGGCGACACCAACCTCTCGCTCGTGGCGACCGACCGCTACCGCGTCGCGGTGCGGGAGATCGATTGGGATTCCGGATCGTCGTCGGCCGCCGGCACGACGGCGCTCGTCCCGGCGCGCACCCTCTCGGAGATCGGCAAGACCTTCGCGCACTCGGGCACCATCGGGGTCTCGATCGTGCGCAGCGACGATCGCGAGCTCATCGCGTTCCGCGCAGACAAGAAGACCGTCACCTCACTGCTCATCAAGGGCAACTTCCCGCCCGTCAAGCGCCTCTTCCCGGAGAGCGTCGAGAACTACGCCGTGCTCAACACAGCCGAGCTCGTCGAGGCGACCCGCCGCGTCTCGCTCGTGCTCGAGCGCGAGGCGGCCCTGCGGTTCAGCTTCTCGTCGACCGACGGTCTCACCCTCGAGGCCGCTGGCTCCGAGCAGGCCCAGGCATCCGAGACGATCGACGCCCACCTCGTCGGCGAGGACACGGTCGTGTCGCTCAAGCCGTCTTTCCTGCTCGACGGCCTCGGCGCGGTTCACTCCGAGTTCGTGCGGATCTCGTTCACCAAGACCGAAAATCCCAACAAGCCGGGTCCCGTGCTCATCACGAGCCAGTCCTCGCGCGAAGCGCCCGGATCCGACAACTACAAGTACCTGCTGCAGCCGAACCTTCTGCTGCGCTGACACGCGACCGCGCTTCGCGCGGAGGGGAGCTCCCATGCACATCGGACTCGTGGGGCTCGGCCGGATGGGCAACAACATGCGCACCCGGCTGCGGGCTGCCGGCATCGAGGTCACGGGGTACGACCCCAACCCCGAGGTGACGGATGCCGCGGATCTCGCGGGGCTCGTCGCCGCGCTTCCCGCGCCGCGGCTCGTGTGGGTCATGGTGCCTTCCGGTCCCATCACCACGGCTGTCATCACCGACCTCGCCGCCGTGCTCGACCCGGGTGACCTCGTCATCGACGGCGGGAATTCCAAGTTCACCGAGGACGAGAAGCACGCCGCCCTGCTCGCCGAGCACGGCATCCACTACATCGACTGCGGTGTCTCGGGCGGGGTCTGGGGCGCCCAGAACGGATACGGGCTCATGGTCGGCGGCGACTCGGCCGACGTCGAGCGCGCCATGCCGGTGTTCGACGCCCTCCGGCCAGAGGGCCCCCGCGAGGAGGGATTCGTGCACGCCGGGGCGATCGGCGCCGGGCACTACGCGAAGATGGTGCACAACGGCATCGAGTACGCTCTCATGCAGGCGTGGGCCGAGGGATACGAGCTGCTCGAGGCGAAGCACGACCTCATCCACGACGTCCCGGGCGTCTTCACGGCGTGGCAGCGCGGCACGGTCGTGCGCGGATGGCTGCTCGAGCTGCTCGTGAAGGCGCTCAAGGAGGATCCCGAGTTCACCGACATCGAGGGATACGTCGAGGATTCCGGCGAGGGGCGGTGGACGGTCGAGGAGGCGCTCAAGAACGCGGTTCCGGTGCCGACGATCTCGGCGTCGATCTTCGCCCGCTTCGTGTCGCGCCAGAAGGACTCCCCCGCGATGAAGGCGGTCGCGGCCCTGCGCAAGCAGTTCGGCGGGCACGCGGTCCGCAAGGCCTGACGGGCCCGTGTTCGTCTCGCATCTCGAACTCGCCGACTTCCGTAATTACACGTCGGCGTCGCTCGCGCTCGTCCCCGGACCCAACCTCGTCGTGGGCAGCAACGGCCAGGGGAAGACGAACCTGGTCGAGGCGATCAACTACCTCGCGACGCTCGGCTCCCACCGCGTCTCGAGCGATCAGGCGCTCGTGCGGCAGGGCGCCGACGCCGCCGTCGTGCGCGCGCGGCTCGAGCACGCGGGCCGGCAACTGCTCGTCGAACTGCAGGTGAACCGGTCGGGGGCCAACCGTGCGCAGGTCAACCGGGCTCCCGCGAAGCCGCGCGACCTCCCCCGCCACGTGCACGCGGTGCTGTTCGCGCCGGAGGATCTCGCGCTCGTGCGCGGAGAGCCCTCCGGCAGGCGCCGCTTCCTCGACCAGCTGCTCGTGCAGCTCACCCCGCGGATGTCGGGCGTGCTCGCCGACTACGACCGCGTGCTCAAACAGCGCAACACCCTGCTCAAGTCCGCGCGCGCGTCGCGCGTGCCGGCATCCCAGCTCTCCACCCTCGACGTGTGGGATGAGCGCCTCGTCGACCTCGGGTCGGAGATCATCGAGGCGCGCGGCCGCCTCGTATCGGCCCTCCGGCCGTACGTCGGCCAGGCGTATGCGGCGATCGCGGGCGAGGTGCACGAGGCGGAGCTCGCGAGCGAGCTCTCGATCCTCGGGGCCGCGCCCGACGAGGAGACCGAGGTGAGCGAGCAGACGGTGCGCACGGAGATCGACGCGGCGGAGGCCGCGTCCGCGTTCACCGCGGCGCTCGCCCGCAATCGTCGCCCCGAGCTCGATCGCGGCCTGACTCTCTCCGGCCCCCACCGCGACGATCTCCTCCTCCGGCTCAACGGCCTCCCGGCGCGCGGCTACGCGAGCCACGGCGAGTCGTGGTCGTTCGCGCTCGCGTTGCGGCTCGCGTCGGCGGCCCTGCTGCGTGCCGACTCCCCCGTCGGCGACCCCGTGCTGATCCTCGACGACGTCTTCGCCGAGCTCGACGAATCGCGCCGGCTGCGCCTCGCGGACGCGGTCGGTGACTACGAGCAGGTGCTCATCACCGCCGCCGTGGAGTCGGATGTGCCTGCCGCACTCGCCGCGAACACCGTGCGCATCCGGGCCGGCCGCGTGCTCGACGCGGGGGAGTCGACGTGAGCGACGAGAACGCGCGCGAGCCGGAGCACATCGCGGTGTACCGCCGCATCCGGCGGGTGTTCGGCGACCCGGGTGCCCGCTCTCCCGACGCCCGGCGTCGCGACCGCGCTTCGCGCGGGGAGACGACGGTGCCTTTCGGCGCGGGGCGCGATCCGCGTGAACTCGACGCCGTGCTCGATTCGCTCACCTCCGCGATGGGGTGGGACTCGCCGCTCGCGAAGTCCGAGTTGCTCGTCGGATGGTCGGAGCTCGTCGGCGCGGAGACCGCTGCGCACACCGAACCGGTCTCGGTCGAGGACGGCCTCCTGACCGTGCGGTGCGACTCGACGGCGTGGGCGCAGCAGCTCCGCTCGATGCGCACGAAGGTGCTCGCGCGCATCACGGAACGCCACCCGGCGGCAGGGATCGAGTCGATCCGCTTCCTCGGGCCGGACGCCCCCTCGTGGAAACGCGGCCCACGCGCGATTCCAGGGCGTGGTCCTCGCGATACTTACGGCTGAGAAGGCAAATGAGGTCGCCCGGGGTGGAAAAGGCGCTCAGAACGGCGATTTCGCGGGCTTGACGAGGTCCGCTGAGGTAGGATCGAGGACGTCCGTCGGCAGACTCACCACCCTATCGCGGACCGACCGTCAGGAGCCTCGCCCTACATGAACGCCCCCTCTTCGCCCGCAGCGCCCGACAACTACGGCGCCGAAGCCATCCAGGTTCTCGAGGGTCTCGAAGCGGTCCGCAAGCGCCCCGGCATGTACATCGGGTCGACCGGTCCGCGCGGCCTGCACCACCTCGTCTACGAGATCGTCGACAACTCGGTCGACGAGGCCCTCGCGGGGTACTGCGACAACATCGAGATCACGATCCTCCCCGACGGCGGCGTCCGCGTCGTCGACAACGGCCGCGGCATCCCGGTCGCCGAGCACCCCGTCGAGAAGAAGTCGACGGTGGAGGTCGTGCTCACGATCCTGCACGCGGGAGGCAAGTTCGGCGGTGGCGGCTACGCCGTCTCGGGTGGCCTGCACGGCGTCGGCTCCTCCGTCGTCAACGCCCTCTCCCACCGCCTCGAGGTCGACGTACAGCGCGAGGGCGCGCACTGGACGATGTCGTTCCACGACGGTGTGCCGGATGCGCCGCTCGCGAAGGCCGGACCGGCCGACGCGACCGGCACCACGATCACCTTCTGGCCGAACGACGACATCTTCGAGACGGTCGAGTTCGACTACGAGACCCTGCGCACGCGCTTCCAGCAGATGGCGTTCCTCAACAAGGGGCTGCGCATCGAGATCACCGACGAGCGCGAGCTCGACGACGAGGGCGCGCCCCGATCCGACGTCTTCCTCTACGAGCGCGGCCTCGCCGACTACGTTGAGTACCTCAACGCCACCAAGAAGGCGGAGGTCATCCACCCGGAGATCATCGACTTCGCGGCGGAGGAGGTGACGGGCGGCGGCGACACCGTCGAGAAGCGCATCTCGCTCGAGATCGCGATGCAGTGGACGACCGCGTACTCCGAGAGCGTCCATACCTACGCCAACACGATCAACACCCACGAGGGCGGCACCCACGAGGAGGGCTTCCGCGCGGCGCTCACGACCCTCGTCAACCGCTATGCCCGCGAGAAGGGTCTGCTCAAGGAGAAGGACGAGAACCTCTCGGGCGACGACGTGCGCGAGGGCCTCACCGCGGTCATCTCCGTCAAGCTCAGCGAGCCGCAGTTCGAAGGACAGACGAAGACCAAGCTCGGCAACACCGAGGCGAAGTCGTTCGTGCAGCGCGTCGTCGGCGAGCAGCTCGGCGACTGGTTCGAGCGCAACCCGAACCAGGCGCGCGACGTCATCCGCAAGTCGATCCAGGCGGCGACCGCGCGGATCGCGGCGCGCAAGGCGCGCGAGCAGACCCGACGCAAGGGCCTGCTCGAGGGCGGCGGCATGCCCGGCAAGCTGAGCGACTGCTCGAGCAAGGACCCGACGGTCTCCGAGATCTTCCTCGTCGAGGGCGACTCGGCCGGAGGCTCCGCCAAGACCGGCCGCAACCCGGAGACGCAGGCGATCCTGCCGCTGCGCGGCAAGATCCTCAACGTCGAGAAGGCGCGCCTCGACCGTGCGCTCGGCAACGCCGAGATCCAGGCCATGATCACCGCCTTCGGAACCGGCATCGGTGAGGACTTCGACGGCGAGAAGGCCCGCTACCACAAGATCGTGCTCATGGCGGATGCGGACGTCGACGGCCAGCACATCACGACGCTGCTGCTCACCCTGCTGTTCCGCTACATGCGCCCGCTCATCGAGATGGGCTACGTCTACCTCGCCCAGCCGCCGCTGTACCGGATCAAGTGGACGAACTCCGATCACGAGTACGTGTACTCCGACCGTGAGCGCGACGCCGTGCTCGAGGCGGGACTCGGCTCCGGCAAGCGCCTGCAGAAGGAGAACGGCGTGCAGCGCTACAAGGGTCTCGGCGAGATGAACCACCAGGAGCTGTGGGACACGACCATGAATCCCGAGACCCGCACCCTCCGGCAGGTGACGCTCGACGATGCCGCGGTCGCCGACAGCGTCTTCTCGACCCTCATGGGCGACGACGTCGAGGCGCGACGCCACTTCATCCAGACCAACGCGAAGGACGTCCGCTTCCTCGACATCTAGTCGACGGCCGGACTGCGAAAGAGACACATGGCAGACGACACCACGACCGAGCAGGACCTGCCGGCCGGCGACCGCATCGAGCAGGTCGACCTCCAGCTCGAGATGCAGCGCAGTTACCTCGACTACGCGATGAGCGTCATCGTCGGGCGCGCGCTGCCCGACGTGCGCGACGGACTCAAGCCCGTGCACCGCCGCGTCATCTACACGATGTACGACGGCGGCTACCGCCCCGACCGTGCGTTCTCCAAGTGCACGCGCGTCATCGGCGACGTCATGGGTCAGTTCCACCCCCACGGCGACTCGTCCGTCTACGACGCGCTCGTCCGACTCGTGCAGCCGTGGTCGCTGCGGTACCCGCTCGCGCTCGGCCAGGGCAACTTCGGCTCCCCCGGCAACGACGGCGCCGCCGCCCACCGGTACACCGAGACGAAGATGGCTCCGCTCGCCATGGAGATGGTGCGCGACATCGACGAGAACACCGTCGACATGCAGGACAACTACGACGGTCGCACGCAGGAGCCCACCGTGCTCCCGGCGCGGTTCCCG
Organism: Actinomycetes bacterium; assembly: GCA_023428065.1. Taxonomy (GTDB): domain Bacteria; phylum Actinomycetota; class Actinomycetes; order Actinomycetales; family Microbacteriaceae; genus Homoserinibacter. The sequence continues at coordinate 4,032 of JAEYZI010000082.1, read as the reverse complement.
AACCTGCTCGTCAACGGCTCCGTCGGCATCGCCGTCGGCATGGCCACCAACATCCCGCCGCACAACCTGCGCGAGGTGGCGGATGCGGCGCTCTGGGCGCTCGAGCACCCCGACGCGACGCGCGAGGAGCTGCTCGAGGCGGCGATCGCGCGCATCAAGGGGCCGGACTTCCCGACCGGCGCGCAGATCCTCGGGGTCAAGGGAATCCACGACGCCTACCGCACGGGCCGCGGCGCCATCACGATGCGGGCCGTCGTCAACGTCGAGGAGCTCCAGGGCCGCACGTGCCTCGTGGTGACCGAGCTCCCGTACCAGGTCAACCCCGACAACCTCGCGGAGAAGATCGCGCTCCTCATCAAGGAGGGCAAGCTCCAGGGCATCGCCGACATCCGCGACGAGACCTCGGGCCGCACCGGCCAGCGCCTCGTCATCATCCTCAAGCGCGACGCCGTCGCGCGCGTCGTGCTCAACAACCTCTACAAGCACACGCAGCTGCAGGAGAACTTCGGCGCCAACATGCTCGCGATCGTCGACGGCGTGCCGCGCACGCTCTCGATCGACGCGTTCCTCACCTACTGGATCCAGCACCAGATCGAGGTCATCGTCCGGCGCACCCAGTTCCGCCTCGACAAGGCCGAGGCCGACGCGCACATCCAGCGCGGCTACGTGAAGGCGCTCGACGCGCTCGACGAGGTCATCGCGCTCATCCGCCGCTCCCCCGACGTCGACGAGGCGCGCGCCGGGCTCATCTCGCTGCTCGGCGTCGACGAGCTGCAGGCGGATGCGATCCTCGCGCTCCAGCTGCGCCGCCTCGCAGCCCTCGAGCGTCAGAAGATCCAGGACCGGCTCGCCGAGCTCGAGCGGGAGATCGCCGAGTACAAGCTCATCCTCGCCGACGAGTCGCGCCAGCGCGGCATCATCACCGAGGAGCTCACCGAGATCGCCCACAAGTACGGTGACGACCGCCGCACCGAGATCCTGTTCGGATTCGACGGCGACATGAGCGTCGAGGACCTCATCCCCGAAGAGGAGATGGTGGTCACCGTCACGCGCGGCGGCTACATCAAGCGCACCCGCAGCGACAACTACCGTTCGCAGCACCGCGGCGGCAAGGGCGTCAAGGGTGCGCAGCTGCGCGCCGACGACGTCGTCGAGCACTTCTTCGTCACGACGACCCACCACTGGCTGCTGTTCTTCACGACGAAGGGCCGCGTCTATCGGGCGAAGGCGTACGAGCTGCAGGAGGCCGGCCGCGACGCGAAGGGTCAGCACGTCGCCAACCTGCTCGCGCTGCAGCCGGACGAGCAGATCGCGCAGATTCTCGACATCCGCGACTACGGGGTCGCCCCCTACCTCGCGCTCGCCACGCGCCAGGGCTACATCAAGAAGACGGCGCTCACCGAGTACGACACCAACCGCACCGGCGGCATCATCGCCATCAACCTCAACGAGGGCGACGAGGTGGTCTCCGCACTGCTCGTCGATGAATCGAGCGACGTGCTGCTCGTCTCCCGCCACGGCCAGTCGCTGCGGTTCACCGCCGACGACACCTCGCTGCGGCCCATGGGCCGCTCCACCGCCGGTGTGCACGGCATGAAGTTCCGCGACGGCGACACGCTGCTCTCGGCATCCGTCGTCGCGCGCGGATCGGAGGCCGAGCCCGCCGACGACGACGCCGAGGTCGAGGTGGACGACGGGCCGTTCGTGTTCGTCGTCACCGAGGGCGGCTACGCGAAGCGCACCGCGGTGTCGCAGTACCGCGTGCAGGGACGCAACGGCTACGGCATCCTCGTCGCCAAACTCACCGAGGCGCGGGGCGACCTCGCGGGCGCCCTCATCGTGGATGCGGACGACGAGGTGCTCGCAGTTCTCGCCAGCGGCAAGGTGATAAGGTCTGCCGTGGCCGAGGTGCCGGCGAAGGGCCGGAACACGATGGGCGTGAAGTTCGCCCAGCTCGCGGACGACGATCGGATCATCCAGATCGCGCGCAACAGCGAGCGGAACCTCGCCTCTCAGGACTCAGACGACACCGAACCCGTGGGTGAGAACGCGCAGAACACGGACGCATCAGCCCCCGATGCCGCCGGGAAGGACGACACCGAATCATGACCAGCGTCGCCGAGAAGCTCCAGCGCAAGGAGCACCGCAGCGCCAGCGCCAAGCAGGTGCGGCTCAAGCTCGTCTACATCGACTTCTGGTCGGTGGTGAAGTTCAGCTTCCTCATCTGGCTCTGCCTCGGCATCGTGCTCATCGTCGCCTCCGTGCTCGTGTGGATCGTGCTCAACTCGACGGGCGTCTTCGGCGCGCTCAACGACCTCCTGCGCGAGATCCTCGGCAACGAGAACTTCTCCGTCACCGACTCGTTCGGCCTCGGGCAGGTCGTGCTGTTCTCGTTCGTGGTGGCCGTGCTCAACACCGTGAGCGGCACCGTCCTCGGCGCCATCGGCGCCCTGCTGTACAACCTGAGCGTGCGGTTCACGGGCGGCATCCTCGTCGGCTTCCAGAACAGCTGACCGCTTTTGCCCCGCGCCGATGCGTGGGGTACTGTAGGCGAGGCCGTTCCACGGGGAACGGACCCTCTCGGGGCTATAGCTCAGGCGGTTAGAGCGCTTCGCTGATAACGAAGAGGTCCCAGGTTCAAGTCCTGGTAGCCCCACACTGTGTTTGTGTTGCGCCGCGGTAATCCGCGGCGCCCGCTCCGGTCGCCCCGCGCGAGGGCCGACCTGCGCTGGGTTCGTCTTGCGCCGCGGTGCTGCGCCTTTCGGCCGGCGGTGATCCGCCGGCGTGCGGCGCCCGCTCCGGTCGCCCCGCGCGAGGGCCGACCTGCGCTGGGTTCGTCTTGCGCCGCTACGGGAGCAGGATGAGCTTGCCGCGGGGGGCGGTGCCGTCCTCGAGCATGCGCTGCGCATCCGCCGCGTCCGCGAGGGGCAGGGTGCGGGCGATCTCGACGTCGAAGACGCCGGATGCCGCCCGCTCCGCCGCGAGCCGCACCCCGTCAGCGCGCCACGCCTTCTGCTCCGGGGTGAGCGGCAGGGGGCTGCCGCCCGACCACGCGTGGATCCCCCACTGCGGGGCGTCCGCACCGCGCACGATCGTGCCGACGTGGGAGGGGTCGCGCGTGAGCTCGAGGGATGCCTCGATCGCCTCGTCGGTGCCCGCGGCGTCGAGCGCGCGGTCGACCCCCTCCGGGGCGATCGCGCGCACGCGATCGACGAGCCCGTCGCCGTACGCGACCGGGATCGCGCCGAGCTGACGCAGCCGTGCGTGATTCGCGGGGCTCGCCGTGCCGATGACGCGCGCGCCGAGCTCCCGGGCGAACTGCACCGCCGCCTGACCGACCGCCCCGGACGCACCGTGCACGAGCACCGTCATCCCCGCCTCGACGCCGAGCGAGCGGAGCGTCTGATAGGCCGTGCCCGCGGGCACCCCGAGCCCTGCCGCCTGCACCCATCCGAGGGCCGCCGGCTTCCAGGTGAGACCCGTGACCGGCACCACCGTGTGCGTCGCGTAGGCGCCGCGGGCGGAGGTCACGACGACCTCGTCGCCGACCGACCATCCCTCGACCCCCGCACCGACCTCGACGATCACGCCCGACGCATCCGACCCCGGCACGCGCGGCGCGGTGAGAGGCGAGCTCGCGCGCTTGCCGGCGCGCAGCTTGCCGTCGATGGGGTTAACGCCGATCGCCAGGGTCTCGACGACCACCTCGCCCGCTCCGGCCGAGGGCGCCGGGCCGTCGACGACGCGCAGCACCTCCGGACCGCCGAACTCCGAGTACTCCACGAAACGCGCCATTGCTCCTCCTGAGGTGTCACCTCCATGTCTACCCTGCGGAGCAGCGTCGGTCCGCCAGGTGGCGGCTCTCCCGGAGGCAGCGCTCCGCGCGACCGGGTAGGCTTTCTGGGTCACGGGGCCTTAGCTCAATTGGTAGAGCGCCTGCTTTGCAAGCAGGAGGTCAGGGGTTCGATTCCCCTAGGCTCCACCACAGGGCTTGTTGGAAAACAGGCCATATCCGAGTTGGAAAACTCGACC
>JAEYZI010000008.1 GCA_023428065.1 Actinomycetes bacterium | reverse complement strand
CCGCTTCGAGGCGCGCCGCCGCGCGCCGGATGCCGCGCGTCCACCCGGCCGCGCGCGCTCCGACCGTCGTGGGCACCGCGTGCTGGGTGAGGGTGCGCCCCGCGGCCACGAGGTCGCGGTGCGCGCGTGCGAATGCCGCGAGGCCCGCATCCGTCGCGCGCAGCTCTTCGAGGATCTGGGTGGCGGCCGCGTGGGCGACGAGCGCGAGCGCCGTGTCGAGCACGTCCTGACTCGTCGCGCCGCGGTGCACCCACGCGCGCGCGGGCTCCGGCACGCGCTCACGCAGCATGCCCACGAGCGGGATCACGGGGTTGCCGCCCGCGACCGACGCGGCCGCGAGGGCGGCGGCGTCGACGCGGTGCCCGTGGCAGCCGGCGAGGGGGCCGCGCCAGCCGAGCGCCGCCGAGAGCTCGTCGGCGACCCCGGCATCCGCCGCCCCCACGGCGGCGAGAGCGCGCACGAGGCCCACCTCCGCCGCGACGAGGGCGTCGACGACGGCGGCATCGCACACGACGAGGTCGAGGCCCGCCGTCGCGGGGGACAGCAGGCCGGAGTCGAACGGCGCGGGATCAGAAGGCAAGGAAGACGGTCTCCTTCTCGCCCTGCAGGCGGATGTCGTGCTGCAGGCCGCCGTCGGGCGTGCGCGCCGCGACGAGCGTCTCCCGCTCGCCCGGCTCGAGCGACGACAGGAGCGCGTCGCGTGCGAGCGACTCCGTGTCGTCGGGCAGGTAGATGCGGGTGTGCAGCTTGTCAGGCAGGCCACGCGCGAAGACCGTCGTCGCGAAGAACGGTGCGGCGTCGCCCGTCGCGCCCGGGTTGCGCGTCCAGAACTCGAAGTGCCCCTCGTCGTCGGTGAAGGCGCGCCCGAAGCCCGTGAAGGTGTGGTCGTCGCGGCGCAGCGAGCCGCGGGAGCGCGGCACTGTGCCGTCCTCGTCGGCGCCGAAGATCTCGACGACGGCGTCGGGGACGGGGGCGCCCGCGCCGTCGAGCACGCGGCCGGCGAGGAGGATCGCGCCGGGGGAGTGCGGGAAGGCCACCTGGTGCATCCGGTCGTAGCCGATGCCGAACGCGTAGAAGGGCCCGACCGTCTGCCCGGGGGTCGCCCGGCGGGTCTTCTGGGGCACGTGCGTCATGCGTGATCCTCCGGCTCGAACCAGGTGGCGTCGGGGCCGTCGACGACGATGTCGAAACGGTAGCCCATCGAGAACTCCGGCACCGTGTCGTCGTGATCGTAGACGCCGATGAGGCTCTCGCGGTCCTTCGCGCGCCAGATCGAGTTGTAGATGGGGTCGAGGGCGAAGAGCGGGTCGCCCGGGAAGTACATCTGCGTCACGAGTCGCTGGGTGAACGAGCTGCCGAAGATCGAGAAGTGGATGTGCGCGGGGCGCCACGCGTTGACGTGATTGCGCCACGGGTAGGGGCCCGGCTTGATCGTCGTGAAGAGGTACTCGCCCGCGTCGTTGGTGATCGTGCGCCCGGCGCCCGTGAAGTTCGGGTCGAGCGGTGCGGGGTGCTGGTCGCGCTGGTGGATGTAGCGCCCGGCGGAGTTCGCCTGCCACACCTCGATGAGCTGGTTCGCGAGCGGGCGCCCCCAGGAGTCGAGCAGGCGACCGCGCACGGTGATGCGCTCGCCGAGGGGCTCGCCCGCGTGCTGGAGCGTGAGGTCGGCCTCGATGGCGGCCACGTCGCGCTGACCGAAGGCGGGCGAGAACAGCTCGATCGTCTCGGGGTCGACGAGCTTGGGGTTCTTGGTGGGGTGGCGCAGCACGCTCGAGCGGTACGGGGGGAAGTCGTAGACGGTCGCGGGCAGCCGCTCGCCCGCGGCCTCCCGGCGTTCGTACTCGGCGTGGAGCTCGGCGATCTCCTGCACGATCTGGCTCTGCGAGGCCTGGTCGGGCGCCGCGAGCAGACTCTCCGGCGCCGCAGCGGTATCGGTCAACGGGGTCTCCTTCGACTCCGGGCGGATGCGGTGCCTCCATCGTCGGCTCTCGCGCGGGGGCGGCGCGCGCGCTTCCCGGTGAATGGGAATCGAATGCGGCGTGTGCCATCCTCGTGGACATGGCGAACTCGGCGTCGGGCGACTCGGTCACCGACCGCCTCGTGCGCGTGCTGGAGACCTTCACGCCGACGCGCACCGTGCAGACGACGGCTGAGATCGGGCGTCGGGCAGGCCTTCCGAGCTCGACGGCCCACCGCATCGTCGGCGAGCTCGTGGCCGCGGGCCTCCTCGAGCGCGACGACGCCCGCCGCGTGCGCATCGGCATGCGGCTGTGGGAGCTCGCGACGCGCTCCTCGCGCGCCCTGAGCCTCCGGCAGGCGGCGCTGCCGTTCATGGAGCGCGTGCAGTCGCGTGTGCGCGAGCACACCCAGCTCGCGATCCTCGAGCAGGACGAGGCACTCTTCCTCGAACGGCTGAGCGGGCCCGGTGCGGGCTCGAACGTCACCCGGGTGGCCGGCCGCCTGCCGCTGCACGCCTCGAGCTCGGGCCTCGTGCTGCTCGCTTACGGGGGCAACGAGCTGCAGGAGCGCGTGCTCGGCTCGCCCCTCGCCCCGCTCACCCCGGCGACGCTCGTCGACCCCGCGGCCGTGCGGCGCAAGCTCGCCGAGATCCGCGCGCTCGGCTACGCGATCGCCCCCGGCTACGTCGAGGAGGTCTCGACGGGCATCGCGGTGCCCATCCGCGACGAGACGGCTCGCGTCATCGCGGCCCTCTCCGTCGTGCTCCCGCGCGAGGCGCAGGTCGAGGTCGTGATCGTCGAGCTGCGTCGGGCGGCGCACGACATCGAGCGCTCGCTCGGCTATCGGCACTGACCACGCCGATCCCCGTTCAACGGGAATGTCGGCGACGGCGACGGCCCCGGCATCCCACAATGGCCGTCGACCGACGTCGAAGGAGACGCCATGACATCCGCCATCCGCACGCGCGTCGCCATCGTGGGGGCGGGGCCCGCGGGGCTCCTGCTCTCGCACCTGCTCGCGGATGCGGGCATCCAGTCTGTCGTCATCGACCAGCGCACGCGCGAGGAGATCGAGTCGACCATCCGCGCCGGCATCCTCGAGCAGGGCACCGTCGAGCTGCTCACGGCGATCGACCCGAACTCGCGCGCCCACACCGTCGGGCACCGCCACGACGGCATCGAGCTGCGCTTCCAGGGGGAGGGCCACCGCATCGACTTCGCGGGCCTCGCGGGCCGCAGCGTGTGGCTCTACCCGCAGCACGAGGTGCTCAAGGACCTCATCGCCCTGCGCACGGCCGCCGGGCAGGACCTCCGCTTCGGCGTCACGGCGTCGCACGTCGAGGGCGCCGACACCGACACCCCGCGCGTCGTCGCGACGACGGCGGAGGGCGAGGAGCTCGCGATCGACGCGGACTTCGTGGTCGGCGCCGACGGGTCGCGATCCGTCGTGCGCGCGGCCGTCACGGGGTCGTCGACGGGAGGGTACTTCCGGGAGTACCCCTTCGCGTGGTTCGGCATCCTGTGCGAGGCGCCGCCGAGCTCGGCGGAGCTCATCTACAGCAACTCCGAGCACGGCTTCGCGCTCGTGAGCCAGCGCAGCCCCGAGGTGCAGCGCATGTACTTCCAGTGCGACCCCGAGGCCGACCCCGACGCGCTCTCCGAGGCCGAGATCTGGGAGACGCTTCAGGCGCGCGTGCCCGGCACGACCCTTCACGAGGGTCCGATCTTCCAGCGCGACGTGCTGCGCTTCCGCAGCTTCGTCGCGCACGAGCTGCGACGCGGACGCGCGGCGCTCGTGGGCGACGCGGCCCACACCGTCCCGCCCACGGGTGCGAAGGGCATGAACCTCGCCGTCGCAGACGTCGTCGTGCTCGCGCGTGCACTCCGGGCGCTGCTCCTCGAGGGCGACGCCCGGCTCGTCGACGGCTACGCCGAGACGGCGCTGCACCGCATCTGGAAAGCGCAGCAGTTCTCCTGGTGGATGACGAGCATGCTGCACCTGACGCCCGACGCGAGCGACTTCGACCGCCTGCGGCAGCAGGGCGAGCTCCGCACGGTCGTCGAGTCGGAGGCGGGTCGCACCTACCTCGCGGAGGCCTACACGGGCTGGCCGCTCGAGGTGGGGTGAGGCCGGGCGCCCCGCCGCGGGGCTAGGGCGCGAGGGGCTCGAGCTCGGCCGCGTCCGCCCCTGCTGCGAGCAGGCGTTCGCGGATGCCGGCCGCCGCGAGCGCGTAGGGCCGCTCGTCGCCCGTGAGCAGGGAGCGTGCGTTCGCGGCATCCGTGAGGGCGAGGAGTTCGAAGGCGAGGCGCGCGGTGTCGGCGCTGCGGGAGATCGAGCCCGCTTCGGCGGCGAGGCGCAGCTGGACCTCGACGTAGCTGTGCCAGTCGCGCATCCACGCGCGCACCGCGTCGGCGACGGGGCCCGGCTTCGAGTCGAGGTCGGCCGACACCGCCATGAAGAAGCATCCGCCCGCGAACACGCGCTCGCGCGAGTAGGCGAGCACCCCGGCGAGGAGTGCCGCGACGCGGGCCGCCCCGCGCGGGCGCGTCCGGGCGGGCTCGACGACCGTGGCACGGAAGATCTCGGCGGCCGCGTCGATCGTCGCGAGCTGCAGATGCTCCTTGTCGCCGAAGAGCGTCGCGATGCTCGACTTGCCGCGCCCGCTCGCGCTCGCGAGCGCTCCGATCGTGACCCCGTCGAGCCCCTCGATCGAGGCGAGCTGCGTCGCCCGGTCGAGGATCGCGCGACGCGAGGCGTCGCCCCGGGCGCGGCGGCCGTCGACGTGGGTCGTCATGCCGCCAGTTTACGAACGGTCGTTCGGGCTGTACAGTCGCGTCAATGAGTCCGAACGATCGTTCGCATTGGGGAGGGGCCATGACCGCAGTCGATCTCGTCGCCGCAGGGGTGCGCGCCGCATCCGCGATCTCCCCCCGCGTCGGCGGTGCGCTCGCCGTACGGGGGTTCTTCGCGACCCGTCCCCGGATGCGCCTCGCCGCGCGCGACGCGGCCATCGCGGCCGACGCGCGGCGCGAGATCCTCCGGGTGGGCGGCCGACGCGTCGCCGTCTCGCACTGGGGCGTCGACGGCCCGCTCGTCGCGCTCGTGCACGGATGGCGCGGGCGCGCGTCGCAGTTCGCGCCGCTCGTGCCCGCGCTCCGCGCCGACGGCTACCGGGTCGTTGCCTTCGACGCGCCCGCGCACGGCGACTCGGCGGGCGGCCCCGTCGACATCCGCGACTGGCTCGCCGCTCTCGACGCGCTCCAGCGTGAGCACGGGCGGTTCCGCGCGGTCGTCGGCCACTCCTTCGGCGCGCTCGCCGCGCTGAGCGCGGCGCGTGCCGGGCTCGAGACGGATGCGGTGGTGGCGATCGCGGGCGCCGGGCGACCCGCCGCCTTCCTCGACGAGTTCGCGCGCATGATCGCGCTCGACCCCGCGACCCGCGCCGAGTTCGAGCGCAGCTTCCTGCGACGGATCGGCGAGACCAGCGCATCCGCCACGGAGCGCTACGACGCGCTCGCGCATCCGCTCGCCGACACGCCCCTGCTCGTCGTGCACGGCGACGCCGACCGGCAGGTGCCGCTCGCCGAGTCGCGGGTGCTCGCCGAGGCGACGCCGGGGTCGCGACTCGTGGTCGTGCGCGAGGCGGGCCACACGCGCGTGCTCGCGGCGCTCGAGACCCGCGACGCCGTGCTCCGCCACCTCGCGGCCGCCGCCCGCAGCCGCGTCAGTCCGTAGGCGGGTCGGCCCGCGCGGGCGCCCGATGCTAACCCCGCGCGGGGCGCCTGTCATCCCCATTGCGCATCGGATGCGAGAGGCGTGGACTGGGATCGGAGAGGAGTCGACATGAGCGACACCCGCGGGATCCAAGACCACGCGATCGACGAGACGACCGACGTGGACCCCCAGCACTTCGACGACGACGGCTACGTCATCGGGCATCCGCATCACCTCGACGTGACGGACCAGGACCTCGGTCCCGACGGACGGCTCATCGACGACGCCGTCACCGAGGGCGCCCCCGAGACCGATCCGACGACCGAGACCGACGAGCCGGACGCCCCCGACGGGCAGTTCGACAGCCAGGACATGCCGACCGCGGACGGGGAGCCGGCCGAGCCCGAGTCCGACGTGGTCGTCGTCGACATCGCGACCGTCGACATCGAGCCCGTCGACGACGAGACCGCCGTCGTGCTCGACGACGAGGAGGCCTCCATCGCGCCGCCCCCCGAGACGCCGGGAGAGCCCGGCGATCCCGCGGGGCCCGGCGTCACGCCTCCCGAGCCCGGGCCGCCGACTCCCGACGAGCCGGCGCCCTTCACCCCCGACGCCCCCGACGAGCACGGCGGCCAGCCTCCGCTGCTCGGCGACCGGGCGTTCTAACCTCGTCCGGCCCGCAGGGCCGACCGCGAGAGATCAGAGAAAGCACCATGCCCCTCGAGAAGGACCGCCCCGCCGGCGGTCGTCTGGTGGAGCCGGGCGAGCTGAGCGCGAAGGAACGCGCCCGGCACCTCCGGCCCACGACGACATCCATCCCCGTCATCACGCCCGAGCAGCGGCGGACCGCCGCCGAGCACGACAAGCGCGCGGAGCCGAACGACGGAGAGCCCGCCGGCGGCTGACACCGCTCACTCGGGCGCGTGCCCGTCGAGGAACTCGTAGACCTCGGTGAGGTCGACGCCCGTGAAGGTGCCGGTCGGCATCGCGGCGAGGAGCGAGGAGTGGAGGCGGGCGCTCGGCCACGCGTCCTTCCAGCGCTCGGCGAGCTCCGCCGGCGGCTTGCGACAGCACGACGGGTCGGGGCACGTCGACGCGCGGCGCACCGCCGTGTCGCGACCCCGGAACCACTTGACGTGCACGAAGGGCGTGCCGACGCTCACCGAGAACGAGCCGTTCGCCGTCGACTGGATGCTCGACGTGCACCAGTAGGTGCCGTTCGGCTTGTCGGTGTACTGGTGGTACGGGCTGAAGCGGTCCTCGACGTCGAACACCTGGCGCGCCGACCAATACCGGCACACGACCTGCCCCTCGACCGCGCCGAGCGCATCCGTCGGGAAGTAGGCGCCGTCGTTCTCGTAGGCCTTCGAGATCGCGCCCGACTCGTGCACCTTGAGGAAGTGAACCGGGATGCCGAGGTGCTCGGTCGCGAGGTTCGTGAAACGGTGCGCGGCGGTCTCGTAGGAGACGGCGAACGCGTCGCGCAGGTCCTCGACCGAGAGCTCGCGCTTCGCCTTCGCCGCGGTGAGGAAGTCGACGGCGCTCTTCTCGGGGATCAGCAGAGCACCCGCGAGATAGTTCGTCTCGACGCGCTGGCGCAGCAGCTCGGCGTAGTCGCGCGGCTCCTGCTTGCCGAGCACGTGCGCGGCGAGCGCCTGCAGGAGCGCGCTGCGCGGATCGGAGGTCTGGCGCACCGGCAGGTAGATGCGCCCGTTCGCGTGGTCGGTCACGGAGCGCGTCGACGAGGGGAGGTCGCCCACGTAGTGCAGCGTGAAACCGAGGTGGCGGGCGAGCTCGGATGCGAGGCGCTGCGAGAGCGGGCCGCCCTCGTGGCCGACCGCCGCGAGGAGCTCGGCCGCCGTCGCCTCGAGCTCCGGGAAGTAGTTGCTGCGCCTGCGCTGCTCGGCGCGCAGCTCGGTGTTCGCCCGGCGCGCCTCCTCGGGCGTCGCCGCGCGCTCGCGGTGGAGCCGACCGAGCTCCTCGTGCAGGGCGAGGATCGTCTCGATCGCCTCATCGCTGAGCGACTTGCGGATGGGGAGCGGCCCGAGCCCGAGGCTCTGGAAGAGCGGGCCGCGCTGCGCGCGCTCGAGCGCGATCTCGAGGGCCGCGCGCTTCGACGGGGGCTCCTGGCTGAGCAGTTCGTCGAGGCTCGTGCCGAGGATGCGCGCGAGCCGCTGCAGTTCGCCGATCTTGAGCTCGCGCTTGCCGTTCTCGATGAGCGAGACCTGCGAGATCGCGCGCCCGAGCTCGCTCGCGAGCGTCTCGAGGGTCATGCCGCGGTCGAGGCGGAGCTGACGGATGCGGCGTCCGACGGTGAGGGAGTCGAGCACGTCCCCATCGTCGATCAGCTCGGCTGCTGTGGTGCCCATGGATCGATGGTCGCAGCGGCGTGTTCTTCTGCGCAACAGAAAAACCTGTGAATTTCACCCCGAAGTTCGCGAGAAACCCGCTTGCGCCGGGCGCACGATCGAACCACGCACCGCATCCCGCGGATCGACTTCGGAAGGACAGACCCCATGAGCACGACCCCCGCCCGTCCCGGCGACCAGACCCAGACCGCCGCCGAGCTCGAGGCCGAGTGGGCCTCGGACCCGCGCTGGAGCGGCATCCGTCGCGACTACACCGCGGAGGACGTCGTCGCCCTGCGGGGGCCGGTCCGCGAGGATGCCACACTCGCCCGCCGCGGCGCCGAGCGCCTGTGGGAGTCGATCCAGGCCAACTCCGAGAACCCCGAGCACTGGATCGCCGCCCTCGGCGCCCTCACCGGCAACCAGGCCGTGCAGCAGGTGCGCGCGGGCCTCGAGGCCATCTACCTCTCGGGCTGGCAGGTCGCGGCCGACGCGAACCTCTCCGGTCAGACCTATCCCGACCAGAGCCTCTACCCGGCCAACTCCGTGCCCGCCGTCGTGCGCCGCATCAACAACGCCCTCCAGCGCGCCGCGCAGATCGAGTTCGCCGAGACGGGCACGACGAGCCGCGACTGGATGGCGCCCATCGTCGCCGACGCCGAGGCCGGCTTCGGCGGCCCGCTCAACGCCTACGAGCTCATGCACCAGATGATCCAGGCGGGCGCGGCGGGCGTGCACTGGGAGGACCAGCTCGCGAGCGAGAAGAAGTGCGGCCACATGGGCGGCAAGGTGCTCGTGCCGACCAGCCAGCACATCCGCACCCTCAACGCGGCCCGCCTCGCGGCCGACGTCGCCGGCGTGCCGAGCATCATCATCGCCCGCACCGACGCTCTCGCCGCGACGCTCCTGACGAGCGACCACGACGAGCGCGACCGCCAGTTCGTCACGGGCGATCGCACCGCCGAGGGCTTCTACGAGGTGCAGAACGGCATCGAGCCGGTGCTCGCCCGCGGCCACGCCTACGCGCCGTACGCCGACCTGCTCTGGGTCGAGTCGGCCGAGCCCGATCTCGAGCTCGCGCGTCGCTTCGCCGAGTCGATCCACTCGGAGTTCCCCGACCAGAAGCTCGCCTACAACTGCTCGCCGAGCTTCAACTGGAAGCGTCACCTCGACGACGACCAGATCGCGCGCTTCCAGCGCGAACTGAGCGCCATGGGCTACGCGTTCCAGTTCATCACCCTCGCCGGCTTCCACTCCCTCAACCACGGGATGTTCGAGCTCGCGAAGGACTACTCGACGCGCCACATGACGGCGTACGTCGAGCTGCAGGAGGCGGAGTTCGCCTCGGAGGCCTCGGGCTACACGGCCACGAAGCACCAGCGCGAGGTGGGCACCGGCTACTTCGATCGGATCGCCACCGCCCTCAATCCCGACTCGGCGACCCTCGCGCTCGTGGGCTCGACCGAGGCCGACCAGTTCCACTGACATCCGGTCGGCGGGAGCAACCGCACCGTCGGCGGGAGCAGATCCCGCACCGGGCGACGAACCACTCACCCGGCGGGAGCAACGACTCCCGCCGGGTGACGGGTTCTCCCGCCGATCCACTGAGAGAGAGACAGACCATGAACGCACGGATGGAGGTGCTCGGCCCGCGGGCGGAGCGCTTCGACGAGATCCTCACTCCGGAGGCACTGGAGTTCCTCACGCGGCTGCACGACCGCTTCGTCGGCCGCCGCCACGGGATCCTCGCCACCCGGATGGAGCGCCGCCGCGCCATCGAGAACGGCCGCGACCTGCGCTTCCTGCCCGAGACCCGCGAGATCCGCGAAGACGCGAGCTGGCGCGTCGCCGGCGCCGGCCCGGGCCTCGAGGACCGCCGCGTCGAGATCACCGGACCGACCGATCGCAAGATGACGATCAACGCCATGAACTCGGGCGCCAAGGTCTGGCTCGCCGACCACGAGGACGCGACGAGCCCCACCTGGGCCAATGTCGTCGGCGGTCAGCTCAACCTCTTCGACGCCATCCGTCGGCAGATCGACTTCACGAGCCCCGAGGGCAAGGAGTACCGGCTGGGGGAGGAGACTCCGACGATCGTGTTCCGCCCGCGCGGGTGGCACCTCGTCGAGAAGCACCTGCGCTACACCGACGCCCCCGGCATCGCGAGCCCCGCATCCGGCTCGCTCGTCGACTTCGGCCTGTACGCATTCCACAACGCGCATGAGCTCATCGCGCGCGGCAGCGGACCGTACTTCTACCTGCCGAAGCTCGAGTCGCACCTCGAGGCCCGGCTGTGGGATGACGTGTTCAGCTTCACGGAGCAGGAGCTCGGCATCCCGCACGGCACGATCCGCGCGACCGTGCTCATCGAGACGATCCCCGCGGCCTTCGAGATGGAGGAGATCCTCTACGAGCTGCGCGACCACTGCGCGGGCCTCAACGCGGGCCGGTGGGACTACATCTTCTCGATCATCAAGAACTTCCGCGGCCGCGGGGCGGCGTTCACCCTCCCCGACCGCGCGAAGATCACGATGACGGTGCCGTTCATGCGGGCCTACACGGAGCTGCTCGTGGCGACGTGCCACAAGCGCGGCGCGCATGCCATCGGCGGCATGAGCGCGTTCATCCCGAACCGCCGCGACCCCGAGGTGACGGCGCGCGCCCTCGAGCAGGTCGCGAACGACAAGCGCCGCGAGGCGGGCGACGGCTTCGACGGCACGTGGGTCGCGCACCCGGACCTCATCGCGACGGCTCGAGCGGAGTTCGACGCCGTGCTCGGCGACCGCCCGAACCAGGTCGATCGCCTGCGCGACGACGTGCACGTCGAGGCCCGCGAGCTCGTCGACCTGCACATCGACGGCGAGGTGACGGATGCCGGGGTCGCCGCGAACGTGTCGATCGCCCTCCGCTACCTCGAGTCGTGGCTGCGGGGTGTCGGCGCCGCGGCGATCGACGACCTCATGGAGGACGCCGCGACGGCCGAGATCAGCCGCTCGCAGCTGTGGCAGTGGATCCGCCAGGGCGTGGCGACGACCGAGGGCACGCGCGTGACGGGCGAGCTCGTGGAGCGACTGCTCGCGGCCGAGCTCGAGGCGCGGCGCACCCCCGACGGGCGGTTCGACGACGCCGCCGAGCTCGTGCGCTCGCTCACGCTGGGCGAGGAGTTCCCCACGTTCCTCACGATCGAGGCGTATTCGCGCTTCCTCGTGGAGCCCGAGGTCGACGCGGCGCTCGCTGCGCTCGCGACGGGGCCCGTGCAGACGACAGCGGGGAGGGCAGCCTGATGCGCATCATCCTCGTGGGCCCTCCGGGCGCGGGCAAGGGCACCCAGGGGCTGCGCGTCGCCGAGCGCCTGGGGGTGCCGCGCATCGTCGTCGGCGACCTGCTGCGCGAGCGCGTCGCGTCGGGCACCGCGGTCGGCGTGCGCGCGGGCGAGTACGTCGAACGCGGCGAGCTCGTGCCCGACCACATCGTCGTCGGGGTCGTCGAGCAGGCGATCGAGGAGCACACCGCGGGCTTCGTGCTCGACGGCTTCCCCCGCTCGATCGCGCAGGCGAAGATGCTCGACCGCTTCCTCCGCGCCCGCGGAGCCGAGGTCGATGTGGCGCTCCACTTCGACGTGCCGGATGCCGAGCTCACCGCGCGGCTCGCGGCGCGCGAGCGCTCCGACGACGCCCCCGAGATCGCCGAGAAGCGGATCGCGGGGTTCCGCCGGGTGGAGGAGTCGCTCCTCGGCCACTACCGCGGCCGCATCGTCGAGCTCGACGCCGTCGGCTCGGAGGCGGAGGTCTTCGACCGCATCCTCGACGGTCTTCGGGAGGCTCTGCTGGCGGCGTGAACGCGGGCGGCGGGGACCGCCGTCAACGCTGTTGACACGCGACGGGGAGCGGCGCAGACTGGAGCCGACGACCCCGATGGCGAGGTCGACGCGGAAGGACGGAAGACATGGCCAAGGACAAGCCCCTCACCGGCAAGTCGTCTGTGGGCGACTGGCTCAAGCATCCGGTCGGGGGCCCGCTGCTCCGTGACCTCCTCGCGCAGGCGGGCCAGGACGAGAAGGCGCTCGCCCCCGTGCGGCTCTTCCCGCTGCAGCGTCTCGTGGCGCTCAGTAAGGGCAAGTTCCCCCAGTCGCTCGTCGACGAGATGGTCGCCAAGGCCAACGGAGGCGCGGCGCCCGTGGAGGAGGACGACGCCGAGGCGGAAGCCGCATCCGCCGAGTGGGTCGAGCAGGTCACGCCCGGACGCTTCGCCGGCAAGACGATCGTCGTGACGGGCGCCGGATCCGGCATCGGCAAGGCGACCGCGTCGCGCATCGCGCGCGAGGGCGGCACGGTCGTCGCGGTCGACGTCTCGCAGCCGCGCCTCGACGAACTCGCGGCAGAGCTCGGTGGCAGCGACGTGCGCATCGTCGCGGGCGACATCACGAGCGCCGCCGCGATCGCCGCGATCGTCGCGGCGGCGGGCGGCCGGATCGACGGCCTCGCGAACGTCGCGGGCGTCATGGACGACATGACGCCGCTCCACGAGGTGAGCGACGCCGTGTGGGACCGCGTCATGAACGTCAACGTGACGGGCATGTTCAAGCTCACACGCGCCGTGCTGCCGCTCATGCTCGACGCGGGCCGCGGCGCGATCGTCAACGTGGCATCCGAGGCGGCGCTGCGCGGCTCGGCGGCGGGCCTCGCCTACACGACCTCGAAGCACGCCGTCGTGGGGCTCACGAAGTCGACCGCGTTCATGTACGCGGGCAAGAACATCCGCGTCAACGCGGTCGCCCCCGGCGCCACGGCCACCAACATCGAGGCGAGCTTCGCCTCGGAGCTCGGGCAGGAGCGGGTCGGAGCCCTGCTCGCCACGGTGCCGCCGGTCGCGATGCCCGACCAGCTCGCGGCGTCGATCACGTGGCTCCTGAGCGACGACGCGACGAACGTGACGGGCCAGATCCTCGCCTCCGACGGCGGATGGTCGGTGCAGTAGCCGCGGACGAACCCGGGGCTACGCGGGCGGCGTGATCAGCTCCTGCAGGAGCGCGCCGTAGCGGCACACGATCTCGGAACGGTCGGCGGCGAGCAGCTGCTCGTCGCCGACCACCCACATGCTGTAGAGCAGCCCGCCGACGAGCGCGGCCGCGAGCCGGGCGCGCAGTTCGGCATCCGGGCCGTCGAGGCGCGAGAGCAGGGGGGCCACGAACGCGGCGTCGTGCATGGCGCGCAGCCGGGGTGCGACCCCGCCCGACTCGCTCGCCCGGATGAGGGCGAGGAACACGCCCCGCACCTGCTCCCCGGCGCTCAGCACGTAGCCGATGAAGTGCTCGCCGAGCTGTTCGACGGGCCCGTCGAGCAGGGGCTGCGTGTCCTCGTCGAGCTGCATGATCTCGAGGAACAGCTCCTCCTTCGACCCGAAGTGGCGGATGACGAGGGCGGGGTCGACGCCCGCTGCGGAGGCGATGTCGCGCACCGAGGTGCCGACGTAGCCGTGCTCTGGGAAGAGGCGCGCGGCTGCGGCGCGGATCGCCTCCTTGGTCGACGGACGGGGGGCGCTCATGCATTCATGGTGGCACGCGTCAAGGGCTCGACGCGGGAGCCGGATGGGCGCAGACTCGGCGCATGGGAACGAACGCAAGCGGAAACCAGTCCGGCGACTCGGCCGTGACCTGGGACGTCGTCAACAGCGGGCAGTCCGACGACATCGAGAACAGCCTCACGGGCCAGGGCACCTCCGACCGGGAGACGCTCATGGACATCGTCGAGGCGGAGGGCGACACGCCCATCCCCCCGGCGGACGACGAGCCCGCCTGACCGGAACCGTCTGAACCGCCGGCGACCTCGGTCGCGGCGTCAGCCGTCCGCGCGCTGCTCCGGCACGCGACGCAGCGCCCACGAGCGCTCGCCGACGGGAACGAACTGCCAGCGCCCGCTGCCGAGGAGCGAGCCGAGCACGATCGACACGACGTCGACGATCGCGTGCAGCACGACGAGCGCGATCGCGACGATCGCGGGCAGGCCGAGCGCCTCGATGAGCCACACCGCGCCGAGCACGACGGCGTGCAGCACGAGCACGCGCCCGTAGGCGCGGCCGACGCTCGCGCGCGGCGGCGGGTCGGCCCGCAGCGCGTGGTACCACTGCAGCCCCGTCGCGACCGCCCATGCGACCACGAGCCACAGCGGGTCGAAGGGTGCGGGCTCGCTCCCGGTGATGAGCGGCGCGATGATGATGAGCACTATCACGAACACGCCGTGCACGACCGTGAAGATGCCGTAGTGCATGAGGAAGAACGTCGCCGGGAAGCCGAAGCCGCCATCCGCCCCCGCCGCCGCGCGGCGCCGCAACGCGATGAAGGTGACCCCGCCGATCGTGACGTTCTCGAGCCAGTACAGCAGCACGATCGGCCGCCAGTCCCACCCGAGCCACAGCAGCCCGACGAGCGGCAGCACGAGGTAGAGCGCGACGTCGAGCCACAGCAGGGGCGACCGGAGGGACGCGGATGCCGCGCCGGGTACGCGCACGCTCACGCCGCGATGCCCCGCTTCTCGAGCGAGTCCTCGACGATCGTGAGGCCCTCGAGCCCGGGCAGCTTCGCGATGTGCGAATCGACGTCGCGCACGAGCTTGCGCCCCTCGGTTCCCGCGAAGAGGTGGGTCATGACGTGCGTCACCTCGGCCTCGTCCTGCACGCCCGAGCCGACCGGCCCCCAGAAGCGGGAGAGGGCGAAGCGGGCGAGCTTCTGCGCCTTCTTCGAGTCCTTGAGCCGATCGCGGGCCTGCGACGCGTAGAAGGCGACGTGCCGCGTCTCCTGCTTCGCGATCCGCTTGAGCAGCTCGGCGAGCACGGGGTTGCCCTCGAGCTCGGCCATGCGCAGGTAGGCGGCGTTCGCCGACCACTCGTTCGCAGCGCCCCACGCCATGTGCACGGCGACGAAGTCGTTGCCGACGAGCCCGCCCATGATCGACTGCTTGATGGGGTCGAGGCGGTCCTTCCACCCGAGCTTGAGTCGCGTCGCCTTGAGCACGTCGTAGTCGACGACGACGCCGTGCTTGGCGAGCACGGCGGCGAGCGCCTCGCCGTGCCAGAACTCCTCGCGGTTCCACATCGTCATGAAGGCGCCCACCTCGGGCTCGTTGTGCGAGGGGGTGGTGAGCAGATCCCGCAGGTAGCACGTCGTGTGGTACTCGATGTCGCACATGTAGCGCAGCGTGCGCAGCGTGTCCTCGGGCAGCGGGTGCTCGTCGAACACGTCGAAGTCGAGGTCGTCCCACGCGACGGCGGCCGAGTTCGTCGTGTACTTGTCGATGTCGAAGGCCATGGCGGTCTGGGCGGAGGCTCAGCGTTCTCCGTCCGCTCCTTCCTCGGGGTCGGCGGGGGATGCGGCGGTGCTCGCGGCCATCAAAGCACGATTCGCGGCGAGCGACCCGTTCTTCCAGGTGTCTATGCGCCAGCGGCGGCGGCCCGCCTCACGGGCGAGGCGCCCGTCGGGGTTCACGGCGTGCGGGTGGCCGAGCAGCTCGAGCCACGCGAGGTCGGCGTGGCTGTCGCCGTAGCCGTAGGAGGCCGAGAGGTCGTAGCCGCCGCGGGCGGCGTACTGCCGCAGCCAGTTGGCGCGCGCCTCGTCGACGAGCGGCGGGCGCGCGAGGTAGCCGGTGAGCTGTCCGTCGCGCGCGTGCATGGCCCCCGCGACGACCTCGTCGAAGGCGGAGGCGAGAGGCGCGGCGAGCGTGCCGATCGATCCGGTCACGAGCACCGTGCGATGGCCGGCCGCGCGGTGCGCCGCGGCGCGCTCGAGCGCGGCGGTGGCGGTGCGGCCGAGCATCGTGTCGGCGTAACCCCCGTGGACGGTTCGCTCGAGGTGCGCCTCGCTGAGGCCCTCGTAACGCCGCAGGAAGGTGCGGATGAACTCGCCGCGGTCGCGCCGCTCGGCCCGCAGATAGGCGGGAAGCCGGGTGAGGATCGCGATGACGGCCGCGGGCCACGCGGTCCAGCCCCAGCCGGATGCACGCACCCACAGGTACTGCCGCACGAGGTCGGTGTCGACGACGGTCCCCTCGAGGTCGAACACGGCCACGACGTCCGTGCGCTCCGGCAGCTCCTTCGCGGGCCGCGCCTCGCCGGATGCCGCCTCGGGTCGCCGCGAGAACGCGCGCGTGAGGGTCGTGATGGCCGGGAAGTGCACCCGCTGCAGGTAGTCCTCCCAGTCGATCGCGTCGATGTCGAAGCCGCGGTCGGCGCGCAGCTCCGGGGGGATCGCGGCGTGCAGGGCGCGCGTGTTGGCGTCGTCGAAGATGATCTCGGTCTGCACGTAGGCCCGGTAGAGCTCGGCGAAGTTCTCGAGCGTCTCGAGGTCGCTGCGCCGGGTGGCGAGCTCGGCGAGCTGTGCCCGGGTGCGGGGCGTCGAGGTTCGCCGCGTGAGCGCACGCTCCCGGCGTTCGAGGCGGGCGCGCGAGCGGGCGAGCGCCCGCTCGACCGTCCGGCCGCCGGGGAAACGCCAGGTCGGCACCCGCACCTCGCCCCCGCGCGGGGAGGGCATCGGGTTCGCGGTGAAGTACGTGTGCACGTTCTCGAACATCCGGTGGAACGGCAGCGGGTTCGACGCCCCCGAGCTCACGTGGAAGTACTCCGGCTCGCCCGCGGGCGGGTTGGCCGCCGCCGCGAGGATCGCGTTGACGACGTAGTCGACGGGGATGAGGTCGAGCACGCTGTCGGGGAGCCCCGGGAACTCGGGAAGCAGGCCGCGCCCGTAGGCGAGGATGAGCGGGTCGGCGACCTTGAAGCCGTCGATCCAGCCGGGGAAGGGATGCGCGAGCGCCGACTCGATGATGGCGGGCCGCACGACGGAGAGCGAGCCGCCGGTGCCGGCCCACAGCTCCTCCGCGGCACGCTCGGCGAACGCCTTCGTGAGCGTGTAGACGTCGGTCCATCCGAGCGATTCGGCGCGCGTGCGGCCGGCATCCACGAGTGCGTCGGTGACCCACTCGACGCGGGCCTGCTCGCTCGCGCGCGCGACCGACTGCGGGCCCTCCTTGCCGTGCTCGGCACGGGCGCGGTCCATGAACCGCCGCAGTTGGTCGGGGTGTCGCGAGAGCAGCTCGACGCGCTCGCGCGCCGAACGCGCCGCGGCGTACTCGGCGCGCCAGTCGACCGTGTGCTCGAGTCGCGCCTCGGGCACGACGCCCTTGCGCAGTCCGCCCACGTAGCACGTCGACACGTGCACGACGTGGGGCGTCGAGCCGGATGCGCGCAGCGCCTCGTAGAGCTGCACCGCCCCGCCGACGTTGGTGTCGAAGGCCTGGTCGATGGGCGGGTCGAACGACACGGTCGAGGCCGAGTGGATGACGACGTCGATGTGGCCGGGCAGTGCGGGCACTGCGCCGAGCCCGCCCTCGACGATCCGGATGCGGCGGGCCACGGCATCCTCGACGCCCGCGTCGCCCACCGCCTCGCGCCAGGTGCGGAAGACCGGCTTGCGCAGGAGCGTGCGCAGCCGGTCCTCGCCGCCGGCGGAGCCCTTCGTGCGCACGAGGAGCGAGATCGTCGTGCCGGGGTGCGAGGCGAGGAGCCGCTCGAGCACCGCCTGGCCCACGAACCCGGTGCCGCCCGTGAGGAAGACGTGGGCGTCGCCGAGCTCGGTGGCGGCGTGCGGCGGGGTCACGGCACGAGCCTCGCGGTGACCGTCGCGGCGGATGCCGGGCCGAGTCCGGGGAGGGCGGCGAGCCGGTCGCCGATCGCGGCGGCGGCGGAGCGCCCCCGTTCGTCGCCGAACACGAACGCCTCGAAGAAGGAGCGGTCGGATGCGGGGATGCCCGCGGCGCCGACCGGCCAGCTCGCGCGCGCGATCTCCGCGCGGGCGAGCCGCGCTGCGCGCGCGGAGGCGGCGAGCTTGTGCTCGGCCTCCTCGGCGAGGAAGGCGATGTGGCGGTCCTTGACGGCGACGAGCGTCGCGACGAGCGAGGAGAGAGCGGCGGCCGCCTCGCCGAGCCGACGGTAGGCGGCCTGCGCGATGAGCTCGTCGACGAGCCCCGTCGTCACGTGGCCGGCCACGATGTCCGCGCCCGCGAGGTTGCCCGCGAGGGCGCGGCGGATCGGTCCCCGGCGTTCGGCGCGTTCGGCGGCCGTGCGACGCGGCGGACCCGTGAGGGGCGAGCTGTCGGCGCCCACGGCGTCGAGCACGGCGTCGAGCGCATCCGCCACCCAGTACTTCTCGAACGCCCACGTCGCGAGGAATGCGGTGACCCGCGCATCCTTGTGGGTGGCCGTGACGAGCAGGTTGCGCATCCGGTCGAGCGTGCCGCGTTCGAGGTCGCGCAGCACGCGGATGAGGTGCACGGCATCCGCGGCGAGCCCGGCCCGCGCGATGGTCTCGCCGTCGATCTCGGCGCGATGGCTGCCCCGAGCGGTGCGAGCGAACTCGCGCACGTCGAACGACTCCGTGGTCGCTGCGGCTCGGCTGGTCATGGGGGGTGGTGGACCTTCCTGACGGACGCTCGCGTACGCGGGCGGCACCTGGATGACCGTATCGTAAGCCCCATGCCCTACGCTCTCGTGACCGGCGGGACCGCCGGCATCGGTGCCGCGTTCGCGCGCGCTCTCGCGGCCCGCGGTTACGACCTCGTGCTCGTCGCGCGCACCGCCGGGCGCCTCGAGGAGATGGCCGCCGAGCTGCGGGCGACGACGGGACGCGAGGTCGAGACCCTCGCGGCGGACCTCGCCTCGCAGGTCGACGTGCACCGCGTGGCGCGTCGCCTCGCCGCGACCGACCGCCCCATCGACCTGCTCGTCAACAACGCCGGCTACGGGATGCGGTCGCGCCTCTCCGACCCCGACCTCGCCGAGGCCGACGACGCCATCTCGGTCATGATGCACGCCCCGCTCGTGCTCGCCGCCGCTGCGGTGCCGGGCATGCGCGCGCGCGGCCACGGCACGATCGTCAACGTCGCGAGCGTCGCGGGCTACACCTCGATGGGGCTCTACTCGGCGATCAAGGCGTGGATGCGCGTCTACAGCGAGAGCCTCTCGAACGCCCTGCACGGCACGGGCGTCACGGTCACGGCACTGCTGCCCGGCTGGGTGCGCACCGAGTTCCACGACCGCGCCGCCATCCGCACCTCGTCGATCCCGTCGTGGCTGTGGCTCGACGCCGACGACCTCGCCGCGGCGTGCCTGCGGGATGCGGAGCGCGGTCGCGCGGTCTCCATCCCGAGCCTGCGCTACCGCTTCCTCACCTGGCTCCTGCGCCACCTCCCGATGAGCACGGTGCGCTGGGTGTCGCGCCGCCTCTCGAGCTCCCGCCACGGCGACGCCTGACGCGCGGCCCCCGACACCTGACGGCGGGAGTTCCTTCCCCTTCGGCGGGAGCAGATCGCGGCGCGGGCGCCCCAGCCCTCACGCGGCGGGAGTCGTTGCCCCCGCCGAGTGCGCCCTACGCCGCCCGCGCTGGTTCCGCACATCCCCTCCCGATCGCGACGGGATGCGGCACGTCCCGGATGCGCGGGCGCACATCCGCACGCGTGGCGGGAGCAACTCCTCCCTCCGCCCGGCACGACTGCCGCCCGCGAGTGATACTGCCCCCGCCGAACCGGGAGGTGCTCCCGCCGAACCACTCGCACGGGATAGCCGCCCCGGAATCCGGGCGGTCTACCCTGTCCCCATGGTGTCGACCACCGCGGAACCCCCGACCGCGCGGCGCGACCGGTTCACCTCGAGGGGCCTGGCCGCGGCACGCTTCGTCGCCCAGCGCTGCGTGCTCAAGCCCGTCACCTGGTCGGTCGTCAAGGTCGCGGTCGTCGGGCGCCGGAAGCTCAGGGATGTGCCGCGCGCGTTCGTCGTCGTCGCCAACCACTCGAGCCACCTCGACGCCCCCCTCATCCTCGGGGCGCTGCCGCGGAGGCTCGCGCGCTACCTCGCGGCGGGCGCCGCGGCCGACTACTTCTTCGACGTGTGGTGGCGCCGGGGGCTCACGGCGCTGTTCTTCAACGCGTTCCCCGTCGACCGCGGTGGCGTCAACCCGCGCAGCATCTCCGCCAAGTCGCTCCTCGACCGCGGGGTGCCGCTCCTCGTCTTCCCCGAGGGCACGCGCTCGGCGACGGGCGAGATGGGCCACTTCAAGCAGGGCGCGGCATCCCTCGCGATCGCATCCGATGTTCCCGTCGTGCCGGTCGCGCTCGTGGGCGCCGGCATCGCGCATCCGCGGGGGAGCAGCTGGCCGAAGCCCGGCCGCCTTCCCGTCGGCGTCGTGTTCGGCGAGCCGATGCGCGCGGAACCGGGTGAGACCGCGGTGGCGTTCACGGCGCGCTTCCGGGATCGCATCGCGCGGCTGCACGACGCCTACGCACCCCGTATCCTGAGCGCGTCGTCGCGGCCCGAGCCCGACGCGCATCCGGCGCCCGAAGGAGAGACACCGTGACCGACGTCGAGCACATGAAGTGGTGGGGCTGGGGCGTCGAGGGCGTCGGGTTCCACCACGAGGACAAGCCCGGCTTCGCACCCTTCGTGCTCCAGGCGGTCGGGCTCGATCTCGCGACCGCGCAGAAGGCCGAGCAGCCGGCGTTCGACTCGCTCGACCTCGCCGAGTCCGCCGCGAGCCCCGCGTTCGTCGCCGCGCTCGCGGGCATCGTGGGCGAGGACTTCGTCACGACGGATGCCATGGAGCGCGTCGTGCACACCTACGGCAAGAGCCTGCGCGACCTCGTGCGCATCCGGTCGAACCGCGTCGAGCGCGCCGTCGACGTCGTCGTCTATCCCGCCGACGAGGCCGAGGTGCAGCGGGTCGTCGACGCGGCGGTCGCCGAGAACGCCGTGCTCATCCCGTTCGGCGGCGGCAGCAACATCGCGGGCAGCCTCGAACCGATCCCCGGCGAGACCCGGGCCGTCGTGTCGCTCGACATGGGCCGCATGAACCGCGTGCTCGAGATCGACGCCGACTCGGGGCTCGCGCGCATCCAGGCGGGCGCGCTCGGCCCGCACCTCGAGGCGCAGCTCGCCGCGCGGGGCTGGACGATCGGCCACTTCCCCGACAGCTTCACCCACTCCACGATCGGCGGATGGGCGGCCACCCGCTCCTCGGGCATGCAGTCCGACAAGTACGGCGACATCGCGCAGATCGTGCGCGGCATCCGGGTCGTGCGCCCCTCGCGCGCCGATCGCGACGGCGTGCTCGTGATCCCCGCCATCCCGTCGGCCTCCACCGGGCCGAGCGTGCGGGAGATGATCGTGGGCTCGGAGGGGCGGCTCGGGGTCATCACCGAGATCACCGCGCAGGTGCACCGCGTGGCCGAGCAGCGCGAGATCCAGGCGTACTTCTTCCCCAACTGGGATGCGGGTCTCGCGGCGATGCAGGCGATCTCGGAGTCGGATGCGAGCCCCATCATCACGCGCGTCTCCGACTCCCGCGAGACGGGCTTCTCGATGGCGACGAGCAAGCAGCGGCACGGCATGGATGCGGTGCTCGCCGAGAAGGTGCTGCCGTCGATCATGAGGTCGAAGGGCTGGAAGCTCGACGAGATCTGCCTCTCCTTCATCGGCTTCGAGGGCTCGCGTGAGCACGTCGCGCGTCAGAAGAAGCTCGTCGGCCGCATCGTGAAGGCCCACGGCGGCATGGGCGTCGGCACGGGCCCCGGCGTGCTCTACGACCAGAAGAAGTTCGACACCCCCTACCTGCGCGACTTCCTGCTCGACCGGGGTGCCGCGGGCGACGTGTCGGAGACAGCGGCCCCGTGGTCGAAGCTGCGCGGCGTGTACGACGGGGTGGTCGCGGCGGCGGAGCGCGCGTACCACGAGATCGGCACGAAGGGGTGGATCATGTGCCACCTCTCCCACTCGTACCACTCGGGCGCGTGCCTCTACTTCACGTTCGCCTTCGTCTTCGGCGACGACCCGCTCGGCGAGTACGACGTCGTGAAGTCCGCGATCCAGCAGGCCTTCGTCGACAACGGCGGCACGATCTCGCACCATCACGGCGTGGGCGTCGAGCACTCCCCGTGGATCGAGCAGGACATCTCGGCCGAGGGCGTCGCGGTCATGCGCGGGCTCTTCGGCGCCGTCGACCCGGGCGACAACTTCAACCCCGGCAAGGTCGTGCCCGGCGCGCGCATTAGCGTGGAGGGATGACCGCCTTCCAGCTCTCCCGCGAGGTCGAAGCCGCCCTCGCCGACGGCCGCCCCGTCGTCGCCCTCGAGTCCACGATCATCAGCCACGGCCTCCCGCGCCCGCGCAATCACGAGGCCGCGATCGAGTTCGAGGAGATCCTGCGCGAGAAGGGTGTGACGCCCGCGACCATCGCGGTGCTCGACGGCGTGCCGCAGATCGGCCTCGATGCCGAGGGCGTCCGCCGCATCGCGGAGGAGGACCTCGCGAAGGCCTCCGTGCGCGACCTTCCCATCCTCGCCGCGCTCGGCCGCTCGGGCGCCACGACGGTCGCCGCGACCGCGTACCTCGCGGGCCTCGCGGGGGTCCGCGTCTTCGCGACCGGCGGTCTCGGCGGCGTGCACCGCGGCGCATCCGAGACCTTCGACGAGTCGGCCGACCTCACGACCCTCGCGGGCTCGCCCGTCACCGTCGTCTCGGCGGGCGTCAAGAGCGTGCTCGACATCCCCGCGACCCTGGAGCGCCTCGAGACGCTCTCGGTGCCCGTCATCGGGTACCGCACGACCGCGTTCCCCGCGTTCTGGCTGCGCGAGTCGGGTTACGAGCTCGACTGGAAGGTCGAGAGCGCCGACGAGGTCGCGGCCGTCATGGCGGCGCGCGACGCCTTCGGCTCGAGGAGCGGCATCGTGCTCGCGAACCCCATCCCGCTCGAGCAGCAGTGGGAACCGGCCGAGCACGACCGCGTGCTCGGCACCGCGTTCGCCGCGGCCGAGGAGGCGGGCGTGCGCGGCAAGGCCGTCACACCGTTCCTGCTCGGCTACATCGTGGAGGCGTCGGGCGGCAAGAGCCTCGAGGTCAACCTCGACCTCGCGCGCAACAACGTGCGCGTCGCGGCGGATGTCGCGACCGCCTGGGCGAAGCGCGCACGCCGGCCGTGAGCTCGGGCGCCGTGAGCTCGGGGGCACTGAGCCGCGACCGGGTCGTCATCGTCGGCGACCTCATCAACGACATCGTCGTCGTGCCGAGCGAGGCGATCCGCGCCGACACCGACACGACGGCGACCATCCGCAGCACCTCGGGCGGCTCGGCCGCGAACACGGCCGTGTGGCTCGCCTCCCTGGGTGCGCCGGTCGACTTCGTGGCGGCGGTGGGCGGTCACGACGCGGCCGCCCACGCCGCCGAGCTCTCGGCCGCGGGTGTCACGCCGCACCTGCAGGTCGAGCCGGACGCCACGACCGGCACGATCGTCATCCTCGTGCAGGGCGCCGACCGCTCGATGCTCACCGATCGCGGCGCGAACTCCTCGCTGCGGGCCGCATCCGTCACCCCGCACCTGCTCGCCGACGCGGCGCTCCTGCACGTGAGCGGGTACAGCGTCGTCGACGGGTTCGGCGTGGAGGGCACGCGCGAGCTCTTCGCCCGGGCCGCGGATGCGGGGGTGCCCGTGTCGGTGAACCCCGCGTCGATCGGTTTCATCTCGGACTTCGGAGTCGAGCGGTTCGCGGAGGCGATCCGCGGCGCGACCGCCGTCTTCCTGAGCGCCGACGAGGCGCGACTGCTGACGGGCGAGGCCGACCCGGATGCCGCGGCGCGCGCGCTCGGCCGCGACGTCCCGATCGTCGCGCTCACGCGCGGCGCCGACGGCGTGCTCGTGGTCGCGCACGGCGCCGATCCCGTGGCGGTGCCGGCGCTCACCGTCGACGCCGTCGACCCCACGGGCGCGGGCGACGCGTTCATCGCGGGCTTCCTCGCCACCTGGCTCGGCACGGGCGATCCGGTCGCGGCCGCCTCCGCCGCCGTGCACGTCGCGGCGCGCGCGGTCACGGCGATCGGCGGGCGCCCGCAGCACCAGGACGTCGCCCGCAGCACAGGGCCGTCGCCCGCAGGCCCCTGGTCAGCGGATGCCGTCGTAGGCGGCGAGGGCGCGCTCGCGTGACGCGGCGAGGTCGACGATCGGGGCGGGGTAGGCATCCGTTCCGAGCTCCGGCACCCAGCGGCGCACGTACGCACCGTCGGGGTCGAACCGCGCCGCCTGCCGCTCGGGGTTGAACACGCGGAAGTAGGGGGCGGCATCCTGCCCCGAGCCCGCGACCCACTGCCAGTTGCCGGGGTTCGACGCCTCGTCGGCGTCGACGAGGGTGTCCCAGAACCACGCCTCGCCCACCCGCCAGTGCACGAGCAGGTTCTTCACGAGCAGGCTCGCGGCGCTCATCCGCACGCGGCCGTGCATGGTGCCGGTCGCCCACAGCTCGCGCATCCCCGCGTCGACGAGCGGGATGCCGGTGCGGCCGTGCCGCCACGCGTCGAGCTCGGCGGGGTCGGGCTCCGCCCACGGGAAGCGGTCGAAGGCGGGCCGCAGATTGCGGGTCGCGAGGCGCGGCTCGTGGAAGAGCGTGTGGCGGAAGAAGTCGCGCCAGCCGAGCTGCCGCAGGAACTCCTCGGCGTGCGGCCCGCCCGCCCGCCGCACGCGGTGCCACACCTCGCGCGGCGAGAGCTCGCCCCAGCGCAGCCGCGGGCTGAGGCGCGAGGTCGAGTCGGTGGCGGGCAGGTCGCGCTCGGCATAGCCGTCGACCTCGCCCGCGAACCGCTCGAGCCGCTCCCGCGCGGCGGCCTCGCCGGGCGTCCACGCGGCGCGCAGCCCTCCCGCCCAGTCCGGGTTCCGCGGCAGGAGGCCCCAGTCGGCGAGGGCGTCGCCGGGCGCGCCGGGGGCGGATGCCCTCACCGCATCCGGGGCGGGCAGCGGCGGGGCGGCGGGGCGCGCGCGCAGCGCGTTCCAGAACGGCGTGAACACGCGGTAGGGGGTGCCGGATGCCGTCGCGAGCTCGTGCGGTTCGGCGAGCACGTCGCCGACGAACGAGCGCACCTCGACGCCCGCCTCGCGCAACTGCGACGTGAGCGTCGCATCCACGGAGCGCGCCGGCCCGTAGCGCCGGTTCCACAGCACGGCGTCGGCCCCCGTGTCGGCGACGAGTCTCGGTAGCTCCTCGACCGCGAGCCCGCGCCGCAGCACGAGCGGGATGCCGCGCTCGCCGAGTGCGTCGCCGAGCGCGCCGAGCGCGTGGTGCAGCCACCACCGTGCGGCCGCGCCGGGCGCGCGCACGCCGTCGCCGTGCTCGTCGAGCACGTACGCGGCGACGACGGGGCGGCCGCGTTCGACGGCCGCGTGGAGGGCCGGGTGGTCGAAGACGCGCAGGTCGTCACGGAACCAGACGAGCGTCGTGCCCGGCATCACCCGGGCGCCGCGCCCGCCCGCAGGCGATCTGCGAGCTCCCTCAGCTGGCGCTGCTCCTCGCGGCTCAGCACCGACATCCGGGCGATGATCGAGCGGGCGTGCTGGGCGCCGACCCGGCGGAACACCTCGAGTCCGTGCTCGGTGAGCTCGACGATGGTGCCGCGCGCGTCGACGGGGTCGCGGCGCTTCAGCACGAGCCCGCGCGCGGCGAGGCGGTCGAGGAGGCGGCTCACGCTCGGCTGGCTCAGCAGCAGGTGCTTGTTGAGGTCGCGGATGCGGAGGGCGTGATCGGGCTGGCGGTAGAGGTTGAAGAGCACGTCGTACTCCGTGAGGTTCACCTCGTCGTCGGGGAACTCCGAGCTCAGGTGGCGCAGCACGGCCACCTGGGCGCGATAGAGCGACTCCCAGGCGTCGACGGCGTCCGCGCGATCGGTCACGGTTCAAGACTATGCAGGCGGGCCGCTCCGCGCCCCGAACGTGATTGAGGGTCGGCCGCAGAGGCGAGCGGCCGACCCTCTCCCTTGCACCAAGAGTGTCCTGCAATCACATTCCGCTTGGTCCGCCACAGCAAACGAATCAAGCAGTTCGAATGTATAACGAGAAGGTAACGCTGTCTAGTTACCAAAGCGTTATTTTTTTCGCGCGGCGAGCGCCCGGTGCTCGACGGTCGCCGGGGGAGCGGCGGAGTGCTTTGCTGGCCCCATGAGCATCCACGCGCACCCCCAGGAACCGCACGTCGGCGGAGTGGCCGCGCGCCTCAACTGGCTGCGCGCCGGAGTGCTCGGCGCCAATGACGGGATCGTCTCCGTGGCCGCCGTCGTCGTCGGTGTCGCGGGGGCGACGACCGCGATCCCCGCCATCCTCTCCGCGGGTGCCGCCGCCCTCATCGGCGGCGCGATCTCGATGGCTCTCGGCGAGTACGTGTCGGTCAGCAGCTCGCGCGACTCGACGCACGCGCTCATCGCGAAGGAGAAGGCGGAGCTCGCGACGATGCCCGAGGCGGAACTCGCCGAGCTCGCCGGCATCTACCAGGCCAAGGGACTGAGCGTCGAGACGGCCAGGCGCGTCGCCGAGGAGCTCACGGCGCACGACGCCCTCGCCGCCCACCTCGAGGTGGAGCTGCACATCGACCAGGAGGATGTCGCGAGCCCGTGGACGGCGGCCTGGGCCTCCGCCGCCGCGTTCACCGTCGGCGCGCTCCTCCCGTTCCTCACGATCCTGCTGCTGCCCGAGCCCGTGCGCATCGGGGGCACCTTCGTCGCCGTGCTCGCGGCCCTCGCGATCACGGGCGCGGTGAGCGCGAGGATCGGCGGTGCCTCCGTCTCGCGCACGATCGCCCGGGTCGTGATCGGCGGGGCGCTCGCGCTCGCCGTGACCTTCGCGGTCGGCTGGCTGCTCGGCACGACCGGGGTCGTCTGACCGGCTGCGCCGCCTCGGTCACACCGGCAGCGGGCGGCCGTTCTCGGACCGATAGGCGCCGGGGGTCATGCCGGTGCGCTTCTTGAAGTACCGGCTGAAGTAGCCCGCATCGGCGAAGCCGACCTGCTGCGCGATCCAGCCGATCGTGCCATCGGTGCGCGTCAAGAGTTCGGCCGCCATCTCGATGCGGCGGCGCTCGACGAGCTGGTTGAAGCTCTCGCCCGTCGTCTCGCGCACGACGTGACCGGCGCGCGACACCGAGAGCCGCATCCGGCCTGCGAGCTCCGTGAGGGTGGGACCGGTCGCGAGCGACTCTCGGAGATACTCTCCGATCACGAGGGCCATCGGGCCCCTCCAGCGCGCGGCATCGTCCTTGCCGAGCTCGACGAAGATCTCCATGAGACGCGCGCGGAGGGCGTCGAGCGCGTCGACGAGCACCTCCACGGCGGGCCCTTGCGTCGCGGCGCGAGGCCTGCCCGGCACGCTCAGCTGCCCGAGGAACACGACGCCCGTGAGCGTCCCGTCGGAACGCAGCGGGAGCAGCAGCTCCTCGGCGCCCGCATGGCAGCGCCGCACGAACGCCTTCTCGCGCCCCTCGCACGCGAGGAAGGCGTCCTGGTTGTCGCAGCGCATGCACGCCGGCAGGTTCTTCGCCTTCTGCTCGACGCAGAAGTCGGAGCGATGGTCGGCGTACGGCTCGACGCGACCGTGCTCGCCGAGGGCATTCCAGCTCTGTGCGACGGGACGAAAGCACAGCTGGGTCCCCGTCAGCGACTCGAACGCGGCGAGGGACCGCTCGACCTCCTCGGTGAGGCGGAGAGCCGAGAGCGACCTGCCGTTCATAGCGTCTTTATTCAATCACTCGGCGAGATCGTGCATTGGAACGCGTCTCCCGGCAACGGATGCTCGACGTGGAGGCCATCCGGCGGCAGTGGTGCCGAGCCGGGTGGAATCCCGCCGTATCCGCGTGCACCAGGATCGGAAGCGGTGACCACAGCGGCGGCGCGACGACGCGCCGTCATCACCTTGAAAGGAAACGATGTCCAAGCACATCTCGCGGGGGACGCTGGCGATGACCGCCGTGGCGTCCGTCGCACTCGCACTCACCGGCTGCGCCGCCGCAGCAGAGGCGCCCGAGGAGACCGAGGTCTCGACCCAGATCACCGACGAGCCCGTCACCCTCAAGTTCGTCTACTTCGACGACCCGCCCGCGACGCAGCTCATGGAGGCGTTCACGGCGGAGCACCCCAACGTCACGTTCGAGCCGCAGCACATCCCCTTCAGCGACTACGTGACCTCGATCAAGCTCACGCTCAACTCGGACGACGCTCCCGACCTCGCCCAGTACAACGCGGGCGCCTTCCGCCCACTCATCAAGGGCGGACTCGTTCGCGGACTCGACGCGTGGTCGGAGGCCTACGGGTGGGGCGACAAGTTCTCGCCCGCGAGCCTGCGCATGCTGACGGCCGACGAGCAGGCGACCACCTACGGCGAGGGCAACCTCTACGCGGTTCCCGCCGGCACGAAGTTCGTGGGCCTGTACTACAACGCGGACATCCTCGCCGAGGTGGGCGTCGACGCCCCCGAGACGATCGACGAGCTCGAGGAGGCGATGGCGAAGGCCACCGCCGCCGGCTACCGCGGCCTCTCGGTCGGCGGCCTCGAGACCGGCATCGTGCACCTCTGGGCCTCGATCCAGAACGTGTTCCAGGACCCGGCCGAGTATGAGTCGTGGGTCTTCGGCCAGGGCGGCTCGTCGATCGAGACGAGCGGCGCCGCGGAGGCGACCGACGTGCTCGCGGGCTGGGCCGAGGCCGGCTACATCGCGGCCGGTGCGTCGGCCGTGTCGGACACCGACGCGCTCGCCGAGTTCGTCGACGGTCGCAGCGCCTTCATCATGAGCGGCAACTGGGCCGCCGCCGGCATCGCCACGGGAATCGGCGAGGCCGCGGGCTTCCTGCCTGCGCCCGTCGCGTCGGCGGGTGCCGACCGGATCGCCGCGGGCGGCAGCCTCGCCTACGCGATCCCCGCGAAGTCGAAGAACGCCAACGTCGCGGCGGCCTTCCTCGACTTCATGGCGACCCAGGAGGCCGCTCAGCTCCAGGTGGACGCGGGCCTCATGCCCGTCGGCATCGGGGTCGACGTGACGGCCGACGGACTCCCGGGCGTGCTCGTCGCGGCGTACCAGGAGATCGTCGCAGGGTCGGGTGTCGTCGCCTTCCCCGACTTCGCCACGACCGGGATGCTCGACGTGCTGAAGCCCGGCCTCCAGGCGGTCATCGCGGGTCAGATGACGACCGACGAGTTCCTCGCCTCGCTGCAGGCGGAGTGGGACGACACGCATGCCTGATGCCGGAATCGGCATCGCACCGGGGCGGGCGCAAGCCCGCCCCGGTCATGCCGGGCGCACGCGCGCGGCCGCGTTCCGCGGCACGGCGCACGCCTATCTCTACCTCGCGCCTGCGGCGCTCATCTACCTCGGGTTCGCGGTGTGGCCCGCCCTCAACACCGCCGGGCTCTCGTTCTTCGAATGGGACGGCATCCTGCCGCCCGTCTGGGTCGGCATCGAGAACTACGTCGACGTCTTCCAGAAGCCCCTGCTGCTGAAGTCGCTCGGCAACTCGTTCGTCCTCATCATCTTCTTCTGCATCATCCCGATCGTGCTCGGGCTCATCATGACCGGCCTGCTCATGGGCTACGCCCGTCGCGGCCTCACTTTCTTCCGCGTCGTGTACTTCCTTCCGCAGGTTCTCCCAATGGTCGTCGTCGGCATCACGTGGCGGTGGATGTACGCCGAGGACGGCCTGCTCAACCAGGGCCTGCGCCTCATCGGCCTCGACGCCATCACCCGCGTGTGGCTCGGCGACTTCTCGTTCGCGCTCGTCGCCCTCGGCTTCGTGGGCACGTGGTGCCTCGCCGGCCTGTGCATGATGCTCTTCCTCTCGGGTGCCCAGCACATCGACATGTCTCTCTACGAGGCCGCGACGCTCGACGGCGCCGGCGCCTTCCGCAAGTTCATCTCCGTGACCCTGCCCGGCATCCGGGGCGAGGTCACGATCGCGTCGGTCATCTGCACGATCGCCGCGCTCACGAGCTTCGACCTCGTCTTCATGACGACGGACGGCGGTCCCGCCAACCAGACGGTCATCCCCGGCCTGCTCGTCTACCGCCTCGCCTTCAAGGAGGGCGAGATCGGCACCTCGGCGGCGCTCGCCGTGACGCTCACGGTTCTCGTGATCCTCGTCATCGCCGTGATCCGCCGCATCGCGAAGGAGCGCGACGAATGAGACCCTCACCGCTCGTCGAGTCCGCGCGCACGGTCCTGCTGGTCGTGTTCGCCGCGGCCGTCCTGCTGCCGTTCCTGAGCGTCGTCCTCGCGGCGCTGCATCCCGGTGGATCGGTCGTCGGGGGCCTCAGCTGGCCCTCCACCTTCGCGTTCGAGAACTTCGCCGCCGCGTGGGAGAAGGGGCGCTTCTCGCACCTCATGACCTCGAGCCTCGTCGTGGCGCTGAGCGTCGTGCCGCTCGCGGTCGGCCTCTCGACCCTCGCGGGCTTCGCGCTCGCGGTCCTGCGTCCGGCGGGCTCCCGGTGGATCTCGCTCGCCTTCGTGCTCGGCCTCACGCTGCCCACCGAGCTCGTGATCGTCGCGCTCTACTACAACCTCTCGGGGATCGGCCTCGCGAACAACCACCTCGGGGTCATCCTCGCCGAGACGGCGCTCTTCCTGCCCTTCGGCGTGTACTGGATGCAGACGCACTTCGCGTCGATCCCACGCGAACTCGTCGAGTCGGCCCGCATGGACGGCGCGCGCGACTTCCTCGTGCTCGTACGGATCCTGCTCCCGATCTCGGGCCCCGCGCTCACGACGATCGCGGTGCTGTTCTTCATGTGGTCGTGGAACCAGTTCCTGCTCATCATCGTGCTCATCCAGGACCCCACGCGCCGCACGGCCCCCGCCGGCCTCGGCTACTTCGTGGGGGAGCACTCCACCGACGTGCCGCTGCTCGCCGCCGCGAGCCTCCTCGTCACCATCCCCATCGTCATCGTCTACCTCGTGTTCCAGCGCAGCTTCGTCGCGGGCATCACGCAGGGCGCCATCAAGGGTTAGGTCTCAGCTCCGTGACATCCATCAGCAGTTCCTGGACGTCGGTCTTCGACGTCGAGTTCGACACCGTCGTGTTCGGGAGTGGATACGCGGGCGTCGCCGCCGCCCTCGAGCGTCGTGACCGGGGCGACCGGGTGCTGCTCGTGAGCGCACGCGGCGACGTGTTGTGGGAATCCGGCCAGGCTTTCGCCCGCGAGCTCGGATCGACCGCGCACCCCCTGTGGGACGCGCTCGTCGGCGGCATCGAGCGCCGCGGGGGCAGGTCCGCCGAGGCCACCGACGGGGCCGTGGCGGAGCTGATCGGCATGTCGATGCTGCGCGATGCGCGCGTGGAGATGCTGTTCTACGCCCGCCCGGTCGCCGTCGAACGCACGGGCGACGGCGTCGTCGGCGCGGTCGTCGTCGCCACGAAGGGCGGCATGCGCACCGTGCGCGCCGCCCGGTGGATCGACACCACCGAGCGCGCCGAGCTGCTGCGGCTCGTGGACCCCTCGCTCGACGTGCCGCGCGCGACGCGGGTGCGCGCGACGGCGATGCTGCAGCATCCGGACTGGCCCGAGGCGCTCGCGGGGCGACTGACCGCGACGGCCTGGCCGGGCGAGCGCGTCATCGACGTCGTCGGCGACGAGCACACGTGGCGTGACGCGCTCTTCGGGGCGATCGATGCCGTGTGCGAGGAGCTCGGGGAGGCCGCATCACGCGCGTGCGTGAGCCACCTGAGCGCCGTGGCCCTCCCGGAGTACGACGCGCCCGCGACGGTGCCGCTCGCGCTCGAGAACGTGCTCGCCGCGGTGCCGGCGCTCGGCGGCGCCGTCGCACCCGCCGATCGTTTCGCGCTCGGCATCAGCGCGGCGCAGGGGACCGAGGCCGCACCGCGGGCCACGGGTGCCACCCGTGGCGCCCGGGTGGCGCCCGTCGCGGAGCGCACAGCCGACGTCGTGGTCGTGGGCGTCGGCACGGGAGGCGTGCTCGCCGCGGTCGCCTCAGCGGGGCTCGGAGCGCGGGTCGTCGGTATCGAGGGGCTGGCGTTCCCCGGGGGTGTCGGCACGGCCGGCGGCATCCACGCCTACTGGTTCGGCGCGCCAGGCGGTCTCCAGGCCGAGCTCGACCGTCGCACGCACGCCTACATGAACGGACACGGGCGCGGGCCCTTCCGCGACGGCCCGTACAACCCGTGGGCGAAGCGCCGCGCGGTCGAGCAGCTGCTCGCCGAGTCGGGTGCCGAGGTGCTGTGCGACGCGATCGTGTTCGCCGCCGAGCGCGACGGCGAACACGTCACGGCCGTGCTCGCGGCGACGCCGGAGGGTGTCGTGCGCGTCGCCGGAGAGGTCTTCGTGGACGCGACGGGCGACGGCGACCTGTGCGAGCTCGCGGGCGCCGAGTTCGACGGCGGACGCCAGGGCGACGCGCTCCTGCACGCTTATTCGCAATCGTCGGGACGGCTCCGCGAGATCGGCGGCGAGGTGCGCATGGACGTCGTCAACTTCGACGCCGGCTACTGCGACGCGACCGACGTCGAGGACCTCACGCGGGCGCGCGTCGACGGCGTGCTCCTCTACCTCGTCGAGGGCAGGTTCACGAACCTCGATCGGCCCACCTACATCGCGCCGGCCGTCGGGATCCGCGAGGCCCGACGCGTCCGCACGGACCTGCGCCTCGAACTCGACGACGTCATCCGCCGCCGTCGGTTCCCGGATGCCGTCGGCTACACGGCGGCGCACGTCGACTCGCACGGCAGCGACTTCGAGTTCGACAGCGACGAGTCGGTGTTCTGGCAGATGCTCAACCGCGCGTGGGGGGTGTCGGTGGGCAGCGAGCTGAGCTATCGGATGCTCCTGCCGCGGGGCCTCGCGAACGTCGTGATCGGGTCGCGGTGCCTCGGTGTGAGCCAGGACGCGCACTATGCGGTGCGCATGCAGCGCGACATGCAGCGGGTCGGCGAGGTGGCCGGCCGGGCGGCCGCGCTCGCGCTCGCGTGCGGCGGCGACGTCCGCGCCATCGCGCTCGATCGCCTGCAGGAGCAGCTCGAGGAGTCCACCGCGCTCGGTCGCCCGCCGCGCATCGTCGAGCGCGGCTTCGGC
Source organism: Actinomycetes bacterium (assembly GCA_023428065.1). Lineage (GTDB taxonomy): Bacteria > Actinomycetota > Actinomycetes > Actinomycetales > Microbacteriaceae > Homoserinibacter. The sequence goes on along the minus strand of JAEYZI010000008.1, from coordinate 18,066 downwards.
GTCGCGCACGACATCTCGGACGCGCCTCGCGAGCGGACCCAGTTCGACCTCGGCGGCGCCGACGACGCCGATGAGCGGGAGGTGCTGCTCGGGCGTGCCCTCGCTCACCTCGACGACGGCCGCACGGGGGAGGCCATCTGGTGGCTCATGCGCCACGAGGAACTCGCGCGCGACGCCGTGCTCGCGCGCCTCGGCTCGCCCGACCCGAAGGTCAGCTGGCTCGCGGCGGGGATCGCCGCCATGTGGGGCGCCCCGGAGTCGCAGTCGCGCCTGCTCCAGGCGATCGCCGACGAGGAGTACGGCTTCGCGGGAGTGCAGGAGGATGTGCCGGACGGCACGGGCGCCTACGTCCCCCGTGCGCCGGAGCCGCTCACGTGGCACAAGCTCAGCCCCAACTGGCTCACCGCGATCGCCCTCGTCCGGCGGTGCGGCGACATCGACGCGCTCGACGCGCTCGAGCGCTTCGTCGCGCGCTCCACGCGCCTCGGGCTCAGCACGGCGACGGCGCTCCTGCTGACGATCGAGCGACTGTTCGAGCGCGGTGTCGGCGCCTCCGACCCGCAGCGCATCCGCACCCTCGTGGACGAGGTGCTCGCCCGGCCGCTCGAGGGGGTTCGCGACTACACCTCGCGCGCCTCCGGCTACTTCGCCGAGAAGGCCCGCCGCGGCGAGACGGTCGTCGACTGGGCCGAGTTCAACGGCCTCACGGGCGTCCCCGCCGAGCAGCTGCGCAACATGTACGTCGACATGGCCTGGCAGGTCGAGCTCGTCGCCGCGCGCATCGCCGTGCTGCTCGGCGACGACCCCGGGCGCGGACGTTTCGCGCGCGACCCGCGCGGCTTCGTGCGCACGGCCGCGCGCACGATCGGGGAGGTGGACGCATGAGCGGATCGCGCGTCGCGGGGCTCACGCTCGCGGAGCTGGCGGGGCTCGGATCGGGCGACGGCTTCTGGCGCACCAAGGCGATCGGGGCACATCCCGCGATCGAGGTCGCCGACGGTCCGCACGGCGTGCGCAGTCAGATCGCGAGCGCCGACCAGCCCGGCATCGCGCTCGCGCCACCCGCGACCTGCTTCCCTCCCGCCGTCGCACTCGCGCAGACCTGGGATCCGGAACTCGTGGAACGCGTCGGCGCGGCGATCGGGCGCGAGGCGCGCCACCTGGGCGTCGACGTCGTGCTCGGCCCCGGGATCAACATCAAGCGCGACCCGCGGTGCGGGCGCAACTTCGAGTACTACTCGGAGGATCCGCTGTTGACGGGAGCGCTCGGCGCGGCGTGGGTGCGCGGGGTGCAGTCGCAGGGCGTCGGAACCTCGCTCAAGCACTTCGCCGTCAACAACCAGGAGCACGACCGAATGAGCGTGAGCGCGGACGTCGACGAGCGGCCCTTGCGGGAGATCTACCTGCGCGCCTTCGAACGCGTCGTGCGCGCGGCCGCACCCACGACGGTCATGTGCTCGTACAACCGTGTCAACGGGGTGCTCGCGTCGCAGAACCGCGTGCTCTTGACCGACATCCTGCGCGACGAGTGGGGCTTCGAGGGGGTCGTCGTGAGCGACTGGGGGGCCGTGCACGATCGCGTCGCGTCCGTCGAGGCGGGGCTCGATCTCGAGATGCCCGGCACCAACGGCGTGACCGACGCATACCTCGTGCGTGCCGTCGAGGACGGGCGACTCGATCCCGCGGTCGTCGAGCGGGCGGCGGATCGCGTGGCCGGGCTCGTCGAGCGCCTGCGGGTGGCGCGGGAGAGCACGCCCGTCGACGCGCCGGATCTCGACGCCCACCACGAGCTCGCACGCGAGGCCGCGCGTCGGGCGATCACGCTGCTCGCCAATCGCGACGGTGTTCTCCCGCTCGCGCGCGGCGGCCGCCTCGCGGTCATCGGAGAGCTCGCGCGCACGCCGCGCGTGCAGGGCGGCGGCAGTTCGCGCGTCAACGCGACACGCGTCGATGAACCGCTCGACCGGATCGCGGCCATAGGCGAGGCGGAGGTCGTCTGGGCGCCGGGTGCGCGGCGAGGTGCCGATGTCGCGGAGAGCGACCGGCTCGCCGCCGAGGCGGCGGAGCTCGCCTCCGAGTGCGACGCCGCGATCGTCGTCATCGGACTCGACGAGCTCGACGAGGTGGAGGGGCTGGATCGCGCGCATATCGGGTTGCGCGCCGAGCTCGAGAGCCTCGTCGAGCTCGTCGCGGGCCGGCAGCCGCGCACCGTCGCGGTGCTCGTGCACGGCGGCGTCGTCGACCTCGGGCGCGTGGCGGACGCCGCCCCTGCGATCGTCGACGCCGCGCTCACGGGGCAGGCGTCCGCGGGCGCCCTCGCCGAGGTGCTCTTCGGGGTCGCGAACCCCTCGGGCCGCCTCGCCGAGACGGTGCCCATGCGCCTCGCCGACAGCCCGGCTGTGACCGCCTTCCCCGGAGAGGAGGGGCATGTGCGCTACGGCGAGGGTGTCTTCGTGGGCTACCGCTGGTACGACGCACGCGACCTCGCGGTGCGCTTTCCCTTCGGGCACGGACTCTCCTACACCGAGTTCCGCTACGGTGCGGCCGCGGCCGCAGCCGTCGACGGGGGCATCGAGGTCGCGGTCGAGGTGACCAACGTGGGCGATCGAGCGGGGCGGGAGGTCGTGCAGGTGTACGCCTCGCGGCCGCAGTCGCGTCTCGCGCGGCCGCCGCGCGAACTCGTGGGCTTCTCGGTCGTCAACCTCGAACCGGGCGGTAGCCACGTCGTTCGCGTCACCGTGCCGCTCGCCGAGCTTGCGGCGTGGAGCGTCTCACGGAGCCGCTGGTGGGTCGAGGGCGGTCGCCTCGAGCTCGCGGTCGGCGCGTCGAGTCGCGACATCCGCACGATCGCGTCGATCGACCTCGACGACGACGGGGGCCGGCTGAGGCTCACCCCGGAGTCGCGGCTCTCCGACGTGCTCGCCGTGCCGTCGGCCGCCGCACGCCTCGCCGCGAAGGTCGACTGGCTCGTCGACGATGGGGCCGCCGACGCCGTCGGAGTCGGCATGCCGGTCCTGATGGGCTCGCTCCCCGTCTCGCGCCTCGAAGCCTTCACGGGCGGCGCCCTCACACGCGCGGAGATCCTCGACATCCTGGCCGAGGCGAACGCCGCATCCGACTGACCGGCCGACGCCGGCGGCGAGGACACCGCCGGCGTCGCCTCGGGTCAGTCGGCCCCGCCGGTCCCCGCGAAGTAGCGTCGGAACGCCCCGACCTCCATCGCGAAGACGCCGTTCACGCCGAGCGGCACGTCGCGCCACCAGCTCACGTCGCGGGCACGGTAGTCACCCGCGGCGGTCGAGGCGCCCGTGCCGGGGGTCGAGCCCCACGGGTTCCTCACGATGATGTAGTCGACGGGTCGCAGCTCGTAGCGCTGGAAGACGTCGATCGGCAGGTCGAAGCGCGCGCGGGCGATCTCCTCGAGCGTCGCGCCCGCCACGGGGTCGGCGCCGAGCAGCGGCCGCGGGCCCGGGATGCGCCACTCGGGGATGAGCCGCGGGATCTCGACCTCGAGACGCAGCCGTGGCATCCACTCGTAGCGACGCATCCAGCCGAGCACCGAGTACGCGTGGGACGCCACGATGCCGGCGTCGTTCGCCGCGCGCGTCGCCTCGGCCGAGCCCGCGCCGTACGACCAGCACACCATCGGCGTCGTTGTGCGGCCGCCGGAGCTGTGCGACTTCACGAGCGTGAGCAGCTCGGCATCGGTGAGCGCCGAGTGCGCGCGGTAGTAGCCGCTGCCTCCCGTGAGCGACACGCACGAGGCGACCGTGTCGCCCCACGCGAGGTTCGGGATCTGGGGGAAGTCGTCGCTCGTGCCGAAGCGCCACTTGGCGAAGGCCTTCTCGTACACGGCGGGCCAGATCTCGCCCGCCTCCGCGGAGTGGGCGAAGTACGAGGTGCTCCCCCCGGATGCCACGAGCACGCGGTCGGAGACCTCGACGGTGCCCCAGCCTCCCGAGCCGTAGCCCCCGCCGCCCCCGAAGAAGCTCACCTGGTGCGTGAAGTCGTCCTGGCCGGCCGCGGTCGCGCGCGTGCGGTCGGCGATGGTGAACGGCTGCGCCCAGGCCACCGACGACATCGCCGCGATGAAGTAGCAGTCGGCCACCTGCCCCTGCACGGGGTCGAGGAACTCGGTCGTCTCGTTGTAGAAGCGCCCGGTGTCCTGCCAGCTGAACCCCGGCGGGTGGTAGCCCGGCTCGAGCGGGAAGAGCACGTCGAGTACGCGCAGGTCGAAGAGCTTCGCGTAGCGGCGCGTCACGTCGCCCGTTCGGCCGAGCTCGGCGAAGACGCCGTCGCGCGTGAGCGTCGCACCGCGGACCGGCACGTCGGCCGGGCGCGCGTCACCGAGGGCGGCGAGGATGTCGGCGAGGGTCGCGGCTCGGGAGAGGTCGGGGGCCTCGTCCTCTCGGTCGTCGGTGTCGTCGGCGCCGCGCTCCGGCGGCGCGGCTGGGCGCGTGCGCGTGGCACGGCCGCCGTGGAACGAGCTGCCGTAGAAGATCGGCGACTCCGCCGAGCCGATGATCTCGGTGTACGGCATGTCGAAGACGTCCTCGAGCACGCCGGTGGCGTCGCTCGCTCCGTCCCAGTCGATGCGCCTGCCGGCGACGAGCGAGGCGAGCGCGTAGGGGTTCGGCGCGCCGGTCGTGGCGAGGAGGTCGACCTCCCCGTCGCGCTTCGGGGCGGCGGCGCCGGTGGGTTCCGTCGTCGCGCGGGCGGTGCGGGCGCGTGAGGTCGCCCCCCGTCGCGCGGGTGTCGTCGTGGTCATATCCGGTTCTCCTCTCGCGAGCGGCGGCCGAGTGGCGGGTCGCCGGCGGAATCTGTCCGCATGGGGGAGGAGGGCCGCGGACGCGGCCTGATACACGATCAGTCGATGGGATCCTCGAGGCGCAGGAGCCAGTCGCGCAGGATCCGCACGAGCGCGTCGCGATCGGATGCCGGCAGGCCCTCGAGCAGGCGCGCCTCGTTGCGCATGTGATCGGCGAACGCCTCGTCGATCACGTCGCGCCCGTGCTCGGTGAGGCGCACCCGCCGCACACGCGCGTCGTCCGCGTCGACGCGGCGCGCGACGAGGCCGGCCTGCTCGAGGCGGTCGAGGCGCTTCGTCATCCCGCCGGACGTGACCATCGTGTGCTCGGCGAGCTCGCCCGCGGGCAGCTCGTAGGGCTCTCCCGTGCGCCGCAGCGAGGCGAGCACGTCGAAGTCGCCCTCTCCGAGGCCGTGCTTCCGGAAGACGGCGACGAGCTCCTCGCGGAGGTGGTCGCCGACGCGGTGGAGGCGGCCGATGACCCCCTGGGGCGACGCGTCGAGGTCGGGACGCTCCACGCGCCACTGCTCTTGGATGCGGTCGACGTGGTCGCGGGGCATGCGGGAATAGTAACCGCGCCCCGCCGCTTTTATCTTCCATGGAAGTTAACTGGCGCGCTGCCCTCATCACCGCGATCGCCCCCATCGCGTGGGGTGCGACCTACTTCGTCACCCAGCACACCCTGCCCGCCGACAGCCCGCTGTGGGGGTCGGCCCTGCGCGCGCTGCCCGCCGGCCTCGTTCTGCTGCTCATCGCACGGGCCCGCCCCCACGGGCGGGAGTGGGGGCGGGTGGCCCTCCTCGGCGTGCTCAACGTGGGCGGGTTCTTCCTGCTGCTCTACGTCGCCGCGCAACTGCTGCCCACGAGCATCGCGTCCTCGATCATGGCGGCGTCCCCTCTCGTGCTCGCGGCCTTCGCGTGGGCGCTGCTCGGGCAGCGCCCGGCGCTGCGCGTCATCGCGGGGGCGGGTGTCGGCATGCTCGGGGTGCTGCTGCTCGTCGCGGGCGGGCTCGGCGCGATCGACGGATGGGGTGTCGCGGCATCCGCGGCGGGCCTCGTCTCGTCGTCGCTCGGCTACGTGCTCACCCGCCGCTGGGGCGGAACCGCGCGGCCCGTCATGGCGAGCGCGTGGCAGCTCCTGTTCGGCGGCGCGCTGCTGCTCGTCGTCGCGCTCGCCGTCGAGGGTGCTCCGCCGGCGCTCGACGCGACCGGCTGGGCGGGGCTCGCCTTCGTGACCCTCATCGGAACGGCGGCGGCCAACGTCGCGTGGTTCCACGGGCTCCAGCACCTGAGCGCGGGGGCGGTGGGTGTCATCGGGCTGCTCAACCCCGTGACGGGGGTGCTCCTCGGCGTGCTCGCGGGGGGCGAATCGCTCGCGGCGGCGCAGGTGCTCGGCATCGCGCTCGTGCTCGGCGGGATCCTGCTCGGGCAGCTCCCCGCGGCGCGACGGCGCGTGCGGCTCAGCTGATCGCCGCGACGATCGCCGCCCCGAGCTCGCGGGGCCTCGTGAACTGGGGCCAGTGCCCCGTCGGCAGCTCGACCCACGTGACGTCCTCGAGCGCGGCGAGCTCGGAGAAGAAGGGGCTCTCGAACCACTCGCGGTACTCGCTCTCGCTGCGGGACGTCGCGATGAGGGTCGTCGGGATACCGCGGCGGCGCGGGTCGCTCAGTCGCTGCGGCTCGCGCGCCGTGGCCGCCGGCTCCGGCACCGCCCGCTCGCGGAACCGCGCGCGGACCGCCTCGTCGAGGTCGCGCACGTCGGCCTCGTCCATCGCCTCCCAGTCGGGGAGGGGCACGGCGCCGTCGACCACCGGCAGCTCGTCGTTGTTGGCCATGCCGTCGGGCAGCGGCCAGGTGTCGACGTAGACGATGCGCGCCACGCGGTCGAGACGCTGCTCGGCGGCCGCGTACACGAGGGGCCCGCCGCCGGAGTGGCCCACGAGCACGACGGGCGCATCCGCTTCGTCGATCTCGGAGACGATCGCGTCGACCTGATCCGCGAGCGTCACGGACGCCGGGTCGGCGCCGGGGGCGAGACCCGGTCGCGTGACGGGACGCGCGCGATGCCCCGCCTGCTCGAGCACCGGCACGACCTCGTCCCACGAGTCGCCGCGCAGCCAGAAGCCGGGAACCATGATGACGTCCATGGCGCGACGCTACGCCGCACCCCCGACCTCGGGCTAGAACACGTCGGGCGACGGCGTCGAGGCCCAGCGGATCGTGACGTCCGCGTGGCGGTCGAAGCGGTATCCCGAGCCGCGCACCGTGCGCACGATGTCCTCGTAGGCGCCGAGCTTCGAGCGCAGCCGTCGCACGTGCACGTCGATCGTGCGCTCGTTCGGCACGTCGTCGCCGCCGTCGGCCCAGAGCGTCGAGATGATCTCGGCGCGCTCGATCGTGCGGCCCTCGCGGAGCACGAGGAACTGCAGGAGCTCGAACTCCTTGTAGGTGAGCGGAGCGGTCTCGCCGTCGAGCTGCACGCGCTTGCGCGAGATGTCGATGACGACGCCGCCCCGCGGCTCCGGCGCCTCGGCGGGGGCCGCGCTCTGGCGGTGCTTCGCGAGCGCGGCGGGGTCCTGCAGCGCGAGGCGCACGACCTCCACGTCGCGGCCGCCCGCACCGCGCGGGGCGAGGGCGACGGCCGCGTAGGTCTCGGCGTCGGGGACGAGCTCGGCGACGGTGCGCTTGATGGCCTCGACGAGCTGGGGCAGCGAGACGCCGGCGGCGGCGGCCTTCACCTCGTCGACGCCCACGTAGAGGGCGAAGCCGCGGGCCTCGGTGCCCTCGGGGACGGCGCGGATGCGGGGCCGCTCGGCCTCGGGAGCCTGCTGCTCCGCGGCGCGCGGGACGGGGTAGGGACGGGTCGGGGGACGGAGGGTGTCGAGGGTGGCGAGAGACATGTCGTCGAATCCTTGCGAGGTGTCGGCGGACGCGTCGTCGAGCGAGGCGTCGGGCCGGGAGCTGTCGAGGCGGGAGGCGCCATCCGGGCGATCGGAGCCGGATGTCGGGGAGTTCACCATGGGTGGTTCACTCGGGCGAGGGGCGACTCAGGCGCACATTCGACAACACAGACCAGCGCGCACCGGCATCATCATGCCGGCGATCCCGAGGGCCTCGAAGGAGGTCGTGGGGCGCGCGTGAACGGTCATGCCCACGAGTCTGGGCGAGCGTTACGCCGTGTGTCAACTACGACGAAAAGTGACGTAACAGTGTGCGACCGCTACACGAGGCCGTAGAGGCGGTCTCCCGCGTCGCCGAGGCCCGGCACGATGTAGCCCTTCTCGTTGAGCCTCTCGTCGAGGGCGCCGATCACGATCGTGACCTCGCGGCCCTCGGTGGCCTTGCGCACCGCGTCGAGCCCCTCGGGGGCGGCGATGAGGCACACGGCGGTCACGTCGACGGCGCCGCGTGCGAAGAGGAACTCGATCGCGGCGCCGAGCGAGCCGCCCGTCGCGAGCATCGGGTCGAGGATGAAGCACTGGCGGTTCGAGAGGTCGTCGGGCAGCCGCTCCGCGTAGGTCGTCGGCTCGAGGGTCTCCTCGTCGCGCACCATGCCGAGGAAGCCGACCTCGGCCGTCGGGACGAGCTTGACCATGCCCTCGAGCATCCCGAGTCCCGCGCGCAGGATCGGGACGACGAGCGGACGCGGGGTCGCGATGGCGAGGCCCGTGGTCTCGGCGACGGGCGTCTTGACGGTCACCTCGGTCGTGCGCACGTTGCGCGTGGCCTCGTAGGCGAGCAGGGTCACGAGCTCCTCGGCGAGGGCGCGGAACACGGGCGACGGGGTGCGCTCGTCGCGCAGGACCGTGAGCTTGTGGGTGATGAGCGGATGGTCCGCGACGTGCACTCGCATAGGCTCAATCTATGCCCTCGAGCACCGACGAAGAGGCCATGCGCCTCGCGCTCGCCGAGGCGGAGCTCGCCCTCGCGTCGGGGGATGTGCCGGTCGGCGCGGTCGTGCTCGCGCCCGACGGCACGGTGCTCGCGCACGGGCGCAACGAGCGCGAGAAGCACGCGGACCCGACGGCGCACGCGGAGGTCGTCGCCATCCGGCGCGCGGCGGAGGTGCGCGGCGACTGGCATCTCGACGACGTGACGCTCGTCGTGACGCTCGAGCCGTGCGTCATGTGCGCGGGCGCGATCCTCGCGGCCCGCATCCCGCGCGTCGTCTTCGGCGCGTGGGACGAGAAGGCGGGGGCCTCGGGCAGCGTGCACGACCTGTTGCGCGACCGCCGGCTGCCCTACCGCTCCGAGGTCGTGCCGGGCGTGCTCGAGGCCGAGTGCGCCGCGCTCCTCACGCGCTTCTTCGCCGACGCGCGCGCGTCCGAGCTCTGAGGGCCGGCTCGAGCCGGACCGCTCAGCGGACGAGTCGCGGGCCGAGCAGGGTGCGCGCCGCGGCGCGCTCCGCGGGGGGCACGACGACGCTCGCGAGCTCGTCGAGGGCGAGCACGGGATGCCGCGCTCGCGCCCCGAGCTTCTCCCCGTGGGCGAGCAGGTGCGTCTCGCGGCTGACCCGCGCGAGGGCGCGCTTGACGGCGGCGTCGTCCGGGTCGTCGGTCGTGACGCCGAATTCGGGGTGCACGCCGGATGCGCCGAGCAGGAAGCGGTCGGCGCCGATGCGCGCGATCGCCTCGAGGGCGAGCGCACCGCCCGAGGTCATCGAGTGGCGTCCGAGCCGCCCGCCGAGCAGCACGACCTCGGCGTCGGAGTGCTCCGCGACGCGGACCGCCACGTGGGGGCTCGGCGTCGCGATCGTGAGGCCCGTGCCGCTCGGGATGCGGCGGGCGAGCGCGAGGCTCGTGGTCCCGCCGTCGAGGGCGATCGTCATGCCGGGCTCGAGCAGGGCGAGGGCCGCCTCGGCGACGCGTTCCTTGGCCGGATCTTCCGTGCGGTCGGCGAAGTGCGGCTCGTCGGCGGCGAGGGGGAGGGCGCCGCCGTAGACCCGGCGCGCGAGCCCGGCATCCGCGAGCTCGCGAAGGTCGCGGCGCACGGAGTCCTCCGAGATGCCGAGTTCGACGGCGACGTCCTTCGCCACGATCCGGCCGTCGCGCGCGAGGAGCTCGAGGAGGTGGGCCTTGCGCTGCTCAGCGAGCATTCGCACTCCTTCCGGTTTATGCACGTTTCTACACGTTTAACGTTACACTCCCGGCATGACGGAATCCATGCTCGTGCTCATCGCCGGCCCCTACCGCTCCGGCACCGGCGGCGACCCCGCGCGCATCGCGGCGAACCTGCGGCGCCTCGAGGCGGCATCCGCGCCCCTCTACCGGCTCGGCCACGTGCCCATGATCGGCGAATGGGTCGCGCTGCCGACCATCCGCGAGCTCGGAGGCGACGCGGAGAAGGACGGCGAGCCCGACGTCATGTACGAGACGGCCTCGCGGCTGCTCGAGCACTGCGACGCCGTGCTGCGCCTCCCCGGCGAATCCGCGGGCGCCGACGAGGACGTGCGGATCGCGCGCGAACGCGGCCTGCCCGTCTACACCGAGATCGGGCAGGTTCCGCGCGCGAGCTGACGCGTCAGCGCCAGAGCACGGCGACGAGGATGTTGACGGCCGCCATGCCGCCCGCGGTGTGGAACCACGGCATCACGGGCCGGCCCTTCTTCTCCGCGACGCGGGCGCCGATCGCGCCGATCAGCACGATGAGCGCGATGCCGAGCTTCACGGCGATCTTGACCGAGTTGTAGTCGCGGTCGAGCACGGCCTCGCCGATCCCGACCAGCGCGAGACCCGTCACGAGCTGGATGATCGCGCCCGTGAGCACGAGGCCCGTCGCGAAGCCCTCGCGCTTGCGCATCTGCAGGATAAAGGGTCCGACGATGATCGCGAGCCCGAAGACGTGGGTCGCGAGGAGGATGTTCTGGACGATCTGCACGGGGTGCTCCTTTTTCGGGTGTCAGTCGGTGCTCTTGATGACGATGGCGTCCGTGGGCGGATGGTCGTCGTCGCGGGGCACGTAGATGTCGGGCTCGAGGTAGATGACGCGGGCGACGGGCACGGCCGCTCGCACGTCCTTCTCGATCGCGTCGATCGCGGCGGCGACCTCCACGGCGCGCGTCGCCTTCGGCACGGCGATCTTCGCGGCGACGAGCAGCTCGTCGGGTCCGAGGTAGAGGGTCTTCATGTGGATGACGGCCTCGACCTGCGGGTGGCCGTTGAACGCGGCGAGGATCTTGCGCACGACATCCGGTTCGGCGCCCTCGCCCACGAGGAGGCTCTTGGTCTCGATGCCGAGGATGACGGCGACGGTCACGAGCAGCACGCCAATCGCGATCGTGCCCACGCCGTCCCACAGGTTGTCGCCCGTGAGGATCGTGAGGCCGACGCCCGTGAGCGCGAGCACGAGGCCGAGGAGCGCGGCGACGTCCTCGAGCAGCACGACGGGCAGCTCGGGCTGCTTCGCGCGGCGCACGAACTGCACCCAGCTCTGCTTGCCGCGCACGTGGTTCGACTCCTTGACCGCCGTGCGCAGCGAGAAGCCCTCGAGCCCGATCGCGATCACGAGCACGAGGATCGGCAGCCACGCGTTCTCGAGCGGGTGCGGGTGTGTGAGCTTCTCGATGCCCTCGTAGATCGAGAACACGCCGCCGACCGAGAACAGGATGATCGCGACGACGAAGGCGTACACGTAGCGTTCGCGGCCGTAGCCGAACGGATGCTCGGCATCCGCGGCCTTCTTCGCCTTGCGTCCGCCGAGCAGCAGGAGCAGCTGGTTGCCCGCGTCGGCGACCGAGTGCACGCCCTCCGCGAGCATCGAGCTGGACCCCGAGAAGAACCATGCGACGAACTTCGTGATCGCGATCCCGAGGTTGGCCAGGAATGCCGCGATGATCGCCTTCGTACCGCCGGACGCGCTCATGCCCCGATTCTAGGATGAGGGCCATGACGACCCTCCCGCCCCTCGCCGTCCTCGGCGCCGGTTCGATGGCGGGAGCCATCGTGCGCGGCCTGATCGCCGCGGGGGTCGACCCCGCCTCCGTCGCCGTCAGCACGCGCTCGACGGCGTCCGCCGAGGCGTGGCGGGCCGAGGGCGTGCGCGCCTTCGCGCTCGAGGAGCGGACGGATGCGAACGCGGCCGCGGTGGAGGGAGCGGAAGTCGTGCTGCTCGGCGTGAAGCCCGCCATGATCGTCGACACCCTGCGCGAAGTCGCCGACGCGCTTCCCGCGGATGCCGTCGTCGTGAGCGTCGCGGCGGGCGTCACGACGGCGACGATGGAGGCCGTCGTGCCGAACCCCGTCATCCGCACGATGCCCAACACGCCCGCTCTCGTGCGGCGTGCCGTCACGGGGGTCGCCGCCGGCTCGCGCGCGGGCGACGCCGAGCTCGCCCTCGCGCGCGAGCTGTTCTCGGCCGTCGGGGTGGTCGTCGAACTGCCGGAGGACAGGATCGACGCCCTCTCGGCGATCTCGGGCTCGGGCCCCGCCACGGTCTTCTTCCTCGTCGAGCAGCTGACCGAGACCGCCGAACGACTCGGCTTCGCCCCCGACGAGGCGCGGCTCATGGCCGAGCAGACCCTCATCGGCTCGGCGCTCATGCTCGAATCGACGGGCGAGGAGCCCGCCGAGCTGCGCCGCCGGGTGACGAGCCCGAAGGGCACGACCGAGCGGCTCATCGCCGTGCTCGACGATGCGAAGCTCGCCGACACCTTCGAGCGCGCCGCGGACGCCGCGATCGCCCGGGCGAAGGAGCTGGCGGGCGCGTAGCTCAGTCCTGCAGGGCCGCGAACTTCTCGAGATCGGACGTGGACCCCGACGCGATGATGAGGTCGTGGTTGGAGACGACCGTCTCGGCGGTCGCGTAGGTGAAGTCCTTGCCGGGGCTCTTCACGCCGACCACCGTGATGCCGTAGCGCTGGCGCACGTGCGATTCGGCGAGGCTGAGCCCGCGGATGGGCTTCGGCGGGTACATCTTCACGATCGCGAAGCCGTCGTCGAACTCGATGAAGTCGATCATGCGGCCCGACACGAGGTGGGCGACGCGTTCGCCGGCCTCCGCCTCCGGGTAGATGACGTGGTTCGCGCCGATGCGGCTGAGGATCTTGCCGTGCGACTGGCTCACGGCCTTCGCCCAGATCTGCGGGATCTTGAGGTCGACGAGGTTCGCCGTGATGAGCACGCTCGACTCCACGGAGCTGCCGACCGCGACGACGGCGATCTGGAAGTCCTCGGCGCCGATCTGCCGCAGCGCGTCGATCGAGCGCGCATCCGCCTGCACGGCGTGGGTCACGCGCTCCGACCACTTCTGCACGAGCGTCATGTCCTCGTCGACGGCGAGCACATCGCGGTCGAGGCGCTGCAGCTGGCCGGCCGTGGCCGCACCGAAGCGGCCGAGCCCGATCACGAGCACGGGGGCGTCGTGGGCGATCTTCTCAACCAACGATGGGCCTCTCCTCGGGGCGGCGGAAGTACTGCCGCCGGATCGACGCCGCGAGCGCTGCGGCGAGAGTCACTGTACCGATGCGGCCGAAGAACATCGTGGCCGCGAGCACGTACTGGGTCGCGTCGTTCGCGTTCTGTGTGAACCCGGTCGTGAGGCCACACGTCGCGAAGGCGCTGATGACGTCGAAGAGCACGTAGTCGAGCGGCGCGTCGTCGTTGATGAAGAGGATGAGGATCGTGGCGCCCGCGACGATCGTCGCACCCCACAGCACGACCGACACGGCGAGGCGCAGCACATCCGGCGGCACGCGGCGGCCGTAGGCCTCCATGTCGTCGTTGCCCCGCGCCTCCGCGAAGGCCGCGAGGAACAGGATGGCGAGGGTCGTGACCTTGATGCCACCCGCCGTCGACGCCGACCCGCCGCCCACGAACATGAGCATGTCGGTCACGAGCAGGCTCGATCCGTCGAGGTCGCCGATGTCGAGCGTCGAGAAGCCGCCCGAGCGCGCCATGGTCGAGAGGAAGAGGCTGTTGAGGATGCGGTCGCTCGCGCCCATGCCGGCCATCGTCGCGGGGTTGTTCCACTCGAGCAGGAGGTAGACGATGGCGCCGCCCACGAGCAGCACGGCGAACCACACGAGCGTGAGCTTGACGTGGAGCGACCAGCGGTGGGGCTGGCGCAGGTTCTTGCGCAGAACGTAGATCACGGGGAATCCGATCGCGCCGAAGACGGTCGCGATCATGAGGGCGCCGAGGAACCACCAGTCGCCCGCGAAGGGGGCGATCCCGTCGGCGGCGGGCGAGAACCCCGTGTTGGTGAAGGCCATGGCCGAGAAGTAGATCGACTCCCACAGGGCCGTCGGCCACTCGGTGCCGGCGACGAGCAGCCGGGGGAAGATGAGCGCCGCGACCGCGAGCTCGATGACGATGACGCTCACCGCGACGGTCGCGAGCAGGTTGCCCGTCTCGCCGAGCCGCACCGCCTGACCTTCCGAGATGGGGCCGCGCCGGATGCGGAGCGGGTTCGCGTCGCCCGCGGCCATGAGCTTCTGCCGGAGGCCGAGCTTGCGGCTGATGACGAGGCCGAGGATCGAGGCGACCGTGAGCACGCCGATGCCGCCGATCTCGACGCCGACGAACACGAGCACGTGGCCGAACGGCGACCAGTAGGTGGCCATGTCGACCGTCGAGAGGCCCGTCACGCAGATGACGGAGACGGCCGTGAAGACCGCGTCGACGAGCGGGGTGCGCTCGCCGGAGGTCGTCGCGATCGGCAGCGAGAACAGCACGGTGAAGAGCGCCACGAGACTCGCGAACACGACGATCGCGAAGCGTGCCGGGGTGAGCGTCGCGAAGTCGCCCACCCTGTCGAGCACGCGCGCGACGAGAGGGTCGCGCTGCACCGGCCTGGTGCGCATCCGTCCCCCTCGCCTCCGACCGTCGGACCCGGGTCATGGTACTCCCGCGATGCGCTGGCTAGTCTGTCGGAATGGCCGACATCTTCGACGTCCTCGCCGACGGGACACGACGCGAGATCCTGCGACAGCTTCTCGAGAGCCGCGGGGAGCTCGCGGTCGGCGATCTCGTGACCGAGCTGGGCGTCGCCCAGCCGACGGTGTCGAAGCACCTCAAGGTGCTGCGCGAGCACGGACTCGTGGGCGTGCGCGAGGAGGGCCAGCACCGCTACTACCACCTCGACGCGAGCCCGCTCGAAGAGGTCGAGGTGTGGCTCGAGCCGTTCACCGACTTCACGGTGGGAACCGACGAGAACGGCGCGACGACCGTCTATGCGGCCTGGGCGGGCGCGGAGTTCGGCGATCGGATCGGGCGCACGGCGGCCGAGACGGCGAACGCCGCGCGCGTCGCGTTCGAGACGGCACAGGAGAAGATCGAGGGCGCACGTCAGCGGGTGAGCGAGAAGCTCCGCAAGGGCGAGCACTGACGCGAGGTCACCGCTCCGCGAGGTTCTCGTGGATGCGCCGCAGGTCTTCCAGCAGCGACCCCACCAGGATCCAGTGATCCGACGACGGCGTCGCGATGGCGAGCGGCGAGGTGAGGGCGGGGATGCTCTCGGTCGGCGGTGACGCGGGGGTGGCGGCCGTGCGGCGCACGACGCGGCGCACGTCGTGCGCCGCCCGTCGCAGCTGCTCCGCGATCGCGCGCACGGTCGGTTCCTCGGCGAGATCCGGCTCGTAGCGGTCGTAGAGGGCGCGCGTCATGCCGATCGTCTGCGTGACCATCGGCGTGAGGGTCGTGAGCGTCCCCTGGAGGCCCGCGAGCTCGTCGCGGTGCCGCCGGGCGCGGGGGTTGAGGGTGAGCGACTCGGTGGCGGCGGCGATGGCATCCGTCGCCGTGCCCGCCATCGGCCGCAGCAGCCGCGCCGTGATCATGAGCTCCTCGAGCTGGGCGGGCGTCTGCGGGGTCTCGAGCGCGGCGGCGAGCCGCTCGAGCGAGTCCGCGAGCTGTTCGCCGAGCCCCTCGACGGATGTCCGTGCGGGCTCGAGCGCGAGCGGCGGCACGAACACGAGGTTCACGACGAAGCCGATCGCGGCCCCGAGCACCGTCTCGATGACCCGGTCGAGCGCGTAGTGGGGGGTGACCGCCCCGAGCGCGAGCACGAGGATCGCGCTGATGGCCACCTGGTTCGCGGTGCCCGTCGTCATGCGCAGCAGCCACGCGACCGCGAGCGCCGCCACGACCGCCGTGAGCACGACCCACGTCGATCGGCCGAACGCGAGCGACAGCGCGGAGGCGACGACGACGCCCGCGACGACGCCCACGGTGCGCTCGATCGCCTTCGTGATCGACTGGTCGAGGCTCGGCTGCACGACGAGCAGCGCCGCGATCGCCGCGAACACGGGGATGGCGTCGGGCACGAGCCACATCGCGGCGAGCCACGCGGCGACCGTCGCGAGGGCGGATTTCGCGACCTGCAGCCACGGCTGTCGGCGTGACGCACGGAACGCGGCGAGAAGCCTCACCCTGACAGGATCGCACGCCCCCGTTCGCGGCTCATCCGCCCGCCTGGACACGGTGTGCTCCCAGCCCCTACTCTGTCGCTGAGCACTCCAGTCACAGGAGTCACACCACCCACACGACCCACGAGGCGGACATGGCACGCGATCTCTCCGACGTGCGATTCCTGACGGTTCAGGAGGTCGCCGACATGATGCGCGTCTCCACGATGACGGTCTACCGCCTCGTGCACGCGGGCGAGCTTCCCGCCGTGCGCTTCGGGCGCTCGTACCGCATCCCCGAGTCGGCCGTCGCGGGCGTCGTCGGCATCGCCGACACCGACGTGCAGGCGGGCTGACCGCCTCGACGTCGGCCCCGCCGCTTCCCCGCGCCGGGGCCCCGGAGGGCTTTGGTAGACTCTCCCGGTTAGGCTTCCCGCGGTTCGTCACGGACCATCGGGTCCGTACGACGAACGAATGAGGTGAACATGGGTTCCGTCATCAAGAAGCGCCGCAAGCGCATGGCGAAGAAGAAGCACCGCAAGCTTCTCCGCAAGACGCGTCACCAGCGCCGCAACAAGAAGTGACCGACAGCCCCGGGATCAGTCCCGGGGCTTCGTCTTTGCGGCCTTGCCCACCTGCTTCGCCTGGCGGCGCACGACCCGCTGCTGCGCCTTGATCGCGGCGGGGTCGAGGCGCATCGTGGGCCAGCGCTTCTCGGCGGCGTAGCGGGCGAGGCCGGCATCCGGGTTCACGGCGACGCGGTTGCCCACGAGCTCGAGCAGCGGGATGTCGTTGCGACTGTCGGAGTACGCCCACGACGCTGCGAGGTCGGCGTCGAGCTCCTCCGCGAGGGCTCGCGCGCGCACCGCCTTGTGCTCGGCGTGCAGCACGGGACCGATGAGCCGGCCGGTGTAGACCCCGTCGACGGCCTCCGCCCGCGTGCCGAGAGCGCCCGTGAGACCGAGCTTCGTCGCGATGAGCCTGCCCACCTCGACGGGCGTCGCCGACACGAGCCACACCTGGTGCCCCTTGGCGAGGTGCTCCTGCGCGAGCGCGACCGTCTCGGGCCAGAGGCGCGGCTTGATCCGGTGCTCCCAGATCGACTCCGCGATCTCGATGATCTGCGATTCGGTGTGCCCCGCGACGAGCCCGAGGGCGCGCTCCCGGGCGGTGCCCATGTGCTCGTGGTTCTCGCCCACCTTGATGAACCGGCGCTGATGCCACGCGAACAGCAGGATGTCGCGCCAGCCGATGATGCCGCGCGCCCACGCCTCGCGACCCACGTGGAACGCGCTCGTGCCGTGCATGAGCGTGTTGTCGACGTCGAAGAACGCGATGATCGGGCGATCGCTCGGCTTCGACGCGGGAGTGGCCTCGGGCATGACCCCCATAGTCTAGGTGGGTGCCCGCACCACGCCTCACCCTGCTCGGAAAGCCCGGATGCCACCTGTGTGACGACGCGCGCGCGATCGTGCTCGAGGTCGCCGGCGAGCGTGGGCTCGACCTCGAGGAGCGCAACATCCTCGACGACGAGGCGCTGCTCGATCGCTATGCGGAGGAGATCCCCGTCGTGCTCATCGACGACCGCGTGCACACCATCTGGCGCGTCGACGCGGATCGGCTGCGGCGTGCTCTCGACGAGAGAGAGGCGTCGGCGTGATCCGGCACATCGTGATGTGGCGGCTCGCCGCGGACGACGCGGCCGAGCGCGAGGCGCACGCGCTCGGCATCAAGGCGCGCCTCGAAGGCCTGCGCGACGTGGTCTCGGCCGAGCTCCTCGAGGTCGGGGTCGACCTCGAGGAGACCGACGGCAACTGGCACGTCGTGCTCGTCTCGGACTTCGCGACGCGCGAGGATCTCGCGGCCTACCAGTCGCATCCGCAGCATGTGGAGGCGGCGGAGTTCATCCGCTCCGTCGTCG
>JAEYZI010000058.1 GCA_023428065.1 Actinomycetes bacterium | reverse complement strand
CGGCCGCGGATGCCGCGGCGCTCGCGGCGGCGGATGCCGTGCTCGGCGCGGTGGGCGGCGATCCGTGTGCACGAGCCGGCCAGCTCGCCGAGGCGCACCGCACGAGCCTCGTCGCGTGCGACATCCGCGGTGCGGAGGCGACGGTCGAGGTCGCGGGCGCCGCGTTCGGCCTGCCGATCCTGGCGCGCGCCCGGGCGGGGCCCGCGGGTTAGGGGACGAATGTCCTGCCCGCTCTCACCGATGAGGCGTAGCGTCCGCCCTATCCGGGGATGGGCGGTGGGGCATGAGGGTTCGACTCCGAGGAGTGAGCAAGGGGAAGGCCGGCCGTGCACTCCCGCGCACCTCTCTCAGCTACGAGACGGGCGAGGTCACCCTCGCGATCGCGGAGACCGAGCAGCGCCCGACCGTACTCGGGCTCATCGCGTCGGGGCGGATGCGACCCGACGCCGGCACCGTCACGATCGACGACCGCGAGGACCCGCGAGCACTGCGCCGCGCCATCGCCCTCGTCGACGCCCCCGACATCTCCGAGCCGGAGCCCAACGTCGCCACCTCGGGCGTCGTCGCCGAGGAGCTCATGTTCGCGGGCCGACCGCCGACCCCGTTCGCCGCGCGACGCTGGCTCGGCCGGTTCTCGCTGGGGCGCGTCGCGGGAACCGACATCGGCGAGGTCGACCCGGGCACGCGGGTGCGCATCCTGCTCGAGCTCGCCGCGATGCGGGAGGGCGTCGCCGGGATCGTGCTCGTCAGCCCCGATCGGCACGGCGGCTCGCCGGCCGTGTGGTGGCGCCTCGCGCACGAGTTCGCCGACCGGGGGCTCGCGATGCTCGTGATCTCCGGCGTCGCGTCGCGCATGGTGCTCGACCCCGCGTCCCCCGACTCGGTCGCCGAGCCGGTCAGCCGAAGGAGCCGCACATGAGAGTGCCGCAGATGATCGCCGCCGAACTGCGTCGGCTCGTGTCGACGCCGATGCGCGCGCTCGCGCTCTTCGCGCTGCTGTGCGTCCCCATCCTGTACGGCGGGCTCTACCTGTGGGCCAACCAGGACCCGTACGGCAACCTGGCGCACATCCCCGTCGCCCTCGTCGTCGAGGACACCGGGGCGACGATGAACGGCGAGCGCCGCGACTTCGGCGACGAGATCGCGAAGGAGCTCCTCGACAGCAACACCTTCGACTGGCACGAGGTCGATGCGGATGCCGCCGAGCGCGGGCTGAGCGCGGGCCGGTACGACTTCGCGGTCGAGGTGCCGTCGGACTTCTCCGCCGCGATCGCGTCGATCTCGTCGGACTCCCCGCGCAAGGCCGAGATCGTGCTGCGCACCAACGACGCCAACAACTACCTCGCCTCGACGATCGGCAACGACGCGGTCGCCGAAATCCGGCGCACCGTCGCGCAGAAGGTGGCGAGCGAGGCCGGGCTGACGGTGCTCGAGGCGCTGCAGACCATCCGGGTCAAGCTCGCCGAGGCCGCAAACGGCGCCCAGGAGCTCGTGAACGGGCTCGAGACCGCACACGCGGGCAGCGCGACTGCGGCCTCCGGCGCGGCGGAACTCGCCGCGGGGACCGTGCAGCTGCGCGACGGCGCCTCCCGCCTGAGCAATGGCGCCGCACAGGTCGCGCAGGGGGTCGACGAGATCGACGGCGTCGCGCGCGAGGTCGGAGCGGTCTCGGCCGATGCCGTCGCCCTGCTGCCGCAGGCCCGCGCGGACATCGCCGCGCTGCTCGCCGACGCGGGCCTCGATCCGGATCAGATCGCCGCCGTGCTCGCGCGCCTCGACGTGGTCGGGCAGCGCATCGAACAGCTCAACGACCGCGGGCAGGCCACCGTCGCGCTCGTGGACGAGCTCGCGGCGGGGGCGGACGAGGTCGCCGCGGGCAGCTCCCAACTGGCCGGCGGCACCGCGTCGGCGGCCGAGGGAGCGGCTCGACTCGCGGAGGGGAACGCCCAACTGGATGCGGGCCTCGGCGAGCTGGTCGCAGGCGCCCAGGAGCTGCAGTCCGGCCTCGCCGACGGCGTGCAGCAGATCCCGGAGAGCGACGCCGCGACGCGCCAGGCGCAGGCGAACACCCTCGCCGACCCCGTCGCGATCGACACCGACGACCTCGCGAAGGCCCAGAACTACGGCGCCGGCCTCGCCCCGTTCTTCGCGGCGCTCGCCGCGTGGATCGGCATCTACGCGCTCTTCCTCATCGTGAAGCCGGTCTCCCGCCGCGCGGTGACCGCGCTGCACGCGCCCATCCGCGTCACCATCGCGGGCTGGCTCACGCCCGCGCTCCTCGGCGCGGTGCAGATGCTCGGGCTGTTCGCCGTGCTCGCCCTCGCGCTGCGTTTCTCGTTCGCGAATCCGGCCGCCACCCTCGGCATCCTCGTGCTCGCCTCGGCGGCGTACACGACGATCATCCTCGCGCTCAACGTCTGGCTCGGCGAGGTGGGGCAGTTCCTCGGGCTCGTGCTCATGGTGCTGCAGCTCGTCACGGCCGGCGGCACGTTCCCCTGGCAGACCCTGCCGCCCCCGCTCGCCGCGCTGCATCAGGTGCTTCCGATGGGCTTCGTCGTCAACGCGATGCGCCAGCTCATGTACGGCGGCGACATCGGGCGGGTGTGGCTCGACATCGGCGTGCTCGCGATCTGGGCGGTCGCCGCCTCGCTCATCACGGCGATCGGCGTCACGCGCATGACGCGCTACCGCACCCTGCGCGACCTCGAGCCGAGCATCATCAGCTGAGCCGGGAGGCTCGGGTTCGGGATGCGCGTCCGGCTCGCCATACCCCCGCGGCGACGGCCGCCGCGAGACCGAGGGCGGCGACCACGCCGATCAGCCACCCGAGCCCGCTGGACGGTTCGGCCCCCGCGCCCGGCGCCTGGACCCCACGCGGTTCAGCGCCTGCCGTCGAGCCGGCGTCCGCCGCCGAGCCGGGGTCCGGCTCCGAGTCCTGCTCCGCGAAACCGGGCGTCGATGCCTCCGCGTCGTCGCCGGGCTCCGCCGCGGCGGCAGGTTCCGCCACGCCCTCGCTCGCAGCCTTCGGTTGCGCGTCGGCGACGGCTGTATCCGGTGCCGCGGGGATGCGTGTCACGGTGAGCGTCTCGGGAGCCGAGGTCGAGGCGGCGAAGGTGCCCGCCGCATCCGCGAACGAGGCGCTGATGCGGCGCTCGCCGAACGCGATCCCGGACGGGACGGTCAGCACCGCGACCCCGCCCACGAGAGCGGCGGGATCCCCGGAGGGCGCACCGTCGATGAGGAGCTGAACGCCGCCCGACAGTTCGGGCGCATCCGCCTCGACGGCGCGCACCCGCACGCGGAGCTCGGCCGTGCGGTCCGCCTGCACCGTCGTCGACGACAGCACACCGGATGTCGCGGTCGCCCACGCCGCCAACGCGGTCGTCGCGGTGGCGCTCTGCGAGGGGCGGAACGCGGCCGAGCCGGCGTAGTTCGCCACCACGTCGAGGTCTCCGGCGCCCGCCCGGGTGAGCTCGGCGGAGTACTCGGCCCAGCCGGGGCCGGTGCGCGTCGGCGCGCTCGAGGTGGCGAGCGGGTCGCCGGCACCCGTCGCGAAGGTGACCGATCCCGTCGGGGTGCGGGTGTCGTCGGGGTCGTCGAGCTGCACGCGCGCCGTCGCGGTCACGGGCGTCGCCGTGCGCCCCGCGGCGGGCAGGCTGAGTGCGGTCGTCGTCTCGCCCCGCGACACCACGATCGTCGTCGTCACCGTCTCGGTCGCGTAGCGCGTCGCGTCGGGGACGAAGGTCACGGTCGCGGTGTACGTGCCCTCGGCCGCAGCCGGGAGCGTGAAGCTCGAGCTGCCGTCGACGGAGGCGACGGGCACCGTCGGCGAACCCGCGCCGTCGTCCAGCGTGTAGTGGAAGGTGCCCGGGATGTCTCCGCCGGTCGCCGCACGGAGCGTGAGGTCCTCATCCGCTCGCCCGGTCGAGGGGATGGTGGCTGTAAGTCCGACAGGCAGCAGGTGGGCCTCGATCGTCAGCGGAGCCGACTCGGAGCCGCTCACGTCGGGGTTGGTCGGGCTGTAGCGCGCGGTGACCGCAGAGGAGCCCGCCGAGGTCGGGGTGAAGACGAGGGTGGGGGTGTACATGCCGCCGACCGGATGCGCCGACCCCTGTGCCACCCCGTCGACGTAGAACCGGACCGTGCCGGCCTGGGCGGCCGTGGACGTGCCGTCGGCGTGGAGCAGCCGCGCTGTGGCCGTGAGCGTCACCGCATCGCCGACGGGTGTCCGGGAGGCCGTGCTCGTGAGTTCCACCTCGGAGGTCGTGCCGCCCACCACCACCAGTTGGGCGGTCGCCGTCGCCGTGCCCATCGCCGGATCCCACGGCACAGCACGCACCGTGACCGTCCACGTGCCCGCCTTCACGTCGACGAACGACCAGCTGTTGTCGAGGAACCGCGACAGTGCGCCGACGGTCTGGTGCCCCTCGAGCGTGACCTCGTAGGTGGCCCCCACCTGGAATCCCGACGGGAAGGTGACGTGCGTGGGGATGCGGGCGGTGTCTCCCGCGAAGATCGTCGTGGTCTGGGCGCCGATGGTGAGGCCGGGCGCCTGACGCCACGACACCGACACCGAACCCGAGCTGGTGGTGCCGCCGGTGATCTGGGCGGTGAGAGCGGTGCCCGCATAGTCGGAGAGCACCGCGGATGCGCCGGCCGCGCCGCCGCCGCCCCCGCCTGGGGCGCCCGCGCCGCCGCCACCGCCGCCCGCGGCG
>JAEYZI010000101.1 GCA_023428065.1 Actinomycetes bacterium | reverse complement strand
ATGTCGCTCCAGACCACGAGCCACCCGTGGCTCACCTGGAAGGACACGATCAACAACCGCGCCCTCAACAACAACACGGGCACGATCCACCTCTCGAACCTCTGCACCGAGATCTGCCTCCCGCAGGACCTCGAGAACATCTCCGTGTGCAACCTCGCCTCGATCAACCTCTCGACCCACCTCAAGGTCGACGAGAACGGCGGGCTCGGATTCGACTGGGAGCTCATCGAGGACTCCGCGCGCAGCGCCGTACGGCAGCTCGACAACCTCATCGACATCACCGAGTCGTCGGTCGCCGAGGCGGACCACGCCAACCAGACCAACCGCGCCATCGGGCTCGGCGTCATGGGCTTCACCGACGTCGTCGAGAAGCTCGGCTACTCCTACGAGTCCGAAGAGGCGTACAACCTCATGGACGAGATCATGGAGCACGTCTCGTACGCGGCGATCGACGAGTCGGCCGACCTCGCGCGCGAGCGCGGCTCGTACGCCAACTTCGCGGGATCGCGCTGGTCGCAGGGGCTCGTGCCCTTCGACTCGATCGAGCTCACCGAGAAGGACCGCGGCGTGCCCATCACGGTCGACCGCACCATGCGCCTCGACTGGGATCGCCTGCGCGACAAGGTCAAGGGCGGCATGCGCAACGCGACGCTCATGGCGATCGCGCCCACGGCCTCCATCGGCCTCGTGGCCGGCACGACTCCGGGTCTCGACCCGCAGTTCGCGCAGATCTTCAGCCGTTCCACCTCGAACGGCAAGTTCCTCGAGGTCAACCGCAACCTCGTGGCCGACCTCCAGCGCCTCGGCATCTGGGAGCAGACGCGCGAGCAGGTGCTGCGCAGCCAGGGCGACATCCAGGTGATCCCGGAGATCCCCGAGGAGCTCAAGAAGGTCTACAAGACGAGCTTCCAGCTCTCGCCGTTCGCCTTCATCGAGGTCGCGGCGCGCGCCCAGAAGTGGATCGACCAGGCCATCAGCCGCAACATGTACCTCGAGACGCGCGACCTCGGCGACATGATGGACATCTACTACAAGGCGTGGGAGAAGGGCGTCAAGACGACCTACTACCTGCACGTGAAGCCTCGCCACCAGGCCGAGCAGTCGACCGTCAAGGTCAACAAGGCCGAGGAGATCTCCGCGGGCGCCAAGCGCGGCTTCGGAGCCGCCGCTCCCGCCGCCCCGGCCCCCACGGCCGCACCTTCCGCGGCGCCGCGCCGCGGGTTCGGAGGCCTCGGATGAACGGCTACACCGCCGTCGACGAGTACAGCGTGCCCGTCGACCCCATGGACGAACTGCAGTGCGAGAGCTGCCAGTGACCCGCCTCCCCTGCAACTGAAGGACTGAACACGACATGCCCATCCTCGGCACCGGGGTCCAGGAAGGACTCCTCCTCAAGCCCATCACCTATCAGTGGGCGATGGACCTCTACGACCAGGCGGTCGCCAACACCTGGTTCCCCAACGAGATCCAGCTCGGCGAGGACCTCGCCGACTTCAAGAAGATGACCGACGAGGAGCGCCACGCGGTCACCTTCCTCATCTCGTACTTCAACCCCAACGAGCTGCTCGTCAACAAGGCCCTCGCCTTCGGCGTGTACCCGTACGTCAACGCCCCCGAGGCGCACCTCTACCTCGCGAAGCAGATGTGGGAGGAGGCCAACCACTGCATGTCGTTCGAGTACGTGCTCGAGACGTTCCCGATCGACCGCAACGAGGCCTACAACTCGCACGTCGACATCCCGTCGATGGCGCGCAAGGAGGAGTTCGAGGTCAAGTTCATCAAGCGGATGACGGAGGAGACCCTCGACATCACGACGACGGCGGGCAAGCAGGACTTCATCCGCAACCTGATCGCCTACAACATCATCCTCGAGGGCATCTGGTTCTACTCGGGCTTCATGGTGGCGCTCTCGTTCCGTCAGCGGAACCTGCTGCGCAACTTCGGCTCGCTCGTGGACTGGATCGTGCGCGACGAGTCGCTGCACCTCAAGTTCGGCATCAACCTCATCCTCACGGTGCTCGACGAGAACCCCGACCTGCAGACGCCGGAGTTCGCGGCCGAGATCAAGCAGATGATCCTCGACGCCGTCGAGATGGAGGAGGAGTACAACAACGACCTCCTGCCGAACGGCATCCTCGGCCTCAACGCGAACTACATCAACCAGTACGTGAAGTATCTCGCCGACCGCCGCCTCGAGGAGCTCGGCTTCGGCACCCACTACAACGTCGTCAACCCGGCGAAGTGGATGGCGACGGCGAACGACACCCTCGAGCTCGTCAACTTCTTCGAGTCGACGAACACCTCCTACGAGGCGAACGCGAAGGCCTCGACGGGCGACCGCCCGAAGGAGTAGCCCGCCCGCGCGTCACCGAAGCGCCCCGCCCGATCCCGATCGGCGCGGGGCGCTTCGTCGTGCGCGCGGCGGGGGATCCGACGGGTCCGAGCGAGGTTTTACACGGCGGTAACGAGCGGATGCGGGGGCTAATGGACTAATGGCCTAATGTGTAGACCAATCGAAAGGATTGGCTATGACCACACCCGAAACCGCGGCAAAGACGCCGCGACTCACCGGCTCGCTCGGCGCCCTCTCCGTGACCTTCATGGTGATCGCCGCCGCAGCACCGCTCACCGTCGTCGGCGGCATCATGCCCGTCGGCTTCATCGCCGGCAACGGCATCGGCTTCCCCGTCATGTTCCTCGTCGCGACCGCGATCCTGCTGCTCTTCTCGGTGGGCCTCGTCGCCATGAGCCGCCACCTGCCCGACGCCGGCGCGTTCTTCACCTACATCAGCCACGGTCTCGGCCGCGTGCCCGGATCCGGCGCCGCCTACCTCGCGCTCATCTGCTACACGACCGTGCAGTGCGCCGTCTTCAGCTTCCTCGGCTACTCCATCAGCAACAACATCGTGCACCTCGGCGGGCCCGAGCTGCCCTGGTGGATCTTCACCCTCGCCTCGATCGCCGTCGTCGGCTTCCTCGGCTACCGTCACATCGAACTGAGCTCGAAGGTGCTCGTCTTCGTGCTCCTCACCGAGATCGGCATCGTGCTGCTGCTCGCGATCGCCGTCGCCATCCGCGGCGGCGCCGAGGGCCTCACCTTCGAGACCTTCGTGCTCGAGAACATCCTCTCCGGTGCTCCTGCGCTCGGGCTCATGTTCGCGATCGCGTCGTTCATCGGCTTCGAGTCGACCGTCGTGTACCGCAGTGAGGTGCGCAACCCGAACCGCACGATCGCGGTCGCCACGTACTCGTCCGCCATCATCATCGGGCTCTTCTACCTCGTCGCAGGCTGGGCGATGCTCAACGGCGTCGGCCCCCAGAAGCTCCTCGAGATGAACGCCGCGGGTGAGCTCACCGACCTCGCCGTCATCACGAGCGAGTACCTCGGCACCGTCGGCGCCGTCGTCATCGCGGTGCTCTTCCTCGGCAGCATGTTCGCCTGCGTGCTCTCGCTGCACAACGTCATCACGCGTTACCAGTACTCGCTCGGACGCCTCGGCGTGCTCCCCGGCAAGCTCGCCTCGGTGCACGCGAAGCACTCCTCGCCGCACGTCTCGTCGCTCGTGCAGGCGGGTACCGCGACCGTGCTCATGCTCATCGTGCTGCTGAGCGGCATGGGCCCGATCAACGCCTTCACGTGGTTCGCCGGTGTCGCGACCCTCGCGATCGTCGTGCTCATGGCCTCCACGTGCCTCGCCGTCATCACGTTCTTCGCCCGCACCAAGGTCGAGCGCAACCCGTGGCGCACGGTCGTCGCCCCCGGCCTCGGCTTCATCGGCCTCGTCGTGTCGGCGGTGCTCATCGCCACCAACTTCCCGCTGCTCGTCGGCGACGTGAATGACGCCGGCGAACCCGCGTGGGGCCTCCTGTCGACGGTGCTGCTCATCGTCGTGCTCGCGGGTCCCGTGGTCGGCGTGACGCAGGCGCTCGTGCTGCGGGCGCGCAAGTCGCCGGTGTACGAGAACATCACCGCCGTCACCGCGGCCGACCCGGCCGAGGTCGAGGAGGTCGCCGCGACGTGAGCTCCGCCGCCCCGCTCGTCGGCATCACCGGGCGGCGGCGCCCCGCATCCCTCATGGGCGCCCCGCTCGGCTTCGCCGACGCCCCCCTCGACGTGTACTTCGCCGACTACGCCACGAGCGTCGCGCGAGCCGGCGGCGTGCCCGTCTACATCCCGCTCGATGTCGACATCGCCGAGATCCTGCCGCGGCTCGACGCGCTCGTGATCGCCGGCGGCGAAGACGTCGACCCGGCGCGCTACGGCGCGGAGCAGGCGCCCGAGACCGGGCCCTGCTCCGCCCTGCGGGACGACCTCGAGCTGGCCGCGGTGCGTCTCGCCCACGAGCGGGGCATCCCCGTGCTCGGCGTGTGCCGCGGCCACCAGGTGATCAACGTCGCCTTCGGCGGCACGCTCACCCAGCACCTCGGCGGCGAGCTCGGGCCCGTGCACCTGCCGCCGCTCGCCGGGCGTGCCGAGCGCACCCACGAGGTGCGGCTCGAGGCCGACTCGGTGCACGCGACCGCCCTCGGCGCCACGCGCCTCGGGGTCAACTCTTTCCATCACCAGGCCGTCGACGCCCCCGGAGACGGGATCCGCGTCGTCGGGTGGGCCGACGACGGCACCCCAGAGGCCATTCAGCATGCAGACGGAAGGATCGTCGGAGTGCAGTGGCACCCCGAGACCTTCGACGGCGACCCGCTCTTCGAGTGGGTCGTGCAGATGGCGACGGGCGCAGGGTCCGCCGCGAACGAGATCCAGGAGGACGAGGACGATGACCAGGCGGCATGAGGGCAAGGTCGGCTTCATCACGGGCGGCGGTTC
The DNA here is from genome assembly GCA_023428065.1 of Actinomycetes bacterium. Lineage (GTDB taxonomy): Bacteria > Actinomycetota > Actinomycetes > Actinomycetales > Microbacteriaceae > Homoserinibacter. Next base: position 18,210 of record JAEYZI010000101.1, on the reverse strand, counting down.
CGGCATCGGGCGCGAGACGGCTCTGCGTCTCGCGGGCGAGGGAGCGCGCATGGTCGTCACCGACGTGAACCTCGCGGCGGCCGAGGAGACGGTCGCCCTCATCGTGGAGGCGGGAGGCGAGGCGATCGCCGCGCAGGTCGACGTGCGCGACAAGGCGCAGATCGCCGCCGCCGCCGAGAGGGCCGTCGAGGCCTTCGGCGCCGTGCACCTGCTCGTCAACAACGCGGGCGTCGTGACCCCCCACTCCTTCGACACCCTCACCGAGGACGCCTGGGACTTCGTGGTCGACATCAACCTCAAGGGGCAGTTCCTCGTCGCCCAGACGCTCGCGCCCCACATCGCCGCGGCCGGTGGCGGCGCGATCGTCAACCTGTCGACGGTCGAGGCGCTCGTCGTCGTCACGAGCGGCAGCACCGCGCAGCCGCACTACAACGCGAGCAAGGGCGGCGTGCCGATGCTCACGAAGGCGCTCGCGGTCGAGCTCGCCGACCGCAACATCCGCGTCAACTGCGTCGCCCCCGGCCCCATCGCCACCAACTTCTTCGACCTCGAGGGCGTCACGAGCCCCGAGGCGATGGAGTTCCTCGGTCAGCGCCTGCTCGTCAAGCGCGTCGGTCAGCCCGCCGACATCGCCTCCGCGGTGTCGTGGCTGCTCTCCGACGAGGCGAGCTGGATCGACGGCGTGCAGCTGCCCGTCGACGGCGGCTGGCTGACCCGCTGACCTCTACCCGAGAGTGAAGGAACAACCGAAGTGACCAAGCGCGAAGGCTTCCTGTCCGTCGACGAGCTCGAGGCCGCGGGCATCACGACCGTCATGGTCGTGACCCCGGATGTCTCGGGCCGTCTCGCGGGACGCCGCGTCCCCGTCGAGATCTTCACCCAGATCGCCGACACGGGCCTCGAGATCTGCACGTGCGCGTGGGCGTGGGACGTCGACCAGTCGTTCGACCTCATCGACGCCGGCAAGCTCGCCGTGTGCAGCATGGACAACGGCGCCCCCGACGTGCTGCTGCGCCCCGACCTGTCGACGCTGCGCCGCGCCGCGTGGCTCGACGGCGTCGCGGTCGTCTTCGGCGACCCGGAGGACCCGGTGACGGGGGAGCAGCTCTCGCTCTCGCCGCGTGTCATCCTCAAGCGCCAGCTCGCCGCCCTCGCGGAGCAGGGCCTCACGCCGCAGGTCGGCACCGAGCTCGAGTTCTACCTCTTCGAGAACAACCCGCGCTCGCTGCGCAAGTCGGGCTTCCGCGAGGAGCTCGAGCCGACGACGCTGTACCCGAGCGACTTCATGCTGCAGGAGGGCAACACCTACGAGCCCTTCTTCCAGAAGCTGCGCGCCGACCTCAAGGCGAGCGGCATCCTCGTGGAGGCCGCCCAGAACGAGTGGGGCACGGGCCAGTGGGAGATGACCTTCGTCTACGGCGAGGCGCTCGAGATGGCGGACCGTCACGCGCTCTACAAGATGGCCGTGCGGGACTCGGCCACGCGGGCCGGCATGAGCGTCACCTTCATGGCGAAGCCGCTGGGCGACCAGGCGGGCTCCTCGTGCCACGTGCACTGCTCGTTCCTCGACGCGTCGGGCGCGCCCGCGCTCTGGGCCGACTCGGCCGAGCACCACTTCAGCGACACGATGCGCCACGCCGTCGCGGGCGTGCTCGAGCACCTGCCGGAGTTCATGCTCTGGTACGCGCCGACCATCAACTCCTACGTGCGTTCCAACTCGCAGGATGTGGCCGGCTTCGGGCGCACGTGGGGCATCGCCAACCGCTCGTGCACCGTGCGCGTCGTCGGCCACGCGCCGAAGTCGCTGCGCTTCGAGTTCCGCATCCCCGGCGCCGACACGAACCCGTACCTCACCCTCGCGGGCCTGTTCGCCTCCGTGCGCGACGGCGTCGCGCGTCGACTGGAGCCGCCGGCCATGAGCACGGGCAACGCCTACAACGGCGACGCGGGGGTCAAGGTCGCGACGACCCTGCTCGAGGCGGCGCGCGATTTCGGCGAGTCGGAGTTCGTCACGGCGCTCCTCGGCGAGTCGGACGCCTCGCACTACCGCGTCATGGCGGAGCACGAGTGGACGACCGCCCAGGCCGCGGTGACCGACTGGGAGCTCCGCCGCTACTTCGATCGGATCTGACATGACCGTCGCCCTTCCCCCCATCCCCGAGACCCGCACCTGGATCGGGGGCTCCCCCGAGGCGCCCGCCGGGCCCACGGGCGAGCCGATCGTCGACCCCAACACGGGCGATCGGCTCGCGCTCGGAACGAGTTCGAGCCCCGCGCAGCTCGAGGCCGCCCTCGCGGCGGCCGCCGACGCGCACGCGCGCGGGGACTGGCTCGCGCTCGGCGTCGATGGCCGCGCCGCGATCATGGAGCGCTTCGCCGAGGAGCTCGACGCGCTCGCCGAGCCGATCGCCGTGCTCGACGCGCTGAACTCGGGTGTTCCCATCTCGGTGACGCGCCTCTTCGGCGGCAGCAACGGCGGCACGGTGCGGGCCGCGATCGGGCACTTCCGCGAGATGGGCGATGCCCGCGCGGTCGCGGCCGACGGCCGCGACGTGCGCGTGCACCGCATCCCGTGGGGACCGACCGCGCTCATCACCCCGTGGAACGCGCCGAGCGCGATGGTCGTGAAGAAGCTCGCCTACACGCTCATGGCCGGCTCTCCCGTGGTCGTGAAGCCCTCGCCCGCCGCGCCCTTCAGCGCGCAGCTCGTCATGGAGGCGCTCGTGCGCGCCGGGATGCCGGTGGGCGTCGTGTCGCTCGTCGAGGGGGGAGCGGAGATCGGCTCCGCGCTCGTCGGGGACCCGCGCATCCGCGCTGTGTCGATGACCGGCTCCACACCCACCGGGCGCGCGATCGCGGCCGCCGCGGCGCCCAACCTCGCCCGGCTGCACCTCGAGCTCGGCTCGAACAACCCGGCCATCGTGCGCCCCGACGCCGACATCGACCTCACCGCCGACAGCCTCGTGACGGGCTTCCTCAAGCTCTCGGGTCAATGGTGCGAGGCGCCGCGACGCGTCTATGTCGCGCGGGAGCGCGCCGCCGAGCTCGAGCAGGCGCTCGTGCGCCGCCTCGAGCGGGTGCGCGTGGGGTCGAGCCTCGACGAGACCAGCGAGGTCGGCCCGGTCGCCTACGAGGGGCGTCGCACGGAGCTGCTCGCCCAGCGTGACGCGCTCGCCGCGGCCGGCGGGCGCGTGGTGTCGGTCGGCAAGGTGCCCGAGGCGGGCTGGTTCATCCCGCCGACGCTCGTGATCGACGCGGAGGTGGAGCCCGGCACCGAGATCTTCGGGCCGATCCTCACCGTGAGCTCGGTCGACTCCGACGAGGAGGCCCTGACGCGCGCCAACTCCGGGCAAATGGGCCTCGCCGGATACGTCTACTCGACGGACGGCGCCGCCGCTCGTGCGCTCGGCGTGCGCCTCGACGCGGGCGAGGTGAAGGTCAACACGTCGAGCGTGCTCGACATGTCGCCCGAGTCCGAGCAGGCGTTCTTCGGCTCCTCGGGGATCGGCGGACACGGCGATGCCGGGCTCGCGCGTTTCGCGGTCGGCGCCCGCATCGTCGGCGAGGATCCCGCAGGTCTGCCGCTGTGAGCCGCTAGGGTGGCGGCATCGTGGTGACGCAGATCGAGCCCATGTCCGCGCGGAGCGTCCTCGGCTACCAGGCGGTGGTCGACCATCTCCGTCGCGAGTTCATCCTCGGTCGCATCCGGGTGGGCGATCGGCTCCCGGCCGAGCGCCAGCTCGCGGAGCAGCTCGGGGTCGCGCGTGAGACCCTGCGGCAGGCGTACCGCGTGCTCGAGGGCAGCGGGCAGCTCGAGATCCGTCGCGGCGCGCAGGGCGGGGCGATCGTCAAGGAGGGCTTCGCGGATCGCGGGCACCTCATCTCGGAGGTCGCCTCACGCGCCGAGGAGATCCTCGATCTCGTGGAGTTCCGCGTCGTCGTCGAGTCGGCGGCCGCGCGGCTCGCGGCCACGCGGCGCAGCGCTGAGGAGCTCGAGGAGCTCGACGCCGCCCAACAGGAGCTGCGCGAAGCCGAGCTGCTGCCCGACTTGCGGCTCGCCGACACGCGCTTCCACCTCGCGGTCGCGGCGGCGGCCGGGAACGCGCGGCTCGCCTCGACGATCGAGGATGCGCGCGTGGCGATGTTCCAGCCCGTCGACCTGCTCGACTTCCGCTTCGTCAAGCACGCGAGCGTCGACGGTCACGACGCCGTGCTCGAGGCGATCCGGGTCGGCGATGCCGAGGCGGCCGCCGACGCCATGCACGCGCACATCAGTGCGACGCGCGTGCACTTCACCGAACTGCTCGACGCCTGGGCGATCGAGCATCCCCCGCGCTGAGCGCGCGCCTCAGTCGCCGTCGCGACGGAACCGTCGGCCGCTCACGCGCTCGGGCGTGATGCGCACGTAGTTGAACTTCTCGTCGGGGCTCCACGACACGAGCCCCAGCACGCCCGAGTGCTCGATCTCCTCGTCGAAGCCGAGCCGCTCGGCGACGCCCCACAGGATGACGCTCCAGGCCTCGTCGTCCGAGTGGGCGTCGACCTCGAAGGCGACGCGAGGGTGCTCGGCGACGAGCTCGAGCTTCGTTCCGGGGGCGCTGCGGAACAGGACACTGCGACCGCCCACGGAGAAGTTCACGGGGAAGACCTCGATGTCGTCGTCCTCGGCGAAGATCACCCGGCCGATCTCGGCATCCGCCAGCAGATCCCAGCAGGTGTCGACGTCCAGCTCCTGTGCTCCGTGCTCCATGAGGCGACCTTACCGGGGCTCGGCGGGCGCGAGGCGAGGGCGAAGGTCCCGCGGGCGACATCGCGGCCGTCGAGCGCGCGGCCGAGGGCTAGCCTCGGGGCGTGACCTCCGAGCTGCGCGCACGCCTCCGCGCCCTGCCGTCGTTCCCGCCGGAGCTGCCCGCGTTCGACACGGATGCCGCACCGCCCGCACCCGAGGAGCTCTTCCTCGACTGGCTCGACGCCGCGGTCGCCGCGGGCACGCTCGCGCCGCACGCCGCGACGCTCGCGACCGCCGACGCGGCGGGGCCGAGCGCGCGCGTGCTCGTGCTGAAGGACGTGACGCCCGAGGGGTGGGGCGTCGCGACGCCCGCCGACAGCCGTCCCGGCCAGGCGATGACGGCATCCGGGCGCGCGGCGCTCGGGTTCTTCTGGCCGGCGCTCGGCCGGCAGGTGCGCGTCGAGGGCGCGGTGCGGCGCGCGGATGCCGCAGAGGCGGCGGCCGACTTCCTCGCCCGACCCGTCGGCGCGCGCGCGACGGCGCTCGTGGGGCGGCCGAGCCCCACGCTCACGGGCGACGCGGAGTACGAGGCCGCGCGTGCGGATGCGCTCGCGCGCCTCGAGCGGGAACCGGGCCTCGTGCCGGAGTCCTGGGCGCTGTGGTGGATCGTGCCCGACGCGGTCGAGTTCTGGCAGGCCTCCCCCGATCGCGCCCACACGCGGCTGCGCTACCGGCGCGACGACGGCGCGTGGGTACGGGAGCGGTTGTGGCCCTGACGCCGGGCTACTCGAGCGCCTTGCGGATGCGCTGCACCGACACGGGACCGGCGGCGCCGAGGTGCTGGGCGAAGAGCGAGAGCCGCAGCTCCTCGAGCATCCAGCGCACCGACACGAGCCGCGGCGGGGTGCCGCCCGCGGGCGGGAGCGCGCCGCCGGCGTTGGTGTAGAGCGCCGTCGCCTCCTCGACCTGCGCCTGCCACGCGCGGTCGCGCCCGGGGTTCTCGGCGAGCTTCTGCACGCGGTACACGATGCCCGCGAGGTAGACGGGGTAGCGCCGTAGCTGGGCGAGCCCCGTGCGACGCACGAACCCCGGATGCACGAGGGCGCCGAGCTGGGCGCGCGCGTCACCGAGGGGGCCCATGAAGGCGAGGCTCGAGGCGGCCGAGATGGCCCTGTCGGCCTCCTTCGCCGCTCCGAGGATGCGCGCGACCAGGCCCGCGGCGCCGAAGAGACCGTCCATGAGCCCGGCGTTGACGGTCTCCTGAAGGGCGCGGAAACCCTCCGGCGTGCGAGGCGCGGCGTCGCCCGCGAGTTCTTCGACGGCGGCGATGCAGATGTCGTCGAGCAGGGCCTTCGTCGACGCGTACGGCGCCGTCGCGAGCAGCAGCTTCTCGGTGCCCGTGAGCTGGTCCTGCACGTAGCCGAGCGGGCTCGGCAGCGTGAGCGCGACGAGGCGGTGCACGCCGCGGATGTGCGAGGCCTCCGCCTGCGCGCGGCTCGCGAAGACCTTGAGGTCGACGCCCGCGCCCGTGTCGACGAGGGCGGGATAGCCGACGACCGTCGATCCGCCCTGCTTCGCCGTTACCTGCTCGGGCAGCTTGCCGACGTCCCACTCGGTGATGCCCGTGCGCTCGATGTCGCGGCCGGGGGTCGCGGCGGCGGTCGCGACCGCGACATCCGTGCGGGCGCGCTCGGCGAGGCGCGTCTGCAGGGCGGGGAGGTCGCGGCCCGCGGCGAGCGCGCGCCCTCGCTGGTCGACGACCTCGTAGCGCATCGTGAGGTGCGCGGGCACGCGGTCCCACTCGATGTCGGATGGCGCGACGGGCGTGTGGGTCGCCGCGCGGATCCCCTCCGCGAGAGCCTCGCCGATGGGCGCGTCAGAATGCACGGGCAGTTGCGCGCCGAGGCGGCGGGCCCAGTCGGCCGCGGGCACGACGTTCCTGCGGATCGCCTTCGGCAGCGCCTTGATGAGCGCCGTCAGCAGCTCTTCGCGCAGGCCCGGCACGAGCCAGTCGAAGCCGCGCTCGGTGACGCGCGGCAGCACGGCGAGCGGGATGACGACGGTCACGCCGTCGTCGTCGGCGCCGGGCTCGAAGCGGTAGCGCAGCCGGAACCGCATGTCGCCCTGCACCCACTCGTCGGGGAAGCCGGAGGCGTCGCCCTCGTCGTCCTCGAGCAGGTCCTCACGGCGCATCGTGAGCAGGTCCGGCGTCTCGGCCTTCGCCTGCTTCCACCAGCTCGCGAAGCGGCGCGAGTCGGTGACGTCGTCGGGGATGCGCGCGTCGTAGAACGCGAACACGGCCTCGTCACCCGTGAGGATGTCGCGGCGGCGCGTGCGCTCCTCGACCTCGGAGAGCTCGCGGCGCAGCTTCTCGTTGTCGCGGTCGAAGCCCAGCAGCGCCGACCGTTGCAGCTCGTGCGGCCAGTCGCCCTCGACGAGCGCGTGGCGGATGAAGAGCTCGCGCGCGAGGGGCGCGTCGAGCCGCGCGAGCTGGGCGCGTCGGCGCGGCACGATCGGCACGCCGTAGAGGGTGACCTTCTCCCACACGAGCGCGGCGCCCTGCTTGCTCGACCAGTGCGGTTCCGAGTAGGAGCGCTTCGCGAGGTCGCCCGCGAGCTTCTCGGCCCATGCGGGGTCGATCGCCGCGACCGTGCGGGCGAAGAGCCGCGAGGTCTCGACGAGCTCCGCGGCCATGACGGCGTTCGGCTGCTTCTTCGCGAGGCCCGATCCGGGGAAGATCACGAAGCGCTGGCCGCGCGATCCGAGGTAGTCCTTCTTGTCTGGGTCGCGCAGCCCCAGCCGCGACAGGAGTCCCGCGAGGATCGAGCGGTGGATCGCGTCGGCATCCGTCGAGCGCTCGCCGGGGGCGATGCCCACCGACTTCGCGGCCCGGATGAGTTGCCGGTACAGGTCCTGCCACTCGCGGACCCGGAGGTAGTTGAGATATTCCGCCTTGCACATGCGTCGGAAGGCGTTGCCGCTGCGCTCCTTCTGCTCGTCCTCGAGGTGGTTCCAGAGGTTGAGCAGCGTGATGAAGTCGGACGAGGGGTCGCGGAACCGCGCGTGGGCGGCATCCGCCTGCGGGCGCTTCTCGAGGGGGCGCTCGCGCGGGTCCTGGATGGAGAGCCCCGCGACGATCGCGGCGACCTCGCGCACGACGCCCTGGCGCCCCGCCTCGACGAGCATCCGCCCGAACCGCGGGTCGACGGGCAGGCGCGCGAGGTCGCGGCCGATGCGCGTGATGCGCTGCTCCGCGCCGATCGCGCCGAGCTCGCGCAGCAGGTCGAGGCCGTCCGCGATGCCGCGCGAGTCGGGCGGGGTGAGGAACGGGAACTCGCGGATGTCGCCGAGCCGCAGCTCGAGCATCTGCAGGATGACGGCCGCGAGGCCCGTGCGCAGGATCTCGGGGTCGGTGAACTCGGGGCGGCGCTCGAAGTCCTCCTCGGAGTACAGGCGGATGGCGATGCCGGCCGAGGTGCGGCCGGCGCGGCCCGAGCGCTGGTTGGCCGAGGCCTGGCTGATGGCCTCGATCGGCAGCCGCTGAACCTTGGCGCGCGGCGAGTAGCGGCTGATGCGCGCGGTGCCCGCGTCGACGACGTAGCGGATGCCGGGCACCGTGATGCTCGTCTCGGCGACGTTGGTGGCGATGACGACGCGGCGACGGATGCCGGGCGCGCGTCGCGTGTCGAAGACGCGGTGCTGGTCGGCGGCCGAGAGCCGGCCGTAGAGCGGCACGACCTCGTCCTTCGGGAAGCGGCCCCGCACGACGTCGGCGGCATCCCGGATCTCCGACTCGCCCGAGAGGAACACGAGCACGTCGCCCGGCTCCTCGCGCTCGAGCTCGGCGAGCGCGTCGACGATGCCCTGCGCGACGTCGCGGTCGGAGGAGGCGGCGCCCTCGTCGTCGGAGTCGTCGCCGTCGTCGCCCACCTCGGCCACGAGCGGGCGGTAGCGCAGCTCGACGGGATAGGTGCGCCCCGAGACCTCGACGACGGGCACCTCGGCGCCGATCGCGGCGGCGAAGTGCCGCGCGAAGCTCTCGGGGTCGATCGTCGCGGAGGTGACGATGACCTTGAGGTCGGGGCGGCGGGGGAGGAGGCGCGTGAGGTAGCCGAGCAGGAAGTCGATCGTGAGGCTGCGCTCGTGGGCCTCGTCGATGATGATCGTGTCGTAAGCGCGCAGCTCGCGGTCGCGTGAGAGCTCGGCGAGCAGCACGCCGTCGGTCATGAGCTTGATCGCGGTGTCGGTGCGCGTGCGGTCGTCGAAGCGCACCTGGTAGCCGACGACGCCTCCGAGCTCGACGCCCAGCTCGGATGCGATGCGCTCGGCGATCGAGCGGGCCGCGATCCGGCGGGGCTGGGTGTGGCCGATGTGCTCCCGACCGAGCTCGAGGCAGATCTTGGGAAGCTGCGTTGTCTTGCCGGAGCCGGTCGCGCCCGCCACGACGACCACCTGGTGGTCGCGGATGGCGTCGGCGAGCTCGTCGTGCGCCTGGCTGACGGGCAGCTCGGGCGGGTACGAGATGCGGTAGGCGGGGGCGGGGCGTGCGGACATGAGCCCTCCATCGTACGGCGGTTCGACTTTGCAAACCGGGTTGACGGGCAGAGTACTTTGCAGTACAAAGTAGACATGGACAAGCCGGAAGACACCCCGACCGACGACCTCCGCCCGGAGGAGATGCTCGCCCTCATCGAGGGAGAGACCCGGGGCGTCAAGCGCGCCTTCACCGCCCAGGTGCCCGTGTACTACTTCGTGTGGGGCGGCGCGTGGCTCGTCGGCTACCTGCTGCTCTGGTCCGCATGGGAGGGCAGCCCCGCCCCCGTGCGCCTGCCCCTCTGGATCGCCGTGCCGGTCTTCGCGGCCCTCATCCTCGGCGGCGCCATCACCTCGGCCGTCGTCGGGGTGCGCAGCAACCGCGGCATCAAGGGCGTGAGCGACTTCGTCGGCACCGTGTACGGACTCTCCTGGCCCGTGCTCGGCGGCGCTATCGCCGCGATCGGCACCGCGATGCTGCGCTCGGGCGCCTCGAGCGACGTCATCGCCGTCTACTACACCTCCGCCTACGCGCTCCTCGTCGGCGCCCTGTACCTCGCCGGCGCGATGATCTGGCGCTCGGCCGACCAGCTCGTCATCGCGGGCGTCATGATCGTCGCGGCAGCCGTCACGGGGTACTTCGGCGCCCCCGGCAACATGCTCGCGATGGCGCTCATCGCGGGCCCCGCGCTCCTCGTGGGCGGCATCGTCGCCGTCATCCGCCTGCGGAGGCTCTGATGGAGGAGCTCGACCCCGTCATCCACGCCTCGGCCCGGCTGCGCATCACGGCCGCCCTCGCGGCCCTCGAGCGCGGCGACCGGATCTCGTTCCCGCGGCTGCAGGAGCTGCTCGGCATGACCGCCGGCAACCTCTCCACCCACCTCCGCAAGCTCGAGGACGCCGGCTACGTCGAGGTCGACAAGACCTTCCAGGGCCGCTCGCCCGTCACCTACCTGTCCCTCAGCCCGACCGGGCGCCGTGCCTTCGAGGACTACACGGCGCAACTGCGCACACTCCTTGGAGGAGATTCATGACACCACTCGCCACGCTCGCCGGCGTCACCCGACGCTACGGCGACGTCACCGCCCTCGACGACGTCAGCATCGACATCCTCGACGGGCAGATCCTGGGCCTCCTCGGCCCCAACGGCGCCGGCAAGTCGACGACACTATCGCTCATCTCGGGCCTCATCCGCCCGACCGCCGGAACCGTGCGCCTCTTCGGGCGCGACCCGCGGGATGCCACCGCGCGGCAGGAGCTCGGCACCACCCCCCAGCAGACGGCGCTCCCCGAGACGCTGCGCGTGGGCGAGGCCATCGACTTCGTCGGCGGCCACTTCGCCGACCGCATCCCCACGAGCGAGCTCGCGGAGGAGTTCGGCCTCACCGAGCTGCTGAAGCGCCAGACGGGCGCGCTCTCGGGCGGCCAGAAGCGCCGCCTGAGCGTCGCGCTCGCGTTCGTCGGCCGACCGCGGCTCGTGCTGCTCGACGAGCCCACGACGGGCCTCGACATCGACGGCCGCCACGCGCTGTGGGAGGCGATCCGCCGCCAGCGCGAGGCGGGCGCCACGATCGTCGTCACGAGCCACTACCTCGAGGAGATCGAGCAGCTCGCGGAGCGCGTCGCGGTGATCGCCGGAGGCCGTGTCGTGGCCGACGACGACCTCGCGACCATCATCGGCTCGGTCGGCACCCGCTGGGCGAGCCTCACGAGCCCCGACGCCGAGCGCGTCGCCGCGCTCCCGCAGGTCGCCGGCTCGCGCATCGACGGCGAGCTCGTGGAGCTCTCGCTGCGCGACTCGGACGCCTTCGTGCGCGACCTCGTCGCGGCGCGCATCCCCTTCAGTCGGCTGCAGCTGCGCAGCGCCACCCTCGAGGAAGCCTTCCTCTCGATCGTGCGAGGAGAAGCCGCGTGACCACCGCAACCACCACGAACGCCGCACCCACCGCGTCCGCCTCGGCGCCGTCGCCGGTCGCATCCCTCCTCCGCCTCGGGCTGCTGCACACCAGGTACAACCTGCTCGAGACGGTGCGCGTGCCGATGGCCGTCATCGGCCCGATCGTGTTCCCGGCGCTCTCGTTCGCGTTCTTCATCCTCCCGCAGCGGGGGCTCGTGGCCGACCCGACGGACGCGACGCAGGCCGTGATCCAGCTCATGGTGTTCGCCGTCATGGTGAACGCGCTGTTCTCGTACGGCCTCAACATCTCGCAGGCGCGCGAGACGCCGTGGGAGCCCTACCTGCGCACCCTCCCCGCACCGGCGGGGGCGCGCATCCTGGGCCAGGTGCTCTCGGTGGGCCTCATCGGGTTCCTGTCGCTCGTGCCGCTGTTCGCGATGGGTGCGCTGTTCACCGAGGCGACCGCGGATGCCGGCCGGATCCTGCTCGGGCTCGTCACGCTGCTGCTGTCGTCGCTGCCGTTCGTGTTCGCGGGCATCGCGATCGGCTACGCGCTGCCGTTCAAGGCCGCGATCGCCGTCATCCAGATCGTGATGTTCGGACTCGCGTTCGCGGGCGGTCTGTTCCTGCCGCCCATGATGTTCCCCGAGTGGCTCGACGCGGCCTCGCGCTTCCTGCCCTCGCGCGAGGCGCGCGAGCTCGTCATCTGGGCCGTCCAGGGCGGCGAGCTCCCCCTGCTCGAGCTCGCGGGCGCCGCGGCCTGGACCGTGCTGCTGCTCGTCCTCGCGCTCGTGCTGTACCGCCGCGACGAGGGGCGCCGCTACCGCTGAGACGCGACGCGCATCCGCTGACGCCGACGGGCGCCGCTCACCCCGAGCGGCGCTCGTCGTGTGTTCGCGTCACAGCGCGCGGAGGATGTCCTCCACGCGCTCCTTCGCGTCGCCGAACAGCATCTGCGCGTTGTCGCGGAAGAACAGCGGGTTCTGCACCCCCGCGTAGCCGGAGGCCATCGAGCGCTTGAAGACGACGACGTTCGCGGCCTCCCACACCCGCAGCACGGGCATGCCCGCGATGGGGGAGCCCGGGTCCTCCGCCGCGGCGGGGTTGACCGTGTCGTTCGCGCCGATGACGAGCACGACATCCGTCTCCGCGAGGTCGTCGTTGATCTCGTCCATCTCGAGCACGATGTCGTAGGGGACCTTCGCCTCGGCGAGCAGCACGTTCATGTGGCCCGGCAGGCGGCCCGCGACCGGGTGGATGCCGAAGCGCACCTCGACGCCCTTCGCCCGCAGCCGGTCGGTGAGCTCCGCGACGGGGTACTGGGCCTGGGCGACCGCCATGCCGTAGCCGGGCGTGATCACGACCGAGCGGGCGGATGCGAGCAGCCCGGCGACGGAGGCCGCGTCGATCTCGCGGTGCTCGCCCTGCTCGTCGTCGCCCCCCGTCGGCGCGGCGATGCCGAAGCCGCCCGCGATGACCGAGAGGAAGGAGCGGTTCATGGCCTTGCACATGATGTACGAGAGGTACGCACCCGAGGACCCGACGAGGGCGCCCGTGACGATGAGCAGGTCGTTGTCGAGCAGGAAGCCCGCCGCCGCGGCCGCCCACCCCGAGTAGCTGTTGAGCATCGAGACGACGACGGGCATGTCACCGCCGCCGATCGAGGCGACGAGGTGCCAGCCGAGCAGCAGCGCGAGCACCGTCACGGCGATGAGCAGCCCGAGGCTCGGCGCGAGCACGTACCAGACGGTGAGCGCGAGGAACGCGACGAGCGCGCCCACGTTGAGCGCGTTCTTGCCCGGAAGCATGAGCGGCTTCGAGCTCATGCGCGCCGACAGCTTGAGGAACGCGACGATCGAACCGGTGAAGGTGACCCCGCCGATGAAGACGCCGATGAAGACCTCGGCGTGGTGGATGTCGCGCAGCGCGCCCGTGAGGTGGTCGCCCGCGAGGTGACCGTTCCAGCCGACGAGCACGGCCGCGAGGCCCACGAAGGAGTGCAGCAGCGCGATGAGCTCGGGCATCCCGGTCATCTCGACCACACGGGCGCGCCAGAGCCCGATCGCCGCCCCGACGAGCACGGCGACGGCCATGAGGGTGAGGCCGAGACCGCCCTGCGGGAGCTGCCACCCGGATGCCGCGGTGAGCCCGACGGTCGCCGCGAGGGCGATCGCCATGCCCGCGATGCCGAACGCGACGCCGCGGCGCGAGGTCTCGTGCTTGCTGAGCCCCGCGAGGCTCAGGATGAACAGGAGGGCCGCGACGATGTAGGCGGCGTCGGCGACCGCCTGGGCGAACTCGATCCCCGTGCCGGAGTTGACGCTCACTTCTGCTCGCCCTTCTGGAACATCGCGAGCATGCGTCGCGTGACGGCGAAGCCGCCGAAGATGTTGATGCTCGCCACGAGCACGGCGACCGCCGCGAGGAGCTGCACGGCGAGCGACGCCTCGGTGATCTGCACCATGGCGCCGACCACGATGATGCCGCTGATGGCGTTCGTGACGCTCATGAGCGGCGTGTGGAGCGCGTGCGCGACCTTGCCGATCACGTAGAAGCCGATGACGACCGAGAGGGTCAGCACGAGGAAGTGCTGCGGCAGCGGCGCGGGCGCGAACGCGCACACGAGGAAGAGCGCGAGGGCGCCGGCGGCGATGAGCGCGGTGCGGGCTCCGCGGCCGAGCGTGCGCTTCGGGGGCGGGGCGGCATCCGTCGCGGGGGTCGCGGCCGCCGGGGTCGCCGATACCTGCACGGGCGGTGGGGGCCAGGTGATCTCCCCGTCGCGCACGACCGTGACGGCGCGCTGCACGACGTCGTCGAAGTCGATCGTGAGGGCGCCGTCCTTGCCCGGGGTGAGCAGGGCGAGGAGGTTGAGCAGGTTGGTGCCGTAGAGCTGCGACGACTGCTGGGGGAGGCGGGCCGCGAGGTCGGTGTAGCCCAGGATGACGACGCCGTTGTCGGTGACGACGCGCTCGCCCGCGACCGAGCCCTCGACGTTGCCGCCCTGCCCCGCCGCCATGTCGACGATGACGCTCCCCGGCTTCATGCGGGCGACATCCGCCGCCGTGATGAGCCGCGGGGCGGGCCGCCCCGGGATGAGCGCCGTCGTGATGATGATGTCGACGTCGGCGGCCTGCTCGCTGTACAGCTCGGCGGCGCGTCGGTCGTAGGCCTCGCTCGTCGCCTTCGCGTACCCGTCCGAGGAGACCTGCTTCTGCTCGTCGGGCACGACGACCTCGAGGTACTGCCCCCCGATCGAGCGCACCTGGTCGGCGACCTCGGGGCGCGGATCGGTCGCCCGCACGATCGCGCCGAGGCTCGAGGCCGCGCCGATCGCCGCGAGGCCCGCGACGCCGGCGCCCGCGACGAGCACCTTGGCGGGCGGCACCTTGCCGGCGGCCGTGACCTGGCCCGTGAAGAAGCGCCCGAACTCGTTCGCCGCCTCGATGACGGCCCGATAGCCCGCGATGTTCGCGGTCGAGCTCAGCACGTCCATCGACTGCGCGCGCGAGATGCGTGGCACGGCGTCCATCGCGAGCGCCGTCACGCCCTGCTCCGCGAGGCGTTCGAGCAGCTCGGGACGCAGTGCGGGGCTCAGGAGGCCCACGAGTGTCGCCCCCGCGCGAAGCCGGGCGATCTCGTCGTCGCTCGGCGCGTTGATCCGCAGCACGACGTCCGAGGCCCACCCCTCCCCGCGGTCGACGATGCGCGCCCCGGCGTCGGCGTAGGCGGCATCCGGGAACGACGCGCCCGCGCCGGCCCCCGACTCCACGACCACGTCGTAGCCGAGGGCGACGATCTTGCCTGCGGTGGTCGGCGAGACCGCGATGCGGGGCTCGCCGGGCGGTTCGGCGACGATGCCGATCTGTGTCATGTCGGGGGCTCCTGAGACGGGTGAAGGGGGCCGACTTCCGACTCTAGGGGCGCCCCGGCAGCGGACGTGGCCAATTCGGGGGGAAAGACTCGACGTTCTTTCGCAGGTGGCAACCTGGTCCCGTCGTTCGGGGGAGGATGGATCTCATGACGGTTCCTCTCCTCACTCTCAACGATGGTCACAGCATCCCCCAGCTCGGCTTCGGCGTCTTCAAGGTCGACCCGGATGAGGCCGAGCGTGTCGTGACGGATGCCCTCGAGATCGGCTACCGCCACATCGACACCGCGGCCGTGTACGGCAACGAGGTGGGTGTGGGGCGCGCGATCGCGAAGTCGGGCATCCCGCGCGAGGAGCTCTTCATCACGACGAAGCTGTGGAACTCCGACCAGGGCACGCGCTCCGCGTTCGACGCGATCGACCTGAGCCTCGAGAAGCTGGGCCTCGACTACGTGGACCTCTACCTCATCCACTGGCCGCGTCCCGACCTCGACCGCTACGTCGAGTCGTGGCTCGCGCTCGAGCAGATGCGCGACGAGGGCAAGACCCGCTCGATCGGCGTCTCCAACTTCCACCGCCCCCACCTCGAGCGCGTCATCGCCGAGTCGGGCACCGTGCCGGCCGTCGACCAGGTCGAGCTGCACCCCGCGTTCCAGCAGCGCGAGCTGCGCTCCTTCGCGGAGCCGCTCGGCATCCGCACCGAGGCGTGGGGCCCGCTCGGGCAGGGCAAGTACGAGCTCTTCGAGGAGGCGGCGATCCGCGATGCCGCCGACGCGCACGGCGTGAGCCCCGCGCAGGTCGTCATCCGCTGGCACCTGCAGAGCGGCATCATCGTGTTCCCGAAGACGAACTCGCGCGAGCGCATGGCCACCAACTTCGCCGTGTTCGACTTCGAACTGACGCCCGAGCAGATGGCCGCGATCGACGCCCTCGACCGGGGGCTCCGCGTGGGTTCCGACCCCGACACCGCGACGTTCTGACGCGGGGGTCGCGTCTCAGAGGTCGAGGGCGATGCGTTCGCCGCGCGGGGTGTCGACGAGCAGTTCGGCGATGCCGGTGTCGGCGAACGCCTTCTCGAGGTCGGCGCGGCTCTCGGAGAAGTGCACCCAGTCCTCGACGTGCAGACCGACGACGCGGCGCGCCCCGAGCATGCGGGCCGCCTCGGCGGCCTTCTTCGCGGTGAGGGTGAGCGCGACCGGGAGGGGCTGCACGCGAGCGGCGCCCGCGAACAGGAACGCGATGTCGACGGGACCGAGTCGCGTCGCGTGCTGGTGCACGAGCGCGAGCGAGGAGTTGTCTCCCGAGACGTAGAGGGTGGGCTCGCCGGGGGCCGACACGAGGAAGCTCGTGACGGGGCCGATGCGCCCGGCGAGCACGCGCGGACCGTGACGCCCGGGAAGGGCGGTGATCACGACCTCGCCGAGTTCGTGGCGCTGCCATGGTTCGAGCCCGACGACGGGGTGCCCGAGCGCCTCCTCGGCCTCGGGGAGCGACAGCACGAGCGGGCTGCGGAGCGCGAGCTCGCGGCCGGACGTGTCGAGGTTGTCGGCGTGGGCGTGGTGCGACAGCAGCACGAGGTCGACGGGTTCGATGGCGGATGCGGGCAGGCCCGGTCCCGCGGTCTTGGTGAGGTCGTCGTCGGGGTAGTGGCGCGGGGCGTCGAAGGTGGGGTCGAGCAGGATGCGCAGCCCCGCGTACTCGACGAGGGCTGTCGGGCCGCCGATGTAGGTCACATGGGTGGTCATGCGCCGAGTGTAGGGGCGCCGTGCGTCCGCGGCGAGCGGGGCGCTGCGGCATCGCGCCAGGCGCGGGTGATGGCCCCGGTGCCGATTTCCGCAATCCGTGGAGAAGTCAGCGCGGCGTAGCCTGGGGAGGGTGGGAAGCCGACTCGACGACGCCGTGAGCCCCTACCTGCGCGCCCACGCGGGCAATCCCGTCGACTGGTGGCCGTGGGGCGAGGAGGCCTTCGCGGAGGCGGCCCGCCGCGACGTGCCCGTGCTCGTCTCGATCGGCTACGCCACCTGCCACTGGTGCCACGTCATGGCGCGCGAGTCGTTCTCGGACCCCGAGCTCGCCGCCTACCTCGACGAGCACCTCGTCGCCGTCAAGGTCGATCGCGAGGAGCATCCCGACGTCGACGCCGCGTTCCTCGCCGCCGCATCCGCGTTCACCGCGAACCTCGGCTGGCCGCTCACCGTCTTCGCGACCCCCGAGGGTCGCGTGTTCTACGCGGGCACCTACTTCCCGCCCCGCCCGGTGCGGGGTGTGCCCGCGTTCCGCGAGGTGCTCGAGGCGATCGTCGAGGCGTGGGCCGAGCGCCGCGCCGAGGTCGAGGCGACGGGCGCCGCCGTCGCCCAGGCCCTCGCCGCGCGACCGGAGGAGGCGGATGCCGCGCTGCCGTCCGAGCCCCGCCTCGCCGGGGCTGTCGTCGAGCTCGCGGCCTTCGAGGATCCCGAGTTCGGCGGATTCGGCGCCGACGCGAAGTTCCCCAACGCCCCCGTGCTCAGCTTCCTCGCCGCGCGCGCGGCGCAGTCGGACGCCCCCGCGCGCGAGCTCGGCGACCGCCTCTACGCCGCGACCCTCGCCCTGCGCGATCCCGTCGAGGGCGGCTTCTTCCGCTACGCGGTACGCCGCGACTGGACCGAACCCCACTACGAGCGGATGCTGTCCGACAACGCCCAGCTCCTCGACCTCGCGACCGCGCACGGCGACGAGGCGGGCGCAGAGGCCGTCGCCGGGTTCCTGCTCGACGTGCTGCGGCTCCCCGACGGGGCGTTCGCATCCGCTCAGGACTCGGAGAGCCTCGTCGACGGGCGGCGTAGCGAGGGCGGCTACTACGCGCTCGACGCCGCTGCCCGCGCCCAGCAGCAGCCGCCCGCGCTCGATCGCAAGGTGCTCGCGGGACTGTGCGGCCTGGCGATCGGCGCGCTCGCCGACGCGGGGGTGCGTTTCGCCCGCCCCGAGTGGGTGGCGGCGGCATCCGCAGCGGCGGACGCCGTGCTCGCCGTGCACCTCTCCCGCGCGGATGACGGCCCGCGCCTGCGCCGCGCGAGCCTCGACGGCCGCGTGTCGGAGGCGACCGCGACGCTCGAGGACTACGGCGGCCTCGCGGGTGGCCTCGTGCGGCTCGCGCTCGCGGAGGGCGACGCCGCCCGCGCATCCCTCGCGCGCGAACTCGTCGAC
>JAEYZI010000096.1 GCA_023428065.1 Actinomycetes bacterium | reverse complement strand
CCGGGGGGCCCCCCCGGCGGGGGGGGGGGGGGCGTGGGGGGGGGGGGGGGGGGGGCGGGCCCCCGGCCCCCACAGCGTCAGGACTCAGCCGTTGATGACGGCGTTGACCTTGGCGTCGTACTCGGCGGCCAGCGCCTTGATGTCGCCGCCCTCCGACACCTTGGAGAAGAACTCCTCCAGGATCTGCTGGCTCTCCACGGTGGCCCAGCCCTTGGCGGCCGGGGTCAGCTTGGAGTTGCTGGCGGACTCGATGAGAGCCTTGGCGAACTCGTCGTCGCCCAGAGCCGACACGTAGTCGGAGTTGGCCGGGCCGAGGCCGTTCTGGCCGAGCATCTTCTGGAAGTCGGCGCTGAAGATGATGCGCATCAGGTCGCGCGCACCCTCCTGCTTCTGGGACTTCGCCGAGATGCCGATGTTGGAGCCGCCGGCGAAGACCGGGGCGGGCTTGCCGTCATTGCCGGGGAGGGCGAACACGCCGAACTTGTCGGCATTCCACTCGCGGACCTCCTTGCCGTCCTTCTTGACCAGGTCGCCGATCGACCAGTGGGCCCAACCGGGCGCCATGATGGTCGCCGCGGAGAGCGAGGTCTCGCCGGTCACCTTGTTGGGATCCTTGGCGTCGTCCTTGATGACGTCGGAGTCGTTGATGTAGAGCCAGGGGCTCGCGTCCTTGGCGGTCGCGGGTGCCATCGAGGCGTTCTTCTGGATGTCCTGGAGCTGCTGCAGGCCCTTGATGGTGTTGGGGTCGGAGAGCGAGGAGACCCACTTGTCGCCGTCCTTCTTCGCCAGGTCGCCGCCGTTGGCGAAGATCCAGGAGACACCGTTGCGCCAGTCCTGGCCGCCGATGAAGAAGCCGGAGAAGTCCTTGATCTTCTTGGGGTTCTTCTCGGTGATGGTCTTCACCGCCGCGTTGAACTCGTCGAGGGTCTTGGGGGCCTCCACGCCGGCTGCCTTCCAGACGTCCTTGCGGTAGAACATGTAGCGGGAGCCGAAGTAGTAGGGCAGCGTGTAGTTCTTGCCGTCCACGGCGCCGACGTCGACGAAGGACTTCAGCAGCTTGTCGCCGCCCAACTCCTGGTACATGTCGGAGATGTCGGAGAAGGCGCCCACGTTGGTGAAGGTCGGGGCCTGGGTGTTGCCGATCTCGGTGACGTCGGGCGTGTTGGCCGCGTCAGGCAGGGACGTCGTCAGCTTGGTGATGATGTCACCCCAGGTCTGCTCCTCGATCGTCAGGGTGCCGCCGTTGACGGTCTTGTACTGGCTGACGAGGTAGTCGCGCAGTGCCTGCGGGGTGTCGCCGCCGATCACCCAGAACCTGATGTCCTGCGAGGTCTTCGCCGGGGTGGTCTCGGGGGCTGAGGTGCCGGCCGAGGGCGCAGGCGACGAGGCGGGCGGTGCAGCAGGAGTGCCACAGGCACTCAGGGCCACAGCAGACGCGGCGAACAGCGCCACCGCGGCCAGCTTCTTCTTCATGAGGATTCCTTTCGGGATTCGGACCTGGTGGCCGACTCGGGTTGAACGGGGCGCCATCACGACACCCCGAGTTGAATGCGAAGCACGAGGGCGACAGCGCCGAGCAGCACGGCGTCCTCACCGAGCGAGCTCAGGCGGAGCCTGACCTCGCCGCGGAAGTCGGAATGGGTGCGATCGGTGACCACTTCCTGAGCGGCGCTCAGCAGGGGGCCGCCGACATACTCGGCAGGGCCGCCGACGACGATGTCGTTGAGGTCGAGCATTCCGACGACAGGGGAGAGGGCGATGCCGAGCTGGCGTCCAGCTTCGGCGAGCACGTCCTCGGCGGGCCCGGTGGCGGCGGCCAGGCGGCGCCGCAGCGACGGGACGGACAGCCACGTCTCCAGGCAGCCGTTCTTGCCGCACGGGCAGGGCTCACCGCCGTGTTCGATGACGACGTGGCCGATCTCGCCGGCGGCGGCGGAGGTGCCCACGACGACCGAGCCGGCTATGAGCAGGCCGGCGCCGACACCGCGCGAGACCTGGACGCGGATCAGGTTGTCGGGCCCGGAGTCGAAGCTGCGTTCGGCCATGACGGCGACGTTCGCGTCGTTCTCGACATGGACGGGGACGCCGAGATCGTGGCCCAGGCGCTGCTGCAGCGGGAGGTTGTGCCAGGCGAGGTTGGGTGCGGAGATGACAGTGCCGGCGGAGTCGACGGTGCCGGGGGTCCCGACCCCCACGCCGAGGACGGGACGGTCGCACGTCGCCAGCAGGTCGCGGGCCAGCGCGGCGACGGCGGCGTAGGCGTCCTCGCCGGTGGCCGAGTCGAGCGCGTGCTGGACGCGCACCCGCGGTTCGCCGCGCACCGAGTAGATGCCGCCGGTGACGGTGTCGGGGGCCGAGAGGTCGAGGGCGATGATGTCGCGGGCGTCGGCGCGCACAGACAAGGTGGTCCCGGGCTTGCCGGGACGGACGTCGGCGGTCGTTCCGGTCTCGACGACGAGGGAGTCGGAGATGAGTTCGGCGACGAGGTCGGAGATGGTGACGCGGGTGAGGCCTGTGCGACGGGCGAGGTCGGCGCGCGAGAGCAGGGGCTCGTCATAGAGCGACTGCAGCACGAGCGACAGGTTGTTGCGGCGGCCGTCCTCGGGCCGGGTGGTCCGCCGGCCGCTGCGGGGATGGCGATGCGCCGAGGGGACGTCGCTCCGTTGCATGTTTGTTAGTAAACTTTACGAACAGCAGGCCCGCAAGAGTAGTCACCCCGCCGTGACAAGATTGTTACCTTTCCTTACATTCAACGCAGGGTGAGCCGACGCGTCACGAGGCCTCACGTTCCCCTGCTCGGACGGGCGTAAGGCGTTCCCACGTCCGAGGTCCGGGCGCGCGTCGTCGGGCCAGACGACTCAGCCGCGCACCATGCCGAGGAACAGCTCGTGGATCCTCGCGTCGTCGTCGACCTCGGGGTGGAACGCCGTGGCGAGCAGGTTGCCCTGCCTGACGGCGACGATGCGTCCGGGCTCGTCGGGCGAGAGCGGACGGCGGCGCGCGAGCACCTCCACGCCGTCCCCGGCCGACTCGACCCAGGGCGCCCTGATGAACACCGCAGGCACGGGCTCGGCGAGCCCCTCGAAGCCCAGGTCCTCCTCGAAGGAGTCGACCTGCCGCCCGAAGGCGTTGCGGCGGACCGTCACGTCGAGCCCGCCGATCGTCTCCTGGCCGGCGGTGCCGTCGAGGATGCGGTCCGCCAGCAGGATCATGCCCGCGCAGGTGCCGAAGGCCGCATGACCTTCCGCCAGCCACGCACGCAGGGGATCGAGCAGCCCGAACGTCCGCGCGAGCTTGATCATCGTCGTGGACTCGCCGCCCGGCAGGACCAGCCCGTCGCACCGCAGCAACTCGGCCTGACGCCTGACGGGGAGCGTGTCCACACCGAGCGAGCGCAGGATCCTCACGTGCTCCGCGACATCACCCTGCAGCGCGAGGACGCCGACTGTCGGGGTCACCACCCGCGCTGGGCGAGGCGGTGCGGCTGCGGGATCTCCTCGACGTTGATGCCCACCATCGCCTCGCCGAGGCCGCGGGAGACCTCCGCCACGACGTCCGGATCGTCGTAGAACGTGGTGGCGCGGACGATGGCGGCGGCACGTTTCGCGGGGTCGCCCGACTTGAAGATCCCCGAACCGACGAAGACGCCGTCGGCGCCGAGCTGCATCATCATCGCCGCGTCGGCGGGGGTGGCGATGCCGCCGGCGGTGAACAGCACGACGGGCAGCTTGCCCGCCTGGGCGACCTCGGCCACCAGGTCGTAGGGCGCCTGGAGCTCCTTGGCGGCGACGTACAGCTCGTCGGACGACATCGACCTGAGCCGGTTGAGCTCCGCGCGGATCGTGCGCATGTGGGTGACGGCGTTGGAGACGTCGCCGGTGCCCGCCTCGCCCTTCGACCTGATCATCGCCGCGCCCTCGGTGATGCGTCGCAGCGCCTCGCCGAGGTTGGTGGCGCCGCACACGAACGGGACGGTGAACTGCCACTTGTCGATGTGGTGGGAGTAGTCGGCGGGGGTGAGCACCTCGGACTCGTCGATGTAGTCGACGCCGAGCGCCTGCAGCACCTGCGCCTCCACGAAGTGGCCGATGCGCGCCTTCGCCATGACCGGGATCGACACGGATGCGATGATCTCGTCGATGAGGTCGGGGTCGCTCATGCGGGCGACGCCGCCCTGCGCGCGGATGTCGGCGGGCACGCGCTCGAGCGCCATGACGGCCACGGCGCCCGCGTCCTCCGCGATGCGGGCCTGCTCGGCGGTGACGACGTCCATGATCACACCGCCCTTGAGCATCTCGGCGAGGCCGCGCTTCACGCGGTCGGTGCCGAGTGAGGTGGCGGCGGTGGATCCGTTCTCGAGGGAGGTCATGGACGGCATCCTATTCCGGGCGACGTGAGCCGGTCCGGCCGAGGCGACACACGCGGCCACATGCCCGACGGTGGCATCATCGGACGGTGAAGATCCTCTCCATCCAGTCGGCGGTCGCCTACGGGCACGTCGGCAACTCCGCCGCCGTCTTCCCCCTTCAGCGCATCGGCGTCGAGGTGCTGCCCGTGTACACGGTCAACTTCTCGAACCACACCGGCTACGGCGCGTGGCGTGGTCCGCTCATCGCGCCCGACGACGTGCGGGAGGTCGTGACGGGGATCGAGGAGCGGGGCGCCTTCCCGGCGATCGACGCGGTGCTCTCCGGCTACCAGGGCTCCGAGGGCATCGGCGACGTGATCATCGACGCGGTCCGTCGGGTCAAGGAGGCCAACCCGCGCGCCGTCTACGCGTGCGACCCCGTCATGGGGAATGCGAAGTCCGGATGCTTCGTCGCGCCCGCGATCCCCGTGCTGCTGCGCGAGCGGGTGGTCCCGGTCGCCGACATCATCACGCCCAACCAGTTCGAGCTCGGCTTCCTCACCGAGACGGAGCCCGACACGATCGAGTCGACCCTGGCCTCCGCGGATCTGGCCCGCGAGATGGGCCCGCGCACCGTGCTCGTCACGAGCGTCGAGCGCCCCGACCGCGAGCCCGACACGATCGAGATGATGGTCGTCGACGACTCGGGCGCCTGGATCGTGCAGACCCCGCTGCTGCCCATGAAGGCGAACGGCTCGGGCGACGTCACGGCCGCGCTCTTCACCGCCCACTACCTCGCGTCGGGCGACCCCGCCGACGCGCTCGCGCGCACGACCTCGAGCGTCTGGGACCTGCTGCGCACGACCCACGAGTCGGGCGAGCGCGAGCTCCAGCTCGTCGAGTCGCAGGAGTTCTACGCGAACCCGCGCATGCAGTTCGAGGTGCGCAGGCTCCGCTGAGTCAGGGTGTCGGCCAGGCGTCCGCGATCTCCTGGCGGACCTCGCCGAGCAGACGCGGGAGCGCCTTCGTGCGCGCGATGATCGGGAAGAAGTTCGCGTCGGTCGCCCAGCGCGGCACGATGTGCTGGTGCAGGTGACCGGCGATGCCGGCCCCCGCGATCGCCCCCTGGTTCATGCCGATGTTGAAGCCGTCGGACCGGGAGGTGCGCCGGATGACGCGCATCGCCGTCTGCGTGATCGCGCCGATCTCGGCGACCTCCGCGGCATCCGCCTCGTCGTAGGTCGCGATGTGGCGGTACGGCACGACCAGCAGGTGCCCGCTGTTGTACGGGAAGAGGTTGAGGAGCGCGTAGACCTTCTCGCCCCGATGCACGATGAGCGCCTCCTCGTCGGAGAGGGTCGGGGCCGTGCAGAACACGCACTCGTCGCCCGGCGATCCGCCGCCCTGCTCGATGTAGGCGATGCGATGCGGCGTCCACAGCCGACCGAAGCCGTCGGGGATGCCCGCGAATTCGCTCGCCGGCTCGGCGTGGGGGTACTCGGTGCCGTCGTAGTCGCGTGTCATCGCTGCCAGGCTACCCGCGCACGGATGCCGGGTGCGCTCGCGCGGCACCCGGCATCCGCGACCGTCACTTGACGCGGATCTTGGTGACCTCGATCGGCACGGTGTCGATCGCATCCGACCGCAGCGTCGCCGCGGTCGACCACGTTCCGCGCAGCAGGCCCTTGACGGTGTAGTCGAAGGTCACGACGCCTCCCGCGGTCGGCGGGCTCGTGCGGAGCACGTACGCGGCATCCGTGTCGACGTCGGCGACGCTCACGCCGCTCGTGCCGTCTCGGTTCTCGGCGCCCGTGAGCGAGCCGGAGGCCGAGTCGGGCGTGAGGGCGCCCCCGTAGGTCATCCAGCTGCTCTCGGTGGCCCCGAGCTGGATCCAGACCTGGAAGGAGTTCCCGCCGCCGCCGCTCCACGCGTGGATGTCCTCCCAGTCGACGACGAGGTACTGCGTGCCGCCGTCGTCCGTGAGGGTGCCCACGCGGATGCCTCCCCCGTCGGCCGGGTTGAGATCGGTCCAGAACGGTGCGATCACGTTGTTCGGCGTCGCCGGGTCGGGGAACGAGGCCGGCGGCTCGTACTCGACGTCGCCCGCCGTGCCGCCGCCGATCACGACGTAGCCGTTGGAGACGACGCCGATCCGGTCGTAGACCTCACCGCCGTACACGAAGCTCGGCACGGTGAAGTTGACGATGCTCTCGTCGCCGAAGCCGGCCACGGGCGCGATGCCGAACGCGGAGAGGGGAAGGTACCCCCCGCTCACGGTGTCGGCGGGGTCGACCTCGTCGATCGCGTCGATCTTCGGCGGCAGAGCGGCCGCGAGGGTGCCCGTCCAGGTCGCTCCGAGCGCACGCTTCTTCGCGGGAGCGGTCACCTTCGTCACGTGCAGGATCGGGCTCGCGACGACGTCGATCGTGGCCTGCACGTCGACCGGCAACGAGCTCGAGGCGGTCACGGTGCACGTCGAGGTCTTGCCCGCCCGGATCTCGGTCGGCTCGCACGACTGGGCGAGCGAGAGCGACGCCTCTCCGACGTTGACCGCGACGGGGACGACGACGACGTTGCCGCCCTTGCGCGGCGTGAGCGTGATCTGCCCCTCGTGCCATCCGTCCGCGGCGCCGATCCCGCTCAGCACGATCGTGAGCTTCTTCGTGGCGCCCGCGGCGAGCGTGAACGAGGAGGGGCTGATGTACGCCTGCACCCCGTTCGCGATCGAGGCGCTCACGCTGAAGGTCTGCGCCTTGCCGGTCACGTTCTTGACGGTGCGCGTGACGACCGCGGCACCCGGCAGCGGGTCGACGAGCACGCTCGGGATGTTGAGGTCGTGCCGGTGGAGCGGGTCCGCAGCGCTCGCCGCGAAGTCGGCCGCCGTCTCGCTGATCGTGAGCACGGGTGCGACGGCGCGGTCGGCGCGGATGCTGCCCGCCCCGCGATCGAAGACGCCCGCGGGGCTCCCGTCGGCGTTCACGACGCTCTGCACCGACGACGTCATGAGCGCCGACTTCACCTGGCCCGGCGTCCAGTCGGGGTGCGCCGCGATGACGAGCGCCGAGACGCCTGCCGCGTGCGGGGACGACATCGACGTGCCCGCGATCGCCTGGAAGAGCTCACCCTGCGGCCCCGTCGCGAGGTCCGTCGACTCGGGCGTGTGCCCCGCGAGGATCTGCACGCCGGGCGCCGTGACGTCGGGCTTGAGGAACTCGCCGATCGGCCCGCGCGAGCTGAAGCCCGCCATGACGTCGCCCTGGGCGGGTGCGGACTGGCCCTCGGCCCACGTCGCCGTGATGTCGGGGTGCGCCCCGAGGAAGGCGAGGAGCTCGTCGTTGGGACCCTCGAGGTGGATGGCCGGGAGGAAGTGGTTGTCGGTCTCCACGTCGCTCGCGGTCGGGTTGTAGAGGATCATGCCCACGGCGCCGCCCAGGGACGCGTTGTAGCCCTTCTCCACGCGCCCGTTCTCGCCGCGCTCGCACACGACGACGAGACCGTCGACGGAGCCGTCGGCGAACGGGGTGAGGCAGCGCGCGCCTCCCGTGTAGCCGGGGACGGCGGTCGGGAGCACGACGGGAGCGTCGGTCACACCCTGCGTGAGGGTCGAGCCCGACTTGGAGAAGGTCGCGCCGTCGCTCGAGGTGAGCGTGAGCGTCGACGCGAACTGCCGGTCGAACGTCGAGGCCGCGACGGTCGTGACCCACGGTCCCGCGTGGTTGGCGGTCGAGGCCCCCGGGCCGTCGTTGCCCGCGGAGGCGTTCACCGCGACCCCCGCCGCGTACGCGTCGAGGAACGCGAGCTCGACGGCATCCGAGTAGACCGACGCCGAACCGCTGATCGAGTAGTTGATGACGTCGACCCCGTCGACGATCGCCTGCTGCACGGCCGCCAGCAGGTCGGAGGTGTAGCCGCCGCCCGGGCCGAGCGCCCGGTAGGCGATGATCGAGGCTCCCGGCGCGATGCCGCTCACGGGGCCCCGGTCGACTCCGAAGATCGGCGCGCTCGACACGTAGGATCCAGCGGCCGTCGTCGCGGTGTGCGTGCCGTGGCCGTCGGAGTCGCGCGCCGAGCACTCGCCCGCCGAGCAGAAGTCCTCCGTGCCGATCTCGTTGAGCGCCGCGTAGGTGTCGAGGAACGCGTAGGCGCCCACGAGCTTGTCGTTGCACGTGAAGGCGGGGTCGCCCCCGTCGCCGAAGTCGCACGCCCAGGGTCCGCCAGCGGGCTTCGGGATGCCGTTGTCGACGAGCATCGGATGCTCGGGCCAGATGCCCGAGTCGATGACGCCGACGATGACGCCGACGCCCGCCTTGTCGCGGCCGCCGAGCGAGGGCCACACGGCGTCCGCGCCGATGAACGTGCTCGCGTCGTTGTCGAGCGTCGCCGCCGCGGCGACCGCCGCGCCCGCCTGGCTCGACGCCGCCGCGGATGCGGCGAGGGAACCCGTGTCGGATGCCGGCAGGTGCCGCAGCGCGTTGTCCTGCACGGCCGCGACGCCCTCGACGCCCAGCACGGCCTTGGCGTCGCGCGCCCGGACCGTCATGGCGAGTCCGCCGTAGGCGACCGCGTAGGTCTCGAGGCTCTTGGCGCTCGGCACCGCCTGGGTGATGGCCGCGGCGGTGTCGGCGAGCACGCTCTTCACGTGGTCGAGATACCTCGCGACCGCGGGGTCGGAGAGCGAGAGCTCCTTGCCGGTGACCTCGGGGCTCGTCGCAGGGAAGCCGTCGAGGTCGCCCGTGTAGGAGGCGACCGGGTCGACGTCGACCTTGACCATGACGGGGACGACTGCCGCATCCGAACGCGCGAGCAGCTCCGGATCGCTCTCCGCGAGCTGACCCGACTTCGTGCGGGCGCCATCCTCGGGCGGACCCTCCGGAGCGGCGGTCGCCGCCGTGAACCCGGAACCCGGGTCGGCTGCATACGCGGGTGCGGCGACCGCCCCCAGCACGAGCGCCGATGCGGCGCAGACGGACACGAGGACAGATCGACGAGAGCGCATAGCTTCCCTTCCGCGGGATGGTGGTGCGGTGCCCGGCGCCTGCCCCCGTTCGCGGGTAGACCCCCCTGTCTGGGAGACGCCTGATGGGTACCGTACCGGCCCGTCGCGCGGCGGCGCTAGAGCGGATCGCGCACGTTCCGTGCGTGGCTCCGCACGATCATTGCGCTATCGCGCGATCGGCGCTCAGACCTGCGCGTGCGTGTCGATCGCCTCGTGGATGCGGCGCACCGCCTCGTCGATCGGCACGCCGTTCTCCTGGCGCCCGTCGCGGAAGCGGAAGCTCACCGTGCCGGCGTCGCGATCCTGCCCTCCCGCGATGAGCTGGAAGGGCACCTTCATGAGCGTGTGCGTGCGGATCTTCTTCTGCATGCGCTCGTCGCTCGCGTCGAGCTCGGCGCGCACCCCCTCGGCACGCAGCCGGTCGATGATGCCGCCGAGGTAGTCCGCGAACTCGTCGGCGACGGGCACGCCGACGACCTGGACGGGCGAGAGCCACACCGGGAACGCCCCCGCGTAGTGCTCGAGCAGGATCGCGAAGAACCGCTCGATCGAGCCGAAGAGGGCGCGGTGGATCATGATCGGGCGCTTCTTCTGGCCGTCGCGGTCGGTGTACTCGAGCTCGAAGCGCTCCGGCAGGTTCGGGTCGACCTGCACGGTCGACAGCTGCCACGTGCGGCCGATCGCGTCGCGCGTCTTGAGGTCGATCTTGGGGCCGTAGAAGGCGGCCTCGCCGGGCATCTCGGTGAGCTTGAGCCCGGATGCCCGCGCGACGTTGCGGAGCGCGTTTGTCGAGTACTCCCAGAACTCGTCCGAGCCGATCCACTTGTCCTTCTCGTCGTCGCGCATCGAGAGCTCGAGTTCGAAGTCGTCGAGGCCGAAGTCGCGCAGCATCGAGATGACGAACTCGAGGACCTTGGTGGCCTCCTCCTCGAGCTGCTCGGGCGTGACGAACAGGTGCGAGTCGTCCTGGGTGAAGCCGCGCACGCGCGTGAGGCCGTGCAGGGCACCCGAGAGCTCGTTGCGGTAGACGGTGCCGTTCTCGGCGAGCCGCATGGGCAGGTCGCGGTAGCTGCGCGCGCGCTCCTTGTAGATGAGGATGTGCATCGGGCAGTTCATGGGCTTCAGGTAGTAGTCGTGGCCCTGCTTCGTCAGCACGCCGTCGGCGTCGCGCTCCTCGTCCATGACGATCGGGGGAAACATCCCCTCCTTGTAGGTCACGAGGTGGTTCGACTGGAGGAAGAGATCCTCCTTCGCGATGTGCGGCGTGTAGACGTAGGTGTAGCCGGCCTCGACGTGCCTGCGTCGGGCGTGCTGCTCCATCTCCATGCGCACGACGCCGCCGCGCGGGTGCCAGACCGAGAGGCCCGATCCGATCTCGTCGGGGAAGGAGAACAGGTCGAGCTCCTTGCCGAGCTTGCGGTGGTCGCGCTTCGCGGCCTCCTCGAGGCGCTCGAGGTGGGCCTTGAGGGCGGCCTTGTCGGGCCAGGTGGTGCCGTAGATGCGCTGCAGCTGCGGGTTCTTCTCGGAGCCCCGCCAGTACGCGGCGGCGAGGCGCGTGAGCTTGTAGGCGCCGAGGGCTCCGGTGTTCGGCACGTGGGGACCGCGGCACAGGTCCTTCCACGCGACGTGGCCGTCACGGTCGACGTTGTCGTAGATCGTGAGCTCGGCGCCGCCGACCTCGACGCTCTCGCCGTCCTTGCCCGCGTCGGCGCCGCCCTTGAGGCCGATGAGCTCGAGCTTGTAGGGCTCGCCCGCGAGCTCGACGCGCGCCTCGTCCTCGGTCACGACGCGGCGCACGAAGCGCTGGCCCGAGCGGATGATGCGGTCCATCTCCTTCGAGATGGCCGCGAGGTCGTCGGGGGTGAAGTGCTCCGCGACGTCGAAGTCGTAGTAGAACCCGTCCTGCACGGGCGGCCCGATGCCGAGCTTGGCCTCCGGGTTGATGCGCTGCACGGCCTGGGCCATGACGTGGGCCGTCGAGTGCCGCAGGATGTCGAGGCCGTCGGGCGAGTCGACCTCGACCGGCTCCACGACATCCGTCTCGGTGACCGTCGTCGCCTTGTCCATCAGGACGCCGTTCACGCGGATCGCGATGACGGCGCGGTCGGGGAACAGGTCGAAACCGGTCTGCGCGCTCATTCCCCCAACTTTAGTGGCGGGGCGCGGGCCGGGACGCCGTCGTCGTCACCCGCGGCTGATGACGGGGAGCTCCGGGATCGCCTCGGCCAATGCGGTGCGTACGACCGCGGCGAGGCGCCCCGACGACTCCTTCGAGAGGTGGTGGGTGTCGCGGCGCAGCACCGTGCCGTCGGCGGC
Source organism: Actinomycetes bacterium (assembly GCA_023428065.1). GTDB lineage: Bacteria > Actinomycetota > Actinomycetes > Actinomycetales > Microbacteriaceae > Homoserinibacter. Next base: position 51,618 of record JAEYZI010000096.1, on the reverse strand, counting down.
CCACGGGCACACGCTCGCCGCGGTGCAGAACCAGTCGCGTGTGTCGATGTAGGCGACCCCCGCATCCGCCGCCGCGGCCCGCTCCGCGAATGACTGGATCCGCCAGTTCTCGGTGATCGCCTGCCGGCAGCGCGACCCGCCTGGCTCGAAGTCGGCGCTCCCGCAGCTCGCGACGCCGAGGGGCGGCGGTGCGACCACGACGACGGCCGGGGCGACGGGGCGCAGCTTCGCGAGCGTCGCGTCCATGCCCGCACGCCACTCGTCGCGGGCCGCCTCGCCGCTCGCGCCGCTGATGAGACGCCCGAGCGTGCGCGAGGAGCTCGTGAGCACGACGAGGTCGGGTCTGCTCGACCGGATCCCGGCGAGCAGCGAGTCGCGAATGCCGCGGCAGGTCTCGGCCCATGCGGGATCGGCGCGCCCGTCGAAGTAGGCGGGCGCGTCGGCGACCGCGCACGCGCCCTCTGTCGCGAGCCGAACGCGCCAGGACGGGCCGAGAGCCCCCGTGAGCGCTGTGACCCAGCTCGCCGCGACGGAGTCCCCGACGATGACGGCGGTATACGGCGCGGAGGGGTCGCCCACCTCGCACAGCCGTTCCCAGGCGAGTTCGTGGACGCACGTCTCCGCCCCGTAGGCGGTCTCCTGGCCGTCGGCGGCCGCGAGCATGTCGGGCGGGAGCGAGGTCCATGCCGCGGATGCGGTGATCGCGGCGTGGAGCGTCTCGGCGTCGGGGAACACCTCGGGCCCGTCGACCGGCTCGATGCCGCCCGGCACGCGTCCTCCCGTGCCCGCATCCGACGCGGGCGCCGCGATGACCGGTGCGGGGAGCGACGGCCCCGCGGCGACGGCGGGAGCCACCGAGGCCGAGGCGGTGAGCGTTCCCGCGCCGAGGGCGGCGACGAGAACGGCGGCGGCGACCGCCGCCCAGGGGACGCGTCTCCCCCACCGCTGCCAGGGCTGCTCGAGCACCTGTTTCATGACCCAGGCGGCGATGAGCGCGGCGAGCACGATCGTGATCCCCTCAACCGCCGTGAAGCTGCGGCGATTCTGCAGGATCGCGAGCGCCGAGATCACCGGCCAGTGCCAGAGGTAGAGGCCGAAGGCGAGTCCTCCGAGCCAGACCGCCGGCCGGGATCCGAGGAGTCGGTGCGCGCCGAGCCGCGTCGCGGAGTTGGCGCCGACGAGCACGAGCGCCGTGCCGACGACGGGCCACACCGAAGCGATGCCCGGGAACCAGGGGTCGAAGTCGCCGAGGAAGCCGAGCCCGATCACCATCGCGAGGCCCACCCATCCGAGCACCGCGCCCCAGAACGGCCGGGGCACGAGGCGCGCGCCGAGCAGCGCGAGCAGACCGCCGACGCCGAACTCCCAGATCCGCGCGGAGGTGTCGAGGTAGGCGAGCGGCTGATCGCGCAGGGTCGTGACGACGCTCCACGCCCACGATGCGAGCGTCACCGCGGCGATCGCCGTCGTCGCCATCCGCAGGCGTCGAGCGGGGCTGCCGCCGCGGCGGAGGCCGAGCGCGAGCAGCGCGACGAGCGCGAGCCAGACGAGGTAGAACTGCACCTGCATCGAGAGCGCCCAGAAGTGCTCCGCGGGGTTGAGGAGCCGGTCGGCCGACAGGTAGCCGTCCGTCGCGATCGCGAGGTACCAGTTCTGCCCGAAGAGCGCGGCCCATCCGGTGGAGCGCAGCACGTCGGAGGCGAGCGACGGACGCGTCTCGGCGAGCACGAGCCAGCTGACGACGGCGATCGTGCCGAGCACGAGCAGGGCGGCCGGGATGAGTCGGGCGGCGAGGCTGCGGAGATAGCGGGCGGGTGCGACCGACCCCGTGCGCACCCAGCGGATGACGAGGGTCACCGTGATGAGGTAGCCGGACACGACGAGGAACACGTCGATGCCGCCCGAGATGCGCCCCCACCACAGGTGCGATGCCGCGACGAGGAGGATCGCGACGGCGCGCAGTCCTTCGAGCTCGGGGCGGTAGGGCGCCCGGAACCCGTCCGCCGCCGACCACGGGGCGGCCTCGACGCTCTCGCGAGGGTCGGCCGCGACGGACATGCCCTCATGGTGCGTCAGGGTCGGCCCGCGGGCCGCGACCGTCGACGGCGCGTCCTGGACGGGAGGGAGTCGAGAAGTGGTGGTGGGCGATACTGGGATCGAACCAGTGACCTCTTCCGTGTCAGGGAAGCGCGCTACCGCTGCGCCAATCGCCCGTCTCCGAGGCTCGCGCTTCGGTTTCGGTGAGTGAGGTGGCGACGGGATTCGAACCCGTGTATACGGCTTTGCAGGCCGCTGCCTCGCCTCTCGGCCACGCCACCAGGTGTGCGGTCAGCGCACCTGGTGAGTGCTGCGGACCGTGAGACTCCTAACTCGAGCGGATGACGAGACTCGAACTCGCGACCCTCACCTTGGCAAGGTGATGCGCTACCAACTGCGCTACATCCGCGTTGCTCACCGTTCCCGGTGTGCGTTTCGACTGTAGCCGATCCCGGCGCGAGGTCAAAACCGGACGCGCCCAGATGACGCGAGCACCTCTCCCGTGCCGATGACGCCGTCCGGATATGGCAGGATGGTCGTCGCGGGCGATTGGCGCAGTTGGTAGCGCGCTTCCTTCACACGGAAGAGGTCATCAGTTCGAGTCTGGTATCGCCCACCAGGAACCCCCGGCCCGCCGGGGGTTTTTTCGCGCCTCCCTCAGTCCGCGATACGCACGCGTCGGCTGCGGCGCGCGAGGAGCCAGGCTGGGACGCTCGCCGCGAGCCCGAGCGCCGCGACGGCCGCGAACGCCGCGACGGGCGGGAAGAGCGCGGTGATGCGCCCCGAGAACACGAATCCGACGGTGTCGCCGGACACGGCCGGGGCGAGATAGCCGATCGCCGTGGAGGTGAGCACGACGAGCGCCCAGTGGCCCGCACGGCCTCCTGACGACAGCCTCCGCGATCCGTAGACGAGACAGGCCGCCGCCCCCGCGAGAGCGCCGACCGCGAGGGACCACGGGAACGACATCCCCGCAGCGCCGGGGACGATCGCCACGAGCCCCGCGATGAGGCCGTCGGCTGCGGAGCGCACGGGGTGCCGCGTCGAGCGGGTCAGCACGTCGACGAGCAACCAGCCTGCTGCGCCCCCGGCGGGCGCCACGACGGCCGCGAACAGGATGCGGGGCGTGTAGTCGTCGACGACGCCCTCGAGGCTCGCGAGCCACAGCGCAGCTGCGAGCCACACCACGAGCGCGCCGAGCGCGAACCCGCGCCACCCCTCGCGTCCTCCGGATGCCGGGGCGCGCCACGCGAGCAGCACGGACGCCGCGGACGACACGAGAAGAGCCAGGCCACCCCCGAAGTCCTCCACCCGGCACTCGCTTCCGCAGCTCGCGAACACGAGCGGCGGGGCAAGCGCCGCGACCGGGAAGACGACCGCGGCCCACACGAGCGCGAGCACCCACGCGACGGCCGGTCGCCCGGGTGCGGCCTCCTCTGCTGCGCCGTCGAGGAGCACCGCGACCGGTGCCGTGGCGAAGGCGGACGCGAGCAGGAACGACACGGATTCGGCGCCGGTGAAGGCTCCGACCGCGACGACGACCGCGGACGCCACGGCGACGACGACGAGGCATCGCACGATCGTCGCGACCGCGCGCGGGGGGCGCAGCATGCCGACGAGCGCGGCCGTCATGACGGCGCACGCGACGGCGGAGATCAGCAGGAGTTCGGGCACGCACGCTCCGGTCGGTCGGGGTCGAACGCGTCGGATGCACCCAACGATACGGGGCGCCGCCTCCGCCAGGAGACGGCGCCCCGCGCCGGGTTGTTCGAGCCGAGGCTCAGTCGGCCAGGACGTAGCCCTCTTCGCCGTGCACGACCGTGTCGACACCGGCGAGCTCGTCCTCGCTCTTGATGCGGAATCCGATCGTCTTCTCGATCGCGAAGCCGACCACGAAGGCGACCACGAAGGAGTAGAGCATCACGGCGACCGCCGCGACCGCCTGCGACGCGAGCTGACCGAAGTCGCCGGAGAACACGAGGCCCGTTCCGATCGCGAAGAAGCCGAGGTAGAGGGTGCCGATGAGGCCGCCGACCATGTGGATGCCGACCACGTCGAGCGAGTCGTCGAAGCCGAGCTTGAACTTGAGCTCGACCGCGAGGGCGCAGAGCGCACCCGCGACGACGCCGAGCACGAGCGCCCAGATCGGGTCGAGGTTCGCGCAGGACGGGGTGATCGCCACGAGGCCCGCGACGGCACCCGAGCCGGCGCCGACCGAGGTCGCCTTGCCGTCCTTGAGCTTCTCGACGATCAGCCAGCCGAGCACCGCGGCCGCGGTGGCCCCGAGGGTGTTGATGACGATGAGACCCGCACCCGTGTTCTCGGGTCCGAGGAGCCCGAAGGTGCCCTCGGCGCCCGCGTTGAAGCCGAACCAGCCGAACCACAGGATCGACGCGCCGAGGAGCGTGAGCGGCACGTTGTGGGGCTTCTGGATGCCCTTGGCGAAGCCGATGCGCTTGCCGAGCACGAGAGCGAGAGCGAGAGCCGCGGCGCCCGCGTTGATGTGCACCGCAGTGCCGCCGGCGTAGTCGATGACCGCCGGGAGGCCCGTGTTGTCACCCCAGTTGAAGATCCAGCCGTCGCCCCACACCCAGGCCGCGACCGGGAAGTACACGACCGTGGCCCAGATGCCCGCGAAGACGAGCCACGAGCCGAACTTCGCACGGTCGGCGATGGCGCCCGAGATGAGCGCGACCGTGATGATCGCGAAGGTCGCGCCGAACGTCGCGCCCACGAGCGTCGCGCTGTCCGCGCCGTTCGCGAACCCGAAGTTCTCGAAGGGGTTGCCCGCGAAGGCGAGCGTGCCGCCGCCGAGGCTCATGTTGAATCCGTACAGGATCCACAGGACGCTCACGAGGCCGAGGGCTCCGAAGCTCATCATCATCATGCTGACGACGCTCTTGGCCTTGACCAATCCGCCGTAGAAGAAGGCCACGCCGGGGGTCATGAACAGGACGAGTGCCGTCGCTGCGATGGACCAGGCGAAGTTGCCGCTATCCATGTGGTTGTTACCTCTCTCGTTGCATCGGACCGGGGCGTGCACCGCCGGGCCTTCGGGTACGGGGGCCAGTCTGGGAGGGCGACGTTTCGTATCGACGCGTGAGCTGTTTCGCGAGTGTTACGGCGCAGGCGGGCATGTAAACATCACGTTTCGAACCGCTGCCGCTTTCCCGCGAATCGTCCCGGCAGACGCATGAAAGAGTGGACCCGTGCAGCTTTTCCGCTCCGAACGTCTCGCGGCGGTGGTCCTCGCCGTCGCGGCTGTCGCGGGCCTCGTGCTCGCGAACTCGCCGGTGGGCGCGCAGCTCATCGGAATCCGCGACGCGCATCCGCACACCGGCATCGCCCTCTTCGATCTCTCGATCGGCCACTGGATCGCCGACGGCCTGCTCGCCGTCTTCTTCCTCGTCGCCGCGATCGAGCTGCGCCACGAGCTCACCCACGGCGAGCTCGACACGCCCCGCAAGGCGCTCGCGCCCGCGGTCGCCGCGACCGGCGGGGTCGTCGTGCCGGCGCTCCTCTATCTCGCGATCGTGCACGAACCCGCGCAGGTCGGCGGATGGCCGATCCCGACGGCGACGGACATCGCCTTCGCGCTCGGCGTGCTCGCCCTCCTCGGCCGCGGGCTGCCGCGCCGGGTGCGCGCGTTCCTCCTCGCCCTCGCGGTGCTCGACGACCTCGTCGCGATCGGCATCATCGCCGTATTCTTCACGCGCGAGCTGTCGCCCGTGCCGCTCCTGCTCGCCGTGCCGCTCATCGCGTTGTTCGGATGGGTGAGCGCGAGGCGGCGCCCGGGGCGCGGCATCCGCATCCCGCTCCTCGTCCTCATCGGGATCGCCGTGTGGTCTCTCGTGCTGCTCTCGGGCGTGCACGCCACGATCGCGGGCGTCGCGCTCGGGCTCGTCTACGCGCCGGGCCCCGCGTCACGCGCCCGGCACATGCTCGAACCCGCGGTCAACGGGGTCGTCCTCCCGCTCTTCGCCTTCAGCGCCTCGATGGTCGTCGTTCCGGCCGTGCGGGAGGGCGGCCTGCAACCGGTGTTCTGGGGCGTGCTCGTCGCCCTGCCCGTCGGGAAGCTCGTCGGCATCGCGGCGGGCGCCTTCCTCGCGCGTGCGATGATGCCGCGTAGCGAACGGTCCGCGGCCCTGCGCGCCGACGAGGTCGCCGTCATCGCGACGCTCGGCGGCGTCGGATTCACGATCTCGCTGCTCATGGCGGAGCTCGCGTTCCGCGGCGACGCCGAGCTCATCGCCTCGGCGACCCTCGCCGTGCTCGCGGGATCGCTGGCCGCGATCGTCATCGGCGGCGTGACGACAGCCCTCGTCGCGCGGCGCGCCCGGATCAGCTCGTCAACGCGATGAGCCGCGAGACGGCCCGCAGGTACTTCTTGCGGTATCCGCCCGCCATCATCTCGGCGCCGAACACCTCGTCGAGGGGCGTGCCGGAGGCGACGACGCTCACCTGCTCGTCGTAGAGCCGGTCGACGAACGCGACGAACCGCAGCGCATCCGCCTGGTCGACGAGCGTGCGTACCCCGCGCAGGCCGACCCCCGCGAGCCCCTCGACCATCCCGACGTAGCGCGACGGATGCACGCGCGCGAGGTGGGCGAGGAGGGCGTCGAAGTCGTCGTCGGTCGTCGTGCCGCCGAGGGCCGCGAGGGCTGGCTCGATCGCATCGGGGTCGGTGACGGCGGCATGGCCCTGGACCTCGCGGCGACGGTAGTCGAGACCGTCGATGCGGATGATGTCGAAGCGGTCCGAGAGCGCCTGGATCTCGCGCAGGAAGTCGACGGCCGCGAAACGGCCCTCGCCGAGGGCGTTGGGCGGCGTGTTGGAGGTCGCCGCAATGCGGGTGCCGTCGCCCGCGAGCTCGCCGAGCAGACGCGTCATCATCATCGTGTCGCCCGGGTCGTCGAGCTCGAACTCGTCGATCGCGACGAGCGAGGCGCCGCGCAGCAGCGAGACGGCGTTGGCGTAGCCGAGGGCGCCCACGAGCGCCGTGTACTCGATGAACGTCCCGAAGTACTTGCGTCCCGGCGCGAGGTGCCACAGCGACGCGAGCAGGTGTGTCTTGCCGACGCCGAAACCGCCGTCGAGGTAGATGCCGGGCTTCGCCTCCGGGGCCTTGCGGCGTCCGAACAGGCCGCGGGCCGCTCCCCCGCCGCGCATGGCATCCGCGAACGCGCGGACCTTCTCGACCGCCTCCGCCTGCGACGGGAAGTCGGGATCGGGACGGTAGCTCTCGAGCGTCGCCTGCGCGAACTGCCGCGGGGGCACGAGCGACGCCGCCATCTGGGCGCCCGACATCTCGGGGGCGCGGTCGAGGAGCGACGCGGAGTGCTGGGGCATGCGGGTCCTTCGGATGGCCGTCGGGGCGACGGCGGGAACGGCAGGGTTGTGTCGTACTCTTACGAACGCCCGGCGCGGGGTGTGGCGGGTGCCTACCCTGGACGTGGAAGAGCCTACCCGCAAGGAGACACACCCTCATGGCCGTCGAGACCGACCCGAACCCCGCCTTCGCCCGCTTCGCACACCCCGAGCGGCTCGTGAGCACCGAATGGCTCGCCGAGCACCTGGGCGAGCCCGGGCTCGTCGTCGTCGAGTCGGACGAGGACGTCCTGCTCTACGAGACCGGCCACATCGAGGGCGCCGTCAAGATCGACTGGCACACCGACCTCAACGACCCCGTCGAGCGCGACTACCTCGACGGCGAGGGCTTCGCGAAGCTCCTCGGCGGCCGCGGCATCTCGCGGGACGACACGATCGTCATCTACGGCGACAAAAACAACTGGTGGGCGGCCTACGCGCTGTGGGTGTTCACGCTCTTCGGTCACGAGGACGTGCGCCTGCTCGACGGCGGACGCGCGAAGTGGGAGGCCGAGGGCCGCCCGTACACGACCGAGGTCCCGAAGCGCGAGCCGGTCGACTACCCCGTCGTGGAGCGCGACGACAGCGCCGTCCGTGCCTTCAAGGAGGACGTGCTCGCCCATCTCGGCAACCCCCTCATCGACGTCCGCTCGCCCGAGGAGTACGTGGGCGACCGCACGACGGCGCCCGCCTACCCCGAGGAGGGCACGCTGCGCGCGGGCCACATCCCGACCGCGCAGAACGTGCCGTGGGCGAAGGCCGTCGCCGAGGACGGATCGTTCAAGCCGAAGGACGAGCTCGACGCCATCTACCGCGACGGGGCCGGTCTGAAGGACGGTGATAGCGTGATCGCCTACTGCCGGATCGGCGAGCGCTCGAGCCACACCTGGTTCGTGCTCACCCATCTTCTCGGCTTCGAGGGAGTGCGCAACTATGACGGGTCGTGGACCGAGTGGGGCAGCGCCGTGCGCGTTCCGATCGTCAAGGGCGCTGAGCCCGGCGCGGTCCCCTCGCGCTGAGCGTCGCGCACGCGCGGCGTTCGACGGGGTGACGGCATGACGACCCTCCCTGCGAAGCTCGCCGAGATCCGCGACGACTTCCTCGCGCTCGAGGTGCCGGACCGGCTGCAGCTGCTGCTCGAGTTCTCGCACGAGCTGCCCGAGCTGCCGGAGCGCTACGCCGACCACCCCGACCTGCTCGAACGGGTCGAGGAGTGCCAATCGCCGGTGTACATCTTCGTGGAGATCGACGACGACGGGATCGTGCACCTGCACGCGACCGCGCCGCGCGAGGCGCCGACGACGCGCGGCTTCGCCTCGATCCTCGTGCAGGGTCTCGCGGGCCTCACGGTCGAGGAGGTCCTCGCGGTGCCCGCCGACTACCCGCTCACGATCGGCCTCACCGAGGCGGTGAGCCCCCTGCGCATCCGAGGGATGTCGGGGCTCCTCGGGCGCGCGCAGCGGCAGGTGCGCGAGAAGTCCGCCGCGTGATCCTGCGGCAGCTGCACCCCACGCCGGGCGAGCCGATCCCCGTCGGGGAGCCCGACACCCGCGACCGCCTGCGCGAGCTGTACCGCCGCTCTCCCGACGCCGCCGGCATCCGGGTCAACCTCGTCGCGAGCGTCGACGGCAGCGCGCGCGGTGACGACGGCACCTCCGAGTCGCTCTCGAGTCGCGCCGACCGTGCCGTGCTCGGCGCGATCCGTGCGGAGAGCGACGTCGTGCTCATCGGCGCCGCGAGCATGCGGGCCGAGGGCTACCTCCTCCCGCGGACGGCGCGGCTCGCCGTGCTCACGTCCTCGGGCGACCTGAGCGGCGCCGAGACCCGCGACGCGGCCGACCCGGAGCGCCTGCTCGTCCTCGCCCCCGAGTCGGCGCGCACACGCGTCGCCGAGACGCTCGCCGCACCGCACCGCTTCCTGCCGCTCCCAGCCGACGACATGGGCCGGGTGAACCCGCGCGACGCGATCTGCGAACTCGCGGCGATCGCCCCGCGCATCGTCTGCGAGGGCGGTCCCGCACTCGCGGCGGAACTGGTCGCGGCAGGTCTCGTGGGCGAGCTGTGCCTCTCGACGAGCCCCCGACTCGTCGGGGCGGCCCTTCCGGTGCTCGGCGCACGCGCTCACGCCGCCGTCGAGCTCGCCCTCGAGTCCCTCCTCGTGGACGACGCGGGCGGCCTCTACGCGCGCTGGCTCGTGCCCTCGGCGGGCTGATCGGCGGCCACCGTCTCGAGCGCGTCGAGCCAGTTGACGATCGCATCCTCCCAGCGCGTGCGGTCGTAGTTCCAGAGCTTCGTGTGGCGCGCGATCGTGAACTCCTCGAACGTCACGATGTCGGGTCGGGCGGCGGCGAGGGCGATCGACGCCGTCGCGGGCACGAAGCCGTCGTCGACGCTGTGCAGCAGCAGGATGGGGCGGTCGAGTTCGGCGGCTCGGGTCACGAAGTCCATGCGCGCGAGATCGAGCGGCTCGGCGAGCCCCGTGACGATCCGTCCCCAGCGCGAGCGGATGAGCAGGTACACGCCCCAGCGCACGACGCCCGGGAGCCGACGCATGCGCGCCTGGAAGTCGAGCGTCGCGATCCAGTCGACGACGGGCGACTCGAGCACGACGCCCGTCACGAGCGCCGAGCGCGGCGACCGCGTGAGGGCCTGCAGCACCGTCGCGCCGCCCATCGACCACCCCATGAGCACGATCTCGCGCGCCCCGCGGGCGATCGCATACGCCATCGCGGCGTCGACGTCGACCCACTCCCGCTCACCGAGCGCGTAGCGGTTGTCGGGACTGTGGGGCGCCTCGCCGTCGTTGCGATACGACACGAGGAGGCTGTGGTAGCCGGCACGACGGAAGGGCGTGACCGCGCGGAGCGTCTCCGCACGCCGAACCGCCCTGCCATGCACGAGGATCACCCAGCGGTCGGACTCCTCCGTCGTCGGGATGAACCAGGCGGGCGCGGGGCCGAGCGGTGTCGTGACCGACACGTTCTCGTACGGCACGCCGAGCTCGCGGGGCGAGAGCCAGAACCACCCCGAGAAGCGGCCACGACGGGCCGCGAGCAGGTCGCCGAAGTCGACGCCGAGGAGCTCCCGTGTGACCCCCCACCGATCCGTCTCCACGATCTCGCCGACCCGTGCGTGCCCGGAGTCGCCCGAGAACCAGAAGCTGTACTCGCCGGGGAGCAGGGAGTCGGGTGTCGCCGTGAGCCGGATGCGGCGCGCGGCGGGATCCACCCCGAGGACGCGGATGTCGTCGTCGCGACGCGACGGCGGCACGACGACCGTGCGGGCGACGAGCGCGCTGAGCGCCGCGACGGCGGCCGCCGCGACGGCGCCGACGCCGACGACCCCCCAGACGGCGGTACGCAGTGCGGATCGACCTCGGCTCGTGCGACGCGGCACGACGACCTCCCATCCGGCGACGGCGTGGCATCGCCCCGCCCCTGTCCCAGAATCCTAGGCTTCCCTCGTGAGCACCCCCGAGTCCGGCCTCGACACGCCCGCGGCGTTCGCGGCAGCCGTCGCCTCGATGCGGGCGGCGGAACCGCGCCCCGAGATGGAGGTCGTCGAGATCCCGTCCCCCGCCGGGCTCGCGCCGCACTCGTTCGCGCTCGCCGCCGACGTCCGACCGACCGTGCACGGCATCGACTCCGTGCTCGGCACGGGCCGCTTCGTGCTGCTCTACGACCCCGAGGAACCGGATGCGTGGGGCGGGGCATTCCGCGTCGTCGCGTACGCCCAGGCGCCGCTCGAGACCGAGATCGGCGTCGACCCGTTCATCGCGGAGGTCGCCTGGTCGTGGCTCGTCGACGCGCTCGATGCCCGCGGCGCCGACTACAGCGCGCCATCCGGCACCGCGACGAAGGTGCTCTCGACCGGCTTCGGCGAACTCGCCGGCCAGGGCGACGCCGCCCAGCTTGAGCTGCGCGCGTCGTGGTCGCCGGGGAGCCCCGACGTGCGCGCGCAGGTCGAGGCGTGGTGCGACCTGCTCTGCATGCTCGCCGGGTTGCCGCCCAGCTCGGATGCCGTCTCCCTGTTCCCTCACCGACGGGCCCCGCGTGACTGACGCCGCCTCTCTTCCCACGGCGGACGCGGATCACCCCGAGGTTCGCGTCATCGACACCCGCGAGGAGTACCTCGACGCGGTGCGCGCCCTCGACGGCGGAACGGGGCCGTTCGCCGTCGACGCCGAGCGCGCCTCCGGATTCCGGTACTCGCAGCGCGCCTACCTCATCCAGGTGTTCCGCCGGGGTGCCGGCACCTTCCTCTTCGATCCGCCCGCGATCGGGCGCTTCGACGAGCTCCAGGAGATCATGCGCTCGGAGGAATGGATCCTGCACGCCGCGAGCCAGGATCTCGCGTGCCTGCGCGAGGTGGGCCTCGATCCCGTCACGATCTTCGACACCGAACTCGGCGCGCGCATCGCAGGACTCCCCCGGGTCGGCCTCGCGACCGTCGTGGAGGAGCTCCTCGGCATCCATCTCGCGAAGGCGCACTCGGCCGCCGACTGGTCGACGCGACCGCTCCCGCAGGGCTGGCTCGTCTACGCCGCCCTCGACGTCGAGCTGCTGCCCGACCTGCGGGACCGCATCGCCGAACTCCTCGCCGATGCGGGCAAGGAGGAGATCGCACGGCAGGAGTTCGCGGCGGTGCTCGAGAAGACGACGCCCGTGCGCCAGGAGCCGTGGCGCCGCCTGTCCGGAATGCACTCCCTGCGCTCGCCGCGGCAGCTCGCGATCGCGCGCTCGCTGTGGATCGCGCGCGACGAGCTCGCGCAGCAGCTCGACAGCGCCCCGGGTCGCCTCGTGCCGGACCTCGCGCTCGTCGCCGTCGCGAAGGCGCAGCCCGCGAGCAAACGCGAGCTCGCGGCACTCAAGGAGTTCACGGGACGCGCGAGCCGACGCGAGCTCGACCGGTGGTGGGCGGCCGTCGAGGCGGGCGTCGCCGACCCCGAGCCGCCGAGCATGCGCGGCACGGGCGACGGCGTACCGGCGCCCCGCGTATGGGCGGAGAAGAACCCCGAGGCCGACCGCCGACTCAAGCTCGCGCGCGCGGCAGTCACGGCCCGTGCCGAGGAGCTCGCGATCCCGGTCGAGAACATGCTGACCCCGGAGACCCTGCGCCGCGTGGCGTGGGCGCCCCCCGCGGAGATCACGCCCGAGACGGTCGCGGCTGCGCTCTCGGCGCTCGGGGCTCGGGCCTGGCAGCTCGACGAGCTCGCGGGCCTCATCGCGGACGCGTTTGTCGAGGCGCGCCAAGCGCCGGGGTCCGCTCCCGCCGCCGGGTAGTAGCTTCCGCCGAACGATTCGAGCGCGCCCGGGAGGGGCTGCCTAGGATCGACACAGACCCGGGTGCGTACGCGCGCGCCCGCATCCGTCCCCTGATCTGTGGAGGCATCGTGGCCCAAACGCCCTCGGCTCACCGCTCGGACGTCGTGTTCGTCGACGGGGTGCGCACCCCGTTCGGACGCGCCGGGGAGAAGGGCCAGTACTGGAACACCCGCGCCGACGACCTCATCGTCAAGGCGATGATCGGACTGCTCGAGCGGAACCCCAACCTCCCGAAGGACCGCGTCGACGACGTCGCGATCGCCGCGACGACGCAGCAGGGCGACCAGGGCCTGACCCTCGGCCGCACGGCCGCCATCCTCGCCGGCCTCCCCCTCAGCGTGCCGGGCTACGCGCTCGACCGCATGTGCGCCGGCGCGATGACGACCGTGACGACGATCGCCGGCGCGATCGCCTTCGGCGCCTACGACATCGGCATCGCGGGAGGCGTCGAGCACATGGGACGTCACCCCATGGGCTTCAACGCCGACCCCAACCCGCGCTTCCTCGCCGAGAAGCTCGTGTCGCCCGACTCGCTCAACATGGGCAACACGGCGGAGCGCCTGCACGACCGGTTCCCGCAGCTCACCAAGGAGCGCAGCGACCGGTTCGCCCTCGGCAGCCAGCAGAAGGTCGCCGCCGCCTACGCCGCGGGCAAGATCCAGCCCGACCTCGTGCCCGTCGCGATCAAGTCGGAGAGCGGATGGGGCCTCGCCACCCAGGACGAGGGCATGCGCCCCGAGACGACGCTCGAGGGCCTCGCCGGCCTCAAGACCCCGTTCCGCCCGCACGGCCGGGTGACCGCGGGCAACGCCTCCCCCCTCACCGACGGCGCGACGGTCTCGCTCATCGCGAGTGCCGACGCCGCCCGCGAGCTCGGCCTGCCCATCAAGATGCGCATGGTCTCGTTCGCCTTCGCGGGCGTCGAGCCCGAGGTGATGGGCATCGGACCGATCCCCTCGACCGAGAAGGCGCTGCGCAAGGCCGGCCTCACGATCGACGACATCGGCCTGTTCGAGCTCAACGAGGCGTTCGCCGTGCAGGTGCTCTCGTTCCTCGACCACTTCGGCATCGACGACGAGGACCCGCGCGTCAACCCGTGGGGCGGCGCGATCGCGATCGGCCACCCGCTCGCCTCCTCCGGCGTGCGCCTCATGATCCAGCTCGCCCGCCAGTTCGAGGAGCACCCCGAGGTGCGCTACGGCCTCACGGCGATGTGCGTGGGCCTCGGCCAGGGCGGATCGGTCATCTGGGAGAACCCCCACTACAAGGGAGCCAAGTAAACGCATGAGCAAGCTGCCCGACTACAGCGCCTCCGACTTCGGCAAGCTCGTCGCCCTCGACCCCGACGAGGTCGTCACGCACTCGTATGTGCGCGACATCCGCATGCCGAGTGGCAAGACGATCGCTCTGCTGACGCTCGACAACGGACGCGACTACACCCGGCCGAACACGCTCGGCCCCGCGACCCTCACCGAGCTCGGCGAGCGTCTCGACGAGCTCGCCGCGCGTGCCGCTGCGAAGGAGATCGACGCCGTCGCCGTCACCGGCAAGCAGTACATCCTCGCGGCCGGCGCCGACCTCTCGCGCGTCGGCGAGCTCGAGGACTACGAGACCGGTCTGCTCATGGCGCAGCTCGGCCACCGGACCCTCGGCAAGCTCGGCGAGCTCGGCGTGCCGTCGTTCGTGTTCGTCAACGGCCTCGCGCTCGGCGGCGGCGTGGAGATCGCGCTCAACGCCGACTACCGCACGATCGACTCGTCGGTGCCGGCCCTCGCACTGCCCGAGGTCTTCCTCGGGATCATCCCCGGCTGGGGCGGCGCATGGCTGCTGCCGAACCTCATCGGCATCGAGAACGCCCTCGAGGTCGTCATCTCGAACCCGCTCAAGAACAACCGGATGCTCAAGGGACCGCAGGCCTACGAACTCGGCATCGCGGACGCGATGTTCGGCCCGGCGAACTTCCTCGAGGAGTCGCTGCGCTGGGCGGACGGCGTGCTCACGGGCGCGATCAAGGTCAAGCGCCCGAACGAGCCCGGCAAGCTCGAGCGGCTCGCGAAGTGGGATGTCGCGATCGGCATCGCCGAGAAGACGCTCAAGAGCCGGATCGGCGAGGTCGCGAAGAGCCCCTACGCCGCCCTCGCGCTCCTCAAGGCGGCGAAGAACACCGACAAGAAGACCGGGTTCCTCGCCGAGGACAAGTCGCTCGCCGACCTCATCGCGGGCGACCAGTTCCGTGCGTCGATCTACGCGTTCAACCTCGTGCAGAAGCGCGCGAAGAAGCCCGCGGGCGCCCCCGACAAGGAGCTCGCACAGAAGGTCACCAAGGTCGGCGTCATCGGCGCGGGCCTCATGGCCACCCAGTTCGCGCTGCTCTTCGTGCGCCGACTCCAGGTGCCCGTCGTCATCACCGACCTCGATCAGGCGCGCGTCGACAAGGGCGTCGCCACGATCCACGGCGAGATCGACGAGCTGCTCGGCAAGGGCCGCATCGACTCCGACGAGGCGAACCGTCTCAAGGCGCTCGTGACGGGCACGACCGAGAAGGCCGACTTCGCCGACTGCGACTGGGTCATCGAGGCCGTCTTCGAGGAGCTCGGCGTCAAGCAGGACGTCTTCGCCGAGGTCGAGCAGCACATCTCCCCCGAGGCGATCCTCGCCACCAACACCTCGTCGCTCTCCGTCGAGCAGATCGGGGCGAAGCTGAAGAACCCGGAGCGCCTCGTGGGCTTCCACTTCTTCAACCCCGTCGCGGTCATGCCGCTCATCGAGGTCGTGAAGACTCCGCACACGACGGACGCCGCGCTCGCGACCGCGATGGCGACCGCCGCGAAGCTCAAGAAGACCGCCGTCATCACGAAGGACACCCCCGGCTTCGTCGTCAACCGCGTGCTCGCGAAGGTGCTCGGCGAGGCCATGCACGCCGTGGAGCAGGGCGCGTCGTTCGAGGACGTCGTCGAGGCCGCGCGCCCGTTCGGCCTCCCGATGGACCCGTTCGTGCTGCTCGACCTCGTGGGCCTCAAGGTGGGCGCACATGTGCTCGACACCCACCACGACGCCTTCCCGGACCGCTTCTACGACAGCGCCGCCCTCCACGAGCTCGCCGAGTACGGCGCGATCTTCGAGAAGGACGGCAAGGGCAAGGTCAAGGGCTACGACAAGAAGGCCCTCGAGATCGTCAAGAAGCACCGCCCCGCGGACGCCGTCGCGCTCGCACCGGAGCAGCTGCGGGAGCGCCTCGAGGTCGGCCTCGCCGACGAGATCCACCGCATGCTCGAGGACGGCGTCGTCGCGGCGGCCGAGGACATCGACCTGTGCATGATCATGGGCGCCGGGTGGCCGTTCCAGATGGGCGGTGCCACCCCGTTCCTCGACCGCGTCGGCGCGAGCGAGAAGGCATTCGGCGACACGTTCCACCACCCGCCGATCCGCGGCGTGAAGTGAGACGCTCGCGCGCCTGAGGTAGGTAGGCCGTCCGGAAGATAGGGCATCCGCCCGATCCGGGCGGCCTACCTCATCTTCGAGGCTGGCCTCATGGACAGCACGAGCGAGTACCGCATCCTCACCCCCGGCATCCCCTCACGAGAGCTCGCCTTCGCGGCGGAGCGTGCGCGCCGCGCGCGCGAGCGCGCGGGGCTGGACCTTCCGCCTCGCGGACGGCTCCTCCCGCGGCTGCGCGCCCTCGTGCCCCGCGCGCTGCGGGCGGTGACGCGCTGAGCGCGACCCCCCGCCCGCCCGTCGGTGCGGGATGGCACGATGAGATCGTGCGCATCCAGACGGTCTCACCGCTCGTGGGGCGCGTCGACGAGCTGCGCGGGCTCGAGGCCGCCTTCGCGGACGCGCAGGATGGCATCCCGCGCACGGTCGTGCTCGGCGGCGAAGCCGGCATTGGCAAGTCCCGGCTGATCGACGAGTTCGTGGGCTCCCTGCCGGCGGGCACGGTCACCGTCTTCGGCCAATGCGTCGAGTTCGGCACGGTCGGCATCCCCTACGCGCCCCTCGTCGGCGTGTTGCGCGATCTCGTCGACGCGGTGGGAGCGGATGCCGTGTTCGCGGCCGCAGGCGGCGGCGCCACGACCCTGCGCACCCTCGTCGAGGCGCGCACGCCCATCGAGCGGGACGAACGTCTCGGCGTCGACCGGCTCGACGAGGTCGTTACGACGATCTTCGAGCGGCTCTCCACGGAGCGCCCCCTCGTCGTCGTGATCGAGGACGTGCACTGGGCCGACCCCGCGACGCTCGATGTGCTGCGCTTCCTCGTGCGGATGGTGCGCTCGGGGCGCCTCCTCCTGCTCGTCAGCTACCGGAGCGACGACATCACCCGAGGGCATCCGCTGCGCGGCCTTCTCGCGGAGTTCGAGCGCAACCGTCGCGTCACGCGCATCCTGCTGCCCCGCCTCGACGCCGCCGAGGTGCGCACCCAGCTCGAGGGTCTGCTCGGCGTCACTCCGAGCGCGGAGCAGAGCCGACTCGTGTTCGACCGCAGCGAGGGGGTGCCGTTCTTCGTCGAGGAGCTCGTCGGCCCGGGCGGACTCGACGGTGTGCCCCCGACCCTCCGCGAGCTCCTCCTCGCCCGCTACGAGTCGCTCGGCGCCCCGGCCCGACGGATCGTCCGCGTGCTCGCGGCGGGCGGCGGGCGCACGGATCACGACATCCTCGAGGCGATCACGGGTGCCACGGGCGACGAGCTCGATGCGCCGTTGCGCGAGGCCGTCGATGCGGGCGTCATCGTGACGGCCGGACGCGGCTACGACTTCCGACACGCCCTCGTGCGGGAGGCCGTCGTCGAGGAGCTGCTCCCGGGAGAGCGCGCGGAGGTGCACGGCCGCTACGCCGAGGCGCTCGCCTCGCAAGCCGTCGAGCCGGCTGGTCGCGCCGCGCGGGCGGTGCTCGTGAGCGCCCACTGGCTCGAGGCGCACGACCTCGAGCAGGCGTTCCGCACGGCGCTCGAGGGGATGCACCTCAGCCGTGCGGCCTTCGCCTACGGGAGTGCGGCGCAGCTCGGCGAGCGTGCGCTCTCCCTGTGGGAGCGCGTCCCGGAACCGCAGGCGCTCGCGGGACTCTCGCACGTGGACCTCCTCGCTCTCGTCGCGCGCTCGTGGAGCGCCGCCGGGGAAGCGCAGCGGGCGATCGCGACGATCGACGTCGCCATCGCAGAGGCAGGGGACGCCGATCGGGTGACGCGCGCCCGGCTGCTTCGCGACCGCGGTCTCACGCTGGGAAAGACGGAGGGCCACGCCGATTCGCTCATGATGTACGAGCAGGCCCTCGAGCTCCTGGGCGACGCCGACGAACCGCGGCTCCGCGCGGGACTGCTCGCGGAGGCCGCGAGCAAGTACATGGTCTCGGGCCGCAGCGACGAGGCCCTCGCTGCGTCGTCGGACGCGATCGCGATCGCCCCGCCGGATGCCGCGCGCATCCGCTCCATCGCGGCGAACGTGCGGGCAGGCACCTTGACCCACCTCGGCCGCATCGACGAGGGCGCCGCCGACTACGCGCTCGCCCTGCGGGAGGCCGGGGACGATCGCGACGCGCTCCTGCGGTATCACGTGAACTACTCCGACACGCTGCACCTGCTCGGACGGCATCGCGAGTCCGTGGAGGTCGCCCTCGCCGGTATCCGGATCGCAGACGCCTCGGGCGTCGCACGCACCTCGGGCGCGATCCTTGCGCTCAACATCGTCGATCCGCTCTTCGCGCTCGGCGAATGGGATCGGGCCGACGCCCTCATCGAGGACTCGCTCGACCTCGAGCCTCCCGCGGTCTTCCGTGTGTACCTGCGCCGGGCCCGCATCCGCTCGGTGCTCTGGCGCGGAGAGCCCGAGCGGGCACGCACCCTCTTCGAACGCTGGGAGCCCGGCATGCGCGCTATCGCCGCGTTCGAGGATCAGGTCGCGGCGGGGCTCGCCCTCGACATCGCCGAGGTGCACCTCGCCGTCGGCGACCTCGACGCGGCCTGGGCGTGGGCGGGCCGCGTGCTCGAGGAGCCGCGCCTCGCCTCCGCCCCGTGGGAGCTGCCCATCACCCCCGTCGTCGCGCGCGTGATCGCCCGCCGCCGCGAGCGGCTCGGCGATCCGAATGCCTTCTCGGAAGAGGTCGAGCGTATGCGCTCCGTCATCCGCCGGGACGCCTGGCCTACGCGCGAGGTCTGGTCCGCGTTCGCGGAGGCGGAGCTCGGCGGGCCGAGCGGCACCGGCGACGACCCGACGATGTGGGAGACGGCGCTCACCGTCGCCGATCGTCCCGAGACTCCCGTGCTCGTGCGGCTGCAGCTCCTGCGCGGGCTGGCCCGCGCGCGACTGCGCGCGGGCGATCGCGCGGGCGCGGCGTCGACGCTCGAGAAGCTCCGCGACGAGGCGTCAGGCGTCGGCGCCCTCCTGATCGCGCGGGAGGCGGAGCAGCTCGCGGAGTCCGCTGGGCTCACGGCCAACCCGCGCTCCTCGGACGGCGACGAGTTGACCGCGCGGGAGGCTCAGGTGCTCGAGCTCATCGCCGAGGGGCTCAGCAACGGTCAGATCGCCGAGCGGCTGTTCATCAGCCGCAAGACGGTCTCGGTGCACGTCTCGGCGATCCTCCGCAAGCTGGGTGCGACCTCCCGGACGGAGGCCGCACGCCTGCTGCTCAGTGGTGCGACGGGGCCGCGAGCTCCTCGTCGGTGATCTCGGGCCGGACGGGCTTCCGCAGGAAGAACGCCGCGACGATCGCGAGCGGCGAGAGGATCGCACCGCCCAGGAACGCCCAGTGCACTCCCGAGATGAGTTCGGCGGATGTGGCGGACTCGGGCGTCGCGGCCCCCGCCGCCGAGGTGCCGATGGCGAGGAGGGCGATGAACGCCGCCGTGCCCGCGGCGCCCGCCACCTGCTGGATGGTGCCGATCGTCGCCGATCCGTGCGAGTACAGGTGCGGCGGAAGCGCGCTCGTCGCGGTCGTGAAGATCGGTGTGAACAGGAACGCGAGTCCGAGGCTCAGCACGATGTGCGTGACGAGCACGAACCACAGCGGGGTCTCGGGACCGAAGAACGTCATCGCCCAGATCGCCGCGCTCATGACGACCGAACCCGGGATCACGAGCGGCGCGGGACCGAGACGGTCGTACAGCCGCCCCACCAGCGGGCCGAGCAGTCCCATCAGGAGGCCGCCCGGCAGCAGGGTGAGTCCGATCACGAGGGTGTCGATCGCGAGGCCGCGCTCGAGGTAGATCGGGAAGAGGATCACGACACCGAACAGCACCGCCATGAGGATCACGAGGAACAGGATCGACACCGTGAAGCTGCGGGACCGGAAGGTGCGCAGGTCGAGGAGGGCAGCATCCCGCCGCTGCAGCCGCAGCTGACGCCAGATGAAGAGGCCGAGCGACACGCCGCCGATCACGAGCGGGATCCACGACGGGACCATGGCCTTGCCCTCGGCCGCGAGGCCGAGGTTGCTGAGGCCGAACACGACGCCGCTGAAGCCGATCGCCGAGAGCACGACCGACGGCACGTCGAGCGGCACCTTGCGCGGCTCGGAGACGTTCGGCACGCGCGCGATCCCGATGCCAAGCATGACGAGCGCGATCGGGAGCATGACCCAGAACAGCCCGCGCCAGGCGGTGAACTGGAGGATGAGGCCCGAGACCGCGGGACCGATGGCGGGCGCGACCGACATGACGATCGAGATACGCCCCATGATGCGGCCGCGATCCGACAGCGGCACGAGCGTCAGCACGGTCGTCATGAGGAGCGGCATCATGATGCCGGTGCCCGTGGCCTGCACGACGCGGCCCGCGACGAGGATGCCGAAGCCCGGGGCCGTCGCCGCGATGAGCGTGCCCGCGGAGAACAGCGTCATCGCGGTCATGAAGACGGGTCGCGTGTTGAGCCGCTCGAGCAGGAAGCCCGTCACGGGGATGACGACCGCGAGCGTGAGCGCGAACGCCGTCGTGAGCCACTGCCCCTGGCTCGGGGTGATGCGCAGGTCCTCCATGATCTCCGGCACCGCGACGCTCATCGTGGTCTCGTTGAGGAAGACCACGAAGACGGCGGCGAGCAGCAGGACGATCGCGACGCGGTTGCGCCGGGCGATGGCGGGGTCGAGCGGGCCGCTCGTGGCGGCCGTGTCGACGGCGTGATGAGTCACGGTTCCTCCGTTGGGTGGGGGTGGTGGTGGCCGGACGGCCGGGAACTCACGACGATGTGAACAGCGTCCACATTAGCGCAGACCACCGACATGGCGCCGACGGACGTGGAGGCTAACGGCCCGCTTCGACGTCGTATTCCCGGTTCGCCTCATCCGGCAGCGGGCGCGCGATCGGGATGCGGGTGCCGAGCACCTGGGCGACGATGTCGCGGGCGATCCGCTGGTCGGTGAGCCCCGCATCCTCGAGGATCTCGTCGCGCGATGCGTGCTCGAGGAACTCGTCCGGCAGGCCGAGCTCGTCGACCGCCGTGTCGACGCCCGCGGCGCGCAGATCCTGACGGATGCGCGTGCCGACGCCGCCGACGCGGATGCCGTCCTCGATCGACACGACGAGCCGATGCCCGCGGGCGAGCTCGACGACGCTCCCGGGCACGGGGATGACCCAGCGCGGGTCGACGACGGTCGCGCCGATCCCCTGCGCGGCGAGCCGATCGGCGACGCGCATCGCGAGTCCCGCCATGGGTCCGACCGCGACGAGCAGCACGTCGCGGTGCGGCGCCTCGCGCAGCACGTCGACGCCGTCCTCGGTGCGGCGGACCGCGTCGTACTCGTTGCCGACCGAGCCCTTCGAGAAGCGCACCACCGTGGGTCCGTCGTCGATCGCGACGGCCTCGGCGAGCTCTTCGCGCAGGCGCGTCGCATCGCGCGGGGCGGCGATCCGGATGCCGGGGACGACCTGCAGGATCGCGAGGTCCCACATGCCGTGGTGGCTCGGTCCGTCGGGGCCCGTGACCCCCGCACGGTCGAGCACGAAGGTGACGCCCGCACGGTGGAGCGCGACGTCCATGAGCACCTGGTCGAAGGCGCGGTTCATGAAGGTCGCGTAGAGGGCGACGACGGGGTGCAGACCGCCGAAGGCGAGACCCGCAGCGCTCGTCGCGGCGTGCTGCTCGGCGATGCCGACGTCGAAGACGCGATCCGGGAAGCGCTCCGCGAACTTGTGCAGCCCCGTGGGGCGCAGCATCGCCGCGGTGATCCCGACGAGCCGCGGGTTGCGCTCCGCGAGCTCGAGGATCTCGTCCGCGAAGACGGAGGTCCACGACGGCTTGCTCGCGTGCTCGAGCGGCTCGCCCGTCTCGGGGTCGATCTGCCCCACCGCGTGGAACTGATCGGCGACGTCCGCGAGGGCCGGCTGGTAGCCGCGACCCTTCTGGGTGATGACGTGCACGATGACGGGCGCCGCGTAGTCCCTCGCCTGACGCATCGCCTCCTCGAGCGCCCCGAGGTCATGACCGTCGACAGGTCCGAGGTACTTGATGTCGAGGTTCGAGTAGAGGGCCTCGTTGTTGGAGAAACGCGAGAGGAAGCCGTGGATGGCGCCGCGCATGCCCCGGTAGAACGCCCGACCGGGGCGGCCGAGGCGGTCGAAGAACCGACGGCTCGTGAAGTACAGGGAGCGATAGGCGCGACGCGTGCGCACCGTGTTGAGGAAGCGCGCCATGCCGCCGATCGTCGGCGCGTACGAGCGGCCGTTGTCGTTCACCACGAGCACGAGCCGACGCGAGTTGTCGTCGGAGATGTTGTTGAGCGCCTCCCACGTCATGCCGCCCGTGAGCGCGCCGTCGCCGACGACCGCGACGACGTAGCGGTCGCCCTGGCCCGTCATCGCGAAAGCCCGCGAGATGCCGTCCGCCCAGCTCAGCGAGCTCGAGGCGTGGGAGCTCTCGACGATGTCGTGCTCCGACTCGGCTCGCTGCGGGTAGCCCGCGAGGCCTCCCCGCTCGCGCAACGACGAGAAGTCCTGCCGGCCCGTGAGCAGCTTGTGCACGTAGCTCTGGTGTCCCGTGTCGAACACCATGGCGTCCTGCGGCGAGTCGAACACGCGGTGGAGCGCGATCGTCAACTCCACGACGCCGAGGTTCGGCCCGAGGTGCCCCCCGGTCTTCGCGACGGAGCGCACGAGGAACTCGCGGATCTCCGCCGCGAGTTCCTCGAGCTCGGCACGGCTCAGTCCGTCCAGATCACGGGGACCGCGGATGGACTCGAGAAGACTCACGTCGTCGAGCCTACGCTTC
The DNA here is from genome assembly GCA_023428065.1 of Actinomycetes bacterium. Lineage (GTDB taxonomy): Bacteria > Actinomycetota > Actinomycetes > Actinomycetales > Microbacteriaceae > Homoserinibacter. The sequence goes on along the minus strand of JAEYZI010000096.1, from coordinate 28,700 downwards.
CGTCAGACCAGGGACCTGAGCACGTACTGAAGGATGCCGCCGTTCCGGTAGTAGTCGGCCTCACCGGGCGTGTCGATGCGCACGATCGCGTCGAACTCGACCGTCTGCTTGCCCTCGGGCGAGAACTCGCTCGGCTCCGCCGTGACCCGGACCGTCTTCGGGGTGACGCCCTCGTTGAGCTTCTCGAGGCCCGTGATCGAGATGATCTCGGTGCCGTCGAGGCCGAGCGACTTCCAGCTCTCGCCCGCCGGGAACTGCAGCGGCACGACGCCCATGCCGATGAGGTTCGATCGGTGGATGCGCTCGAAGCTCTCGGTGATGACCGCCTTGACGCCCAGCAGGCTCGTGCCCTTGGCCGCCCAGTCGCGCGAGGAGCCGGAGCCGTACTCCTTGCCGCCGAGGACGACGAGCGGGGTTCCCTCGGCCTGGTAGTTCATGCACGCGTCGTAGATGTACGACTGCGGGCCGCCGGGCTGCGTGAAGTCGCGCGTGAAGCCGCCCTCGACGATCTGGCCGTCGTTGACCGCCGCCACGAGCTCGTTCTTGAGACGGATGTTGGCGAAGGTGCCGCGGATCATGACCTCGTGGTTGCCGCGGCGAGAGCCGAAGGAGTTGAAGTCCTTGCGGTCGACGCCGTTCGCCTCGAGGTACTGGGCCGCCGGGGTGCCGGGCTTGATGTTGCCGGCCGGGCTGATGTGGTCGGTCGTGACCGAGTCGCCGAGCGTCGCCATCACGCGGGCGCCCGTGATGTCGCTCACGGGGGTGAGCTCCATCGACATGCCGTCGAAGTACGGGGCCTTGCGCACGTAGGTCGAGTTCTCGTCCCAGTCGAAGATCGGGCCGGTCGGCGTGGGCAGGTTCCTCCAGCGCTCGTCGCCGTCGAAGACCGTCGCGTACTGCTTGATGAACTGCTCACGGGAGATCGAGGTGTCGATGATCTCCTGGACCTCCTCGGGCGAGGGCCAGATGTCCTTGAGGAAGACGTCGTTGCCGTCCGCGTCCGTGCCGAGCGGGTCGACCTCGAAGTCGAAGTTCATCGAACCGGCCAGCGCGTAGGCGACCACGAGCGGCGGAGACGCGAGGTAGTTCATCTTCACGTCGGGGCTGATGCGGCCCTCGAAGTTGCGGTTGCCCGAGAGCACCGCCGTGACCGCGAGGTCGTGCGAGTTGATCGCCTCGGACACCTCCTCGATGAGGGGACCGGAGTTGCCGATGCAGATCGTGCAGCCGTAGCCGACCGTGTAGAAGCCGACCGCCTCGAGCGCCTTGTCGAGTCCGGACTTCTCGTAGTAGTCGGTGACGACCTTGGAGCCCGGGCCGAGCGTGGTCTTGACCCACGGCTTGCGGGCGAGCCCCTTGTCGACGGCCTTCTTCGCGAGGAGGCCGGCCGCGATCATCACGGACGGGTTGGAGGTGTTGGTGCAGGAGGTGATGGCTGCGAGGGTGACCGCACCGTTGTCGAGCTGGTAGGTCTCGCCTTCCGGGGTGGTGACGGCTACGGGCTTGGACCACTCCGCCGAGCCGCCGGAGTTGATGTGGACCTCGCGGGTCTTCTCATCCTCCTCGCCGGGGACGGTTCCGGGGTCGGACGCCGGGAAGGAGTGCTTGCCCTCCAGGTCGACGATGTCGTTGCTCGTCGACGGGGTCGCGTAGTTGAGGATGTCCTTGCCGAACTGCTCCTTGGCCTCCGAGAGAAGGATGCGGTCCTGCGGGCGCTTCGGGCCGGCGATCGAGGGGACGACCGTCGACAGGTCGAGCTCCATGTACTCGCTGAACACGAGCTCCCGAGCGGGGTCGTGCCAGAGGCTCTGCTCCTTGGCGTAGGCCTCGACGAGCGCCGTGGTCTGCTCGTCGCGGCCCGTGAGACGCAGGTACTCGATCGTGACGTCGTCGATCGGGAACATGGCGGCGGTCGAGCCGAACTCGGGGCTCATGTTGCCGATCGTGGCGCGGTTGGCGAGCGGCACCTGGGCGACGCCCTCGCCGTAGAACTCGACGAACTTGCCGACGACGCCGTGCTTGCGGAGCATGTCGGTGATCGTGAGGACGACGTCGGTCGCGGTGACGCCGGCCGGGATCTCGCCCGTGAGCTTGAAGCCGACGACGCGCGGGATGAGCATCGAGACGGGCTGGCCGAGCATGGCCGCCTCGGCCTCGATGCCGCCGACACCCCAACCGAGCACGCCGAGACCGTTGACCATCGTGGTGTGGGAGTCGGTGCCGACACAGGTGTCGGGGTAGGCCTGCAGCACGCCGTCGTTGACGCGGTCGTAGACGACCTTCGCGAGGTGCTCGATGTTGACCTGGTGGACGATGCCGGTCCCCGGGGGGACGACCTTGAAGTCCTGGAACGCGGTCTGGCCCCAGCGCAGGAACTGGTAGCGCTCGCCGTTGCGCTCGTACTCGATCTCGACGTTGCGCTCGAGGGCGTTCTCGGTGCCGAAGAGGTCGGCGATGACAGAGTGGTCGATGACCATCTCGGCGGGCGAGAGGGGGTTGATCTTGTCGGGGTCTCCGCCGAGCGCGGTCACGGCCTCGCGCATCGTGGCGAGGTCGACGATGCAGGGCACTCCGGTGAAGTCCTGCATGACGACGCGCGCGGGCGTGAACTGGATCTCGGTGTCGGGCTCGGCATCCGGGTTCCAGGAGCCGAGGGCCTCGATCTGCGCCTTCGTGACGTTGGCGCCGTCCTCGGTGCGGAGGAGGTTCTCGAGCAGGATCTTGAGGCTGAAGGGCAGCTTCTCGTATCCGTCGACGGTGTCGATGCGGAAGATCTCGTAGTCGGTCTCCCCGACCTTCAGGGTGTCCTTCGCGGAAAAGCTGTTGATGCTCGACACGGTCGTCTCCTCAGGCGTTCGTCCGGATGCGCTGCCTCAGCCATCCTGACGGCCGACGCAGGCACGTACCAGCAAGGCAAGCCTAAGCCTGCCCGCCGGGGCGCACCCCGCCGATTTATCTTGACATCGAGATATCTTACGCGCTCTCGGGACGCTCGTCGCGCGACGCGCCGGACCACGCGCTGCGGATGAGCAGCCACGTCACCCACAGCACGATCGCGTACGGCGGGATACCGAGGAGCAGCTTCATCGCCGCGAGGCCCGCCGCGTCGTCGGCGAGATACAGCGGCACCTCGACCGCGAGCCGCACGGCCGGGAGGGCCGCCCAGACGACGGTCGCGATGAGCGCCACCCGCACCTTCGCCGGATCGCGCCGCCACGCGGGGTCGTTCGTGAGAAGGCCCGCCATCACCCCGATGAGCGGGCGCCGCACGGCGATGCTCACGAGCATCGCGACGAGCAGCACGACGTTGATGATGAGCCCCGGCAGGAAGTTGTCGGACGCCCGACCGCTGAGCAGCGCGAGGCCCGCGGAGATCCCGACCCCGAGCGCGCCCACGACGGCCGTCATGACGGGCTGGCGCATCACGAGGCGCGCCGCGATGAACACGACCGCGAGGGCGAGGGGCGCGAGCACCGACGGCACGAGCTCCTGCGTGATCGTGAACACCACGAGGAAGAGCAGCGGCGGGAGGATCGACTCGACGAGACCGCGCACCCCGCCGACCGCCGCGAGGAGCGCCCGGCCGCTCGGGGCCTCGCCGGGACGCACGTGCCCGAGGGCCGAACGATGCGCGGCCGCCGCCATGGCGTCCGAGAGCGTCGGCACGGACTCCTCCCCCGCCGCGGGGTGGGCGTCGTCCGCCGGATGCCGACCCTCGGTCGGATCTCCGGCCGGCATCAGGCCTGCTCGCCCGGCTGCACGTTCGCCGGGACGGTGAGGGGGATGAGGTCGCGCGGCGGCATCGGCGTGTTGCCGCGCACGACGACGATGCTGCGGAAGAGGTCCTCGACCTGCGCCGCCGCATCCGGATCGACGGCCGCCTCGCCGCTGATCACGCCGCGCAGGAACCAGCGCGGCCCGTCGACGCCCACGAAGCGCGCGATCCGCACCCCGGGGGCGTTGCCGGCCGGCGCCGGGATCTCGGCACGGAGCTCGGGGCCGAAGGGGCCGTCGATCGTCTGGGTCGAGCCCCCCTGGCGCGAGATCTGCTCGACGATCTGCTCGCGGATCTCGTGCCACAGACCGCTCGTGCGGGGCGCCGCGAACGGCTGCACCTGCAGCGTCGAGTCGGCGTAGTCGAGGGCGACCGCGACGACGCGCTTGCTGCCCTCCTCGATCTCGAGGCGGACGGCGAGCTCGGGACGCGGCAGGATCTTGACACCGCCGAGGTCGACATAGGGGCGCACCGCGTTCGCCTCGGAGACGTCGAGGGGACCGTTCTCGGCGCGGTCCGCGGGTGCCGACTTCGGCTGGTCGACGGGGACGTCGTCCACGGGGACGTCGCTCATGGGGTTCCTCCTGGGGTCGAGTAGCCGGTCGAGCCGAATCCGCCCTCGCCGCGGTCGGAGCCCGGGAGGCGCTCGACCGGGATGAAGCGGGCCCGGCTCACGGGCATGACGATGAGCTGGGCGATGCGGTCACCCGCCGAGACGGCGTAGCTCTCGCGCGCATCGGTGTTCAGCAGCGTGACCCGGATCTCGCCGCGGTAGCCCGCGTCGACGGTCCCCGGGCTGTTGACGATCGTGATCCCGTGCTTGGCGGCGAGACCGCTGCGCGGGACGACGAAGGCCACATAGCCGTCGGGCAGGGCGATCGAGACGCCCGTGCCCACGACAGCGCGCTCGCCGGGAGCCAGCACGACGTCCTCGGCGGAGACGAGATCGGCCCCGGCATCGCCGGGATGGGCATAGGCGGGGACGGTGTCGCCGCGCAACAGCACCTCGACGGACTCGGTCACCCCACGACGATAGTCCATGGTCGAATAGGCGTGATGACCTACCGTGAACGACTCTGGCCCGCCCCGTGGATCTACATCGCGACGGCTCTCGTGATCCCCGCCTCGCTGCTCGTGTTCCTGCCGATCTCGCCCGTCGCGGGTGTCGTCGTCGCGATCGGGCTCTACCTCGGCATCGTGGTGGTGCTCATCGCGACCACGCCGACGGTCGAGGTTGCCGACGGCGAGCTGCGCGCGGGTCGCGCCCGGCTGCCGCTCGCCGTCGTCGGCGACGTCGTCGCCGCGCACGGCCCGGATGCGGTCCGCGAGCGGGGCACGGGCCTCCACGCGGACGCGTGGCTGCTCATCCGCGGATGGATCCCGGATGTCGTGCGCGTGACGCTCGACGACCCCGCGGATCCCACGCCCTACTGGCTCATCTCGAGCCGGCACGCCGATGAGCTCGCCGCGGCGATCCGATCAGCGCGCGCTTAGCTCGCGCACTCGATGCAGATCGGGCCGAGATCGGTCTTGTGGTCGAACTGCGACTGGTGCTTTACCAGGAAGCAGTTCACGCACGTGAACTCGTCCTCCTGCGGGGGCAGCACGACGACGTCCAGGTCGAGGTCGGACAGGTCCTGGCCCGCGAGCTCGAAACCCGGGTTGTCGGCGTCGTCGACGTCGACCACGCCCGACAGCTTGTCGGGGACACGCTCCTGGAGGGCCTGGATCGACTCCGTGTCGTCGTCGGTCTTCCGCGGGGCGTCGTAATCGGTAGCCATTCCCATCCATTTCCATTGGTGCATTGCTGGTGGAGCGGCGTCAGTCTCCATCATCCGATGCAGAACTGCAAACCGTCCCAGGCGGCTCCCAGCAAGCCCGGGATCCGCTGCCGGTGCAACTCGCGGCACGCCCGCGTTATTCCCCGGATACGGGCGTGCGGCGTGTCATCCTGGCCTCGAATCGTGACGCCTGGAGGTCGGTTCAGCATGCAAGAGCTCAAGGTCATCGGAGTCGAGAACGGCTCGCTCCTCGTCGCCTCGGACGACGGGGAGCAGTACCGCGTCGAGGTCGACGAGACCGTGCAGTCGCGCCTTCGCGCGTCGATGCCCGACCCCGGTCCGCTGCGCCGCCTCGCGCCCCGCGAGATCCAGGCGCAGATCCGCGCCGGCATGACGGCCGAGGACGTCGCCCGGGTCACGGGCGCGTCGCTCGAGTACATCAAGCGTTTTGAGGGCCCCGTGCTCGCCGAGCGCGAGTACGTCATCGAGTCGGCCCTCAACGTGCCCGTCCACATGGCCGTCGAGACCGACCCGCTCGCGTCCGGCGCGACCTTCGGCTCGGTCATCCGCGAGCGGCTCGCCGACGCCGGCGCGACCGGTGAGCGCTGGGCCAGCTGGAAGGAGCAGGGCGGAGGCTGGATCGTCAAGCTCACCTTCACGGCCGCCGAGATCGACCGCGACGCCCGCTGGGGGTTCGACCCCAAGACGCACGCGCTGCAACCGCTCAACCAGGAGGCCGTGCAGCTCTCGCAGCAGGGCGAGCTGCCGCCGAGCCTCATCCCGCGCCTGCGCGCCGTGCCGCTCGACGAGCGCGACGACGCGCGCTTCGACTCGGGCGCCTTCGCCGTCGAGACCGACGGCGACGAGACGGTCGTCACGTCGGTCGAATTCACGCAGCTCGAGTTCGGCGCGCGTCCCGCTCCCGCCGAGGAGCCGAGCGCCACCCACCACACGGCGGACCTGCTCGAGGCCCTGCGCCGCCGGCGCGGGGAGCGCGAGCCGCTCGATCTCGAGGACGGCGAGCAGGGGCTCGCCGCGCACCCGTCGACGGGCGTCGTCAAGCTCGTCGACGTGCCGCTCGACGGCGTCCCCGAGGAGCCCGTGCCCGCCGCGTTCACCTCGGCTCCCGCCGCCAAGGCGTCGGGATCGTCGGGCGCGACGGGACCGCTCGGCAAGCGCCGGGGACGCGCGTCCATGCCGAGCTGGGACGAGATCGTCTTCGGCGCCCGCGGCGACGAGGACTGACCGCTAGGCGAACGCGCCGAACCTCAGGAGCGGCACGGCCGTCTCCGCGGGCGTGAGCGAGCCGTGCTGGCCGATCATGCCGCGTGCCCGATCTGCCTCGTCCGTGTAGTACGCGTGGTCGCCACGCGCCGCCACGAGCACGTCGCCGATCCGGGGCAGCACGGCGGGGTCGACCGCGCCGAACCATCCCGCGGCGACCGCCTCGTCGCGCGTCGCGACCCACGCGCGACGCCCCTCCGAGTCTCGCCAGGAGGCCGCGACGTCGGCGGCATCCACGCCGGCCTCGAGGTGCAGCTGGAGGCAGCGCGGCTCACCCGCGACATGCCGCACGCCGTCGAGGAGGGCGGGCGACGCGATGCGGTGCGCGTGCGCGGGCACGTCGACCATGCCGTGGTCGGCCGTGATGAGCATGCCGTCGCGCGAGCCGAGGCGCGACGTCGCGCGCTCGAGCTCGGCGTCGAGCGCCTCGAGCGCGGCGACCCACTCGCTCGAGGCCACGCCCTTCGCGTGACCGGCCATGTCGAGATCCGGAACGTAGTAGTAGACGAGCCCCGGTCCCGGCTCGGCGAGGGCCTCCGCGAGCCGCGCGACGCGCTCCCCCGCATCCGCCGCATCGGCGAAGGCGGAGCCTCGCAGGACCGCGGCGGTGAATGCGGAGTCGCGGTAGCGCGGGTGCGCGATCGCGACGCTCGAGATGCCCGCGGACGCGGCGCGCTCGAAGAGGGTGGGCATCCGCTGCCAGGAGCCCGGCTCGAGGCCCTCCCAGCCGCTCAGCTGGTTGACGACGCGGTCGTGCTGCGGGTCGTAGACGCGGTACCCGACGAGGCCGTGCATGCCGGATGACTCCCCCGTGGTGAGCGTCGCGAGCGCCGCGACGGTCGTGGTGGGGAAACCCGCGCCGATCGCGGGGTCGAGCGTGAGTCTCCGCGCGAGCGTGCGCGCGTGTCCCGCGTGCGCCTCGAGCTGGGCGCGCCCGAGCCCGTCCACGACCACCACGACGGCCTTCTGGACTCGCGGAAGAGCCAGTCGTCCGCTCCTGCCGGCGAGGGCGTCGAGGCAATTCGGCACGACGTCCGCGAGGCTCAGCCTGTGCGTTTTCGCCGCCGGTAGCATGGCGACGATCTTATGACTCAGCCCGACACCGCCTCCCCCACCCCTGCCTCCGGCGAACGCATCGAAGACGTCGACGTCTCGACCGAGATGCAGGGGTCGTTCCTCGAGTACGCCTACTCCGTCATCTACTCGCGCGCCCTCCCCGACGCGCGCGACGGCCTCAAGCCCGTGCAGCGCCGCATCCTCTTCCAGATGAACGAGATGGGGCTGCGTCCCGACCGCGGACACGTCAAGTCGGCACGCGTCGTGGGCGACGTCATGGGCCGCCTTCACCCGCACGGCGACACCGCGATCTACGACGCCCTCGTGCGGCTCGCGCAGGACTTCACGATGCGTGTGCCGCTCGTCGACGGCCACGGCAACTTCGGCTCGCTCGACGACGGCCCTGCGGCGCCGCGCTACACCGAGGCGCGCATGCAGGCGGCGGCGGTCGCGCTCGTCGAGTCGCTCGACGAGGATGTCGTCGACTTCGTGCCCAACTACGACAACCAGCTCACGCAGCCCGAGGTGCTCCCCGCGGCGTTCCCCAACCTGCTCGTGAACGGCGCGAGCGGCATCGCGGTCGGCATGGCGACCAACATGGCCCCGCACAACCTCATCGAGGTCGCGGGCGCCGCACGTCACCTCCTCGAGAACCCCGAGGCGACGCTCGAGGAGCTCATGGCCTACGTGCCGGGCCCGGACCTCCCGACGGGCGGCACGATCGTCGGCCTCGACGGCATCCGCGACGCCTACGCGACCGGCCGCGGCTCGTTCAAGACGCGCGCGAAGGTGTCGATCGAGCAGATCTCCGCGCGGCGCACGGGACTCGTCGTGACCGAACTGCCCTACCTCGTCGGCCCCGAGAAGGTCATCGAGAAGATCAAGGACGGGGTCAACGCCAAGAAGATCACCGGCATCGCCGACGTCACCGACCTCACCGACCGCAAGAACGGTCTGCGACTCGTCATCGGCATCAAGACGGGCTTCTCGCCCGAGGCGGTGCTCGAGCAGCTCTACCGCCTCACGCCCCTCGAGGACGGCTTCTCCATCAACAACGTCGCGCTCGTCGAGGGGAGGCCGCAGACGCTCGGGCTGCGGGAGATGCTTCGCGTCTACCTCGACCACCGCATCCAGGTCGTGACGCGACGGTCGCAATACCGCCTGGCACGCCGGCAGGAGCGACTGCACCTCGTCGAGGGCCTCCTCATCGCGATCCTCGACATCGACGAGGTCATCCAGGTCATCCGCGGAAGCGACGACACGGCGCAGGCGCGCGCCCGCCTCATCGACGTCTTCGACCTCTCGACGCTCCAGGCCGACTACATCCTCGAGCTGCAGCTGCGCCGCCTCACGAAGTTCAGCCGCATCGAGCTCGAGACCGAGCGCGACAAGCTGCGCGCGGAGATCGCGGAACTCGAGGCGCTGCTCGCCGACCCCGCGCGCATCCGCACGCAGGTGGGCGTCGAGCTCGACGAGGTTGCCGAGCGCTTCGGAACGCCGCGCCGCACCCTCCTCACGGAGGCCGGTGCGCAGGTGAAGGCGACCGCCTCGTCGCGCAAGGCCGGTGCCGTGTCGCTCGAGATCCCGGATGCCCCGACGCTCGTCGTGCTGTCGACGACCGGACGCGCGGTGCGCGTCGACCTGCCGGAGGGCGTCGACGGGCCGGTGCCGGCGGCCCGGCGGTCGAAGCACGATGCGATCCTCTCGGCCGTGCGCGGCACGACCCGCGGAGAGCTCGGCGCGATCACCTCGCGTGGCCGCCTCATCCGTTTCACGCCCGTCGACCTCCCCGCGGTGCCCGCGAACTCGGTGCAGCTCGCGGCCGGCGCGCGCATCAACGACTACCTGGGAATCGACAAGAGAGAACGCGTGCTCGGACTCGTGTCGCTCACCTCCGAGGAGCCGATCGCGCTCGGCACCCTCCAGGGTGTCGTCAAGCGCGTCGCGCCCGGCGGCTACCCCAACCGCCCCGACTTCGAGGTCATCTCCCTCAAGCCGGGAGACGAGGTCGTCGGCGTCGGCCAGGCCGGCGACTCGGCGGAGCTCGTGTTCGTGGCCTCCGACGCCCAGCTCCTGCACTTCCCGGCGTCGCAGGTGCGGCCGCAGGGGGCGGCCGCGGGCGGCATGGCGGGCATCAACCTCTCGGCGAAGGCGTCGGTCGTCTTCTTCGGCGCGGTCGACCCGGTCGATGCCGTCGTCGTGACGATCTCGACCCCGACCGAGACGCTCCCGGGCACCGATCCGGGCCGCGGCAAGGTGTCGCACTTCGCGGAGTTCCCGGGCAAGGGGCGCGCGACGGGCGGCGTGCGCTCGCACAGCTTCCTCAAGGGCGAGAGCGCCCTCGCGCTCGCGTGGGTCGGGCCGGCCCCCGCTCTCGCGGTCTCGACCGACGGCGCGGCACGCACGCTGCCGGAGGCGGGGGCGAAGCGCGACGCCTCGGGCACGCCGCTCGACGCAGTCGTCGGCTCCGTCGGCCGGGCGCTCTAGTCTGCGCGTCAGACGTCGACGCGCGAGCGGTCGAGCCCCTGGCCCGCGATGATGAAGTCCTTGCGCGGCGCGACGTCGTTGCCCATGAGCAGCTCGAACACGCGGTTCGCGGCGTCCGCATCCTCGATGCGCACGCGCCGCAGCGTGCGGTGCGCGCGGCTCATCGTCGTCTCCGCGAGCTGGTCCGCATCCATCTCCCCGAGGCCCTTGTAGCGCTGAATCGGGTCCTGGTACCGGCGGCCCTGCTTCTTGAGCGCGGCGAGCACGGACTGGAGCTCCTGCTCGGAGTACGTGTAGATGATGTCGTTGGGCTTCGAGCCCGGGTTCATCGCGACGACACGGTGCAGGGGCGGCACCGCCGCGAACACGCGCCCGTCCTCGATCATCGGCCGCATGTAGCGGAAGAACAGGGTGAGCAGCAGAGTGCGGATGTGGGCCCCGTCGACATCCGCGTCGCTCATGATGATGACCTTGCCGTAGCGTGCGGCGTCGAGATCGAACGAACGACCGGAACCCGCGCCGATCACCTGGATGATCGAGGCGCACTCGGCGTTGCCGAGCATGTCGGCCACCGAGGCCTTCTGCACGTTGAGGATCTTGCCGCGGATGGGCAGGAGCGCCTGGTACTCGGAGTCGCGGGCGAGCTTCGCCGTGCCGAGAGCCGAGTCGCCCTCGACGATGAAGAGCTCGGTGCCGGCGACGTCGTTCGAGCGGCAGTCGACGAGCTTCGCGGGGAGGGAGGAGCTCTCGAGCGCGTTCTTGCGGCGCTGCGTCTCCTTGTGGGCGCGCGCCGAGATGCGCGACTTCATCTCGGCGACGACCTTGTCGAGCACGAGCGCTGACTGCGTCTTGTCGTCGCGCTTCGTGCTCGCGTACCGCGCCTGGAGGCCCTTCACGACGGCGTTGGAGACGATCGCTCGCACCGCCGGGGTGCCGAGCACCTCCTTCGTCTGCCCCTCGAACTGCGGCTCGGGCAGGCGCACCGTGAGCACGGCCGTGAGCCCGGCGAGCACGTCGTCCTTCTCGAGCTTGTCGCTTCCCGTCTTGAGACGGCGCGCGTTCTTCTCGACCTCGGCGCGCAGGAACTTGAGGAGCCCCTGCTCGAATCCCGCCTGGTGCGTGCCGCCCTTCGGCGTCGCGATGATGTTCACGAAGCTCTTGAAGACCGTGTCGTACCCGGTTCCCCAGCGGAGGGCGACGTCGACCTCGCACTCGCGCTGCAGTTCGGTCGGCACCATGTGCCCGTTCTCCTGCAGCACGGGCACCGTCTCCGAGTAGCCGCCCGTGCCCTGGATGCGCCAGACGTCGGTGAGGGCCGCGTCGGGCGCGAGGTGCTCGACGAACTCGGTGATGCCCCCCTCGAAGCGGAAGCTCTCGGTGGTCGGCTCCTCGCCGCGCTCGTCGCGGATCTCGATGCCGAGGCCCGGCACGAGGAACGCAGTCTGCCGCGCGCGCGCGACGAGCTCCTCGGTCTGGAAGCCCGCCCCCTTCGTGAAGATCTGGCGGTCGGCCCAGTAGCGGATGCGCGTGCCCGTGACGCCCTTGGCGACCTTCCCGACGACGCGCAGCTCGCTGCCGGAGACGAACGGCGTGAACGGCGCGTCGGGCGTCGGAGCGCCGGAGTCCGCGAAGATGCCCGGCTCACCCCGGTGGAACGACATCGCCCACGTCTTGCCGTCGCGGTCGACCTCGACATCGAGGCGCTCCGAGAGCGCGTTCACGACGGAGGCGCCGACGCCGTGCAGGCCGCCCGAGGCGGCATACGACCCGCTGCCGAACTTGCCGCCGGCGTGGAGCTTGGTGAAGACCACCTCGACACCCGAGAGCCCCGTCTTCGGCTCGATGTCGACGGGGATGCCGCGCGCGTGGTCGCGCACCTCGACCGAGTCGTCGGCGTGCAGCACGACCTCGATCTGTGAGCCGTGACCGGCGAGCGCCTCGTCGACGGAGTTGTCGATGATCTCCCACAGGCAGTGCATGAGACCGCGCGAGTCGGTCGAGCCGATGTACATGCCGGGGCGCTTGCGCACCGCCTCAAGGCCCTCGAGGACGGAGAGATGACGGGCGGAGTAGTCGGTCACCGCACGAGCCTAACCGCGGCCGCCCACCCTCCCGGTGAGGCGCACCCGCGGGTGCCACGGGGAGATCGAGATACGCCACGGGCGAAATACCCCTGAGTGCCCGGAATCTTCAGGATCGTCGTGCTTACATGGGTTCAGGCACCACACCGCGACCCGAGGGAAGGAGCAGGACATGTCTCAGATCACGACCGATGGCACCGTCGAGCTGGAGCGTCCCGCCCTCACGGCCCTCGACCGCTGCGACATGTGCGGCGCCCAGGCCTACGTGCGCGTCACCCTCGCAACGGGTGAGCTGCTTTTCTGCGCCCACCACGGCGCCGAGTACAAGCCGAAGCTCATCGAGACCGCGCTCGACTGGCACGACGAGAGCGACCGCCTCTCCGAGGACCGCTGAGTGACCGAAGCTCCCGGCGGCCTCGGCCGCCGGCTGCGGTACCTCGTCGGCCGCGCTGCACGTCTCAACCCGGCGAACGTGTGGCGTATCGCCGGCGCCGCGCGGCCCCTCACCCGCAAGCCGCGCCTCCTCATCGTCGCCGACATGCTGTGGTGCTCCGTGCGCTACGAGTTCGGCTTCCAGGACTACCTCGACTGGGATGTCGTGATGCTCACGGCCGCCGAGCGGCGCACGTACATCACGCATCCGAAGTCCAACCACCTCGCGATGACGCTCAACGACCCCGAGCTGCGGCGCGTCTTCGCCGACAAGCTGCGTTTCAACGCGCGTTTCGCGGAGTACATCGGGCGCGACTGGATCGACCTGCGGGAGGCGGATGCCGGTACCGTGCGCTCGTTCCTCGACGCCCACGGCCGTGCGATGCTCAAGGTGCCCGACAGCCTCTCCGGCCACGGCATCGAGAAGGTCGAGGCGGGTGAGGTCGAGGACGCCGAGACCTTCCTCGCCGAGGCGCTCGCGCGCCGCCAGTTCCTCCTCGAGGGCTACATCGTGCAGCATCCCGAGATGGCGTCGCTGTGCCCCACGAGCGTCAACTCCCTGCGCGTCATCACCTACTTCGACGGCGAGAAGCTCCACGTGCTCGCGAGCGTGCTGAAGATGGGCAACGGCGGCGACATCGACAACTTCTCGAACGGCGGCATGTACACGATGCTCGACGAGACGGGCACCGCCCGCTTCGCCGCGTTCGACGAGAGCGGGACGAGCTACGCGACCCATCCCCTCACGGGCACCTCGATCGTGGGCTTCCAGGTGCCGCGATACGACGAGGTCGTCCCACTGCTCGAGCGCGCCGCGCGAGTCGTGCCGGAGGTCCCGTACGTCGGCTGGGATGTCGCGATCACGCCCGACGGGCCCGTCATCATCGAGGGCAACCCGAACTCGGGCGTCTATCAGTCCAAGCCCTCGGTCTCGGGCATCCGCGAGGGCCTGCTCCCCCGTTATCGCGCCGCGATCGGCTTCTGAAGCCGCTCCCCTGGATGCCAGCGCCGGTCGTCGCGGAACTCGCGCAGCCGAGCGTCGTACGCCGCGATCGCGTACTCCTCGTGGGCGAGCAGGGGCTCTGTGTCGGGGTCGAGCGTCGCGAGCAGGGCGCGCGTGTAGTGCGGGTTCATGACGAGCAGCGGCCCGATGAGGGAGGTGCCGATGAGACCGCCTGAGCGCACCCCCTCGACGGGCGTCGTCGTATTGCGGCCGATCCCGCGCTCCGCCGTGAGGAAGCCCTCCACTCCTGGCGCGGCCTCGACCATCGAGAACTGCGACTTGTAGCCGACGACCGGCTGCTCGGCGGGCAGCTCCGGGACCGCGCCCATGACCTTCCCGCTGTAGCGGCCCATCATCCGCAGCGTCGACTCGAGCTCGACGAGCCCGAGCCCCGCGACGTCGTAGCCCATGTCGTCGTTTCGGATGCGCGTGCCGAGCACCTCGAACGCGTTGTGCGTGAAGAGCGTCACGGCACCGGAGGCGATGCGCTCCTCGAGCGCAGCGCGGTGCGGCCGCAGACGGTCGATCGCCTTGAGCTGCCCGCGCTCGGTGAGCGGGCCGAGGTAGAGGAGGTCGATCGCGCGGTCGAGGAACGCCGGACGCTCGTTGAGCCCCGTGCGCACGATCTCGGCATCCGGCCGGCATCGGGCGAGGTAGTCGATGTTGGCGTTGTCGCCGTGGAGGTTCGCCACCTCCGGGAAGAGCATCTCGATCGTCAGTCCGCTCATGCGCCCGCCCCCGACCGTGCCGTGAGGCGCTCGCGGAGGCGCTCCTGCACGCGATTGCCCGTCGTGAGCGCGTTGTGCACGCTGTGCAGGTTGAACACGACATCGGCGTCGGCCATGTCGATCCGCCCGGCCGGCTCGGTCTCGGATGCGACGGTCACGATGCGCGCGGGGTCGACGCCCGCGATCGCGAGACGCAGCGCCTGGTCGTAGCGGCGGTTGCCGCCCACGACGATCTGTTCGATGCTCTCGTCGGCGAGGTACTCGTAGTCGGCGTCGTAGATCCAGGCCGTGTTCTCGACCTCGTTCTCGCGTTCGCTCCACTCGTCGATCGTCATGACGACGGCCTTGCGGCCGGGGAACGAGCGGAGGTACTCGAACGCCCGCGAACATGCGACACCCACGAGTCCCTTCGTGAGAAGGCGCACGAGGAGCGCATTCCCGATCCGCTCGGATGCGAAGCGCGTCGTCGGCGGGGCGAGCGTCTCGAACGCCCGGACGATGCGATCGCGCGGGATGCCGAGCACGTCGAGCACGGCGGCGACGGCGATCTCGTTGTAGACGTTGACGATGTTGTCATTGACGAGGCGCGCCTCGCGCTCCTCGCCGTCGAGGTCGAGCACGACGCGCTCGCGGGCGGCGTCGATGTCGCGCGCCCGGTAGGCGGCCTCGGGCGATCGGAATCCGCACGCCGGGCAGTGCGCGCGCCCGATGTGGTTGAAGCGCCAGTAGTCCCACACGAGCCGTGTGTCGCACACGGGGCACGTCATCGCGTCGAGCGCCGCGCCCGCCGGGGTCTCGGTGTCGCTCGGCAGGCGGTCGACCGCGAAGTGCACGCGCGGGTTGGCGTCGCCGCCGAGCGACGACGCGATGAGGTCGTCGGCGTTGAGCACGAGCGTCGTGTCGGGCGCGAGCTCGGAGCTCAGGATCCAGGCGATGTACTCCGGATGCGCGTTGCGCTTGATCGAGTCGCGCGTGAGGTTCGTGCAGACGAGCACGTCGGGGTGCAGCCCCGGCAGCACGAGCCGCCCCGATCGCTCGTCGAGCTCGAACACGCCGATGTCGGCGCGTGAACGGCCACGCCAGTCGACCGCGACGATGAGCGCCGCGGCGATGCCCGCGGCGAGGTTCGACCCGCTGCGGTTGCTCGCGACCCGGAGCCCCTCGCCCATGAGCGCCTCCGCGAGGAGGTTCGACACGGTCGTCTTGCCGTTCGTCCCCGTCACGGCGATGACGCGCGGAGGGTGCTGGACGGCGCCGATCACGCCCGGATGGATGCGGAGCGCGATCTTGCCGGGCACGTGCGTCCCCTGACGCCCGAGGGCGCGCAGCAGGACGCCCGTGAGCTTGGCCGCCCAGACGGCCAGTAGCACGCGCACGCGGCGTCCCTTACTCCAGGTAGTCCCGCAGCGACTGCGAGCGGCTCGGGTGACGCAGCTTGGCCATCGTCTTCGACTCGATCTGGCGGATGCGCTCGCGCGTGACCCCGAAGGTGTCGCCGATCTGGTCGAGGGTCTTCGGCATCCCGTCGCCGAGGCCGAAGCGCATGCGGATGACGCCCGCCTCGCGCTCGGACAGCGAGTCGAGAAGCGACTCGAGCTGCTTCTGCAGCATCGTGAAGCCGACGGCGTCCGCGGGCACGACCGCCTCGGTGTCCTCGATGAGGTCGCCGAACTCGCTGTCGCCGTCCTCGCCGAGGGGCGTGTGCAGCGAGATGGGCTCGCGGCCGTACTTCTGCACCTCGATGACCTTCTCGGGGGTCATGTCGAGCTCGCGGCTGAGCTCCTCGGGCGTGGGCTCACGGCCGAGGTCCTGCAGCATCTGGCGCTGCACGCGGGCGAGCTTGTTGATGACCTCGACCATGTGCACGGGGATGCGGATCGTGCGCGCCTGGTCGGCCATCGCGCGCGTGATGGCCTGACGGATCCACCACGTCGCGTAGGTCGAGAACTTGAAGCCCTTCGTGTAGTCGAACTTCTCGACGGCGCGGATGAGGCCGAGGTTCCCCTCCTGGATGAGGTCGAGGAACTGCATGCCGCGGCCCGTGTAGCGCTTCGCGAGGGAGACCACGAGTCGCAGGTTGGCGCCGAGCAGATGGTTCTTGGCGCGCTGGCCGTCGCGCGCGACCCACGCGAGTTCGCGACCCAGCTGGCTGCGCTTCTCCTGCTCCGACATGTGGGAGAGCTTCTCCTCGGCGAAGAGGCCGGCCTCGATGCGCATCGCGAGCTCGACCTCCTGCTCCGCGTTGAGGAGGGCGACCTTGCCGATCTGCTTGAGGTAGTCCTTCACCGGGTCGGCGGTCGCACCCGTGATCGCCGCCGAGTACACGGGGACCTCGTCGTCCTCATCGGTCATCGAGAGGCGGAGGGCGCCCGTGGGGAGCGGCTCGTCGCGACCCGTCGACTCCTCGTCGGCATCGTCGGACTCCTCCTCGTCGGCGTCGTCCTTCGCCTCCGGCGTCTCGGCCTCGGTGTCGGGCTCCTCCGCCGCGGTGTCGTCGGTGTCGCCGTCGTCCTCGGCGATGTCGCCCTCGAGCTCGATCTCGGCGTCGTCGTCGAGGACATCGTCGCCCTCGAGCGCCGGATCGGCCGCCTTCGCGGGGGACGCCTTGCCGGCGGCCTTCCCGGCGGGCTTGGCGGCCGCCTTCGCGGCGGGCTTCTTCGCCGCGGGCTTGGCCGCGGTGGACTTGGCGGTCGACTTCGCCGCCGCCTTCACGGGAGCACTGTCGTCCTTGACGGCGTCCTTCGTCGACGTGGAGCGGGGGGTGGCCATGCTGACCCCTTTCGCGGGTGGGAGGTGCGTCTGGGCAGTACGTAGACCCGTGTCAAGTCCCCCGTGCGTCTCGGGCGGGCTCTCGCCTGCCGGGTTCGCACGTCACGGGAAGTCGACCGGGTCTCGGTTGTCTATTCTCGCACACGCGGAGGACGCCTCCCGCCGCGCGCACTGAAGAGTGCAACCCAGAGGGGGGCGATGTTTATTCCCTGCTCCGCCGCGAGGCGCCTGCGAGCCCGACCGCGGGTGCGCAGAACGCCGACCGTCCCGACGATCGCCACGAGGAAGACGGTGAGGAAGGCGAAGCGGAATCCGACGAGGCTGTACAGCTCGGAGGGCTCACCCGACGCGACCCGGACCTCGTCGACGAGGTCGAGCATCCCGCCGACGAGCAGCATCCCGACGAAACCGCCCACGAATCCCCCGGTGTTCGCGACGCCCGTCGCGGAGCCGTGCGCGTGGGCGGGGTTGTCGCTGCGGGCGACATCGAGGCCGATGAGCGACGCGGGGCCGCACACGCCGACGCCGAAGAAGAAGACGGAGACGAGCCAGATCGGCGGCTCGGGCTGCCAGGCGAGGACGACGGCCCACACCACGAACACGGGCCATGTGATCGCGAGCGACAGATCGCTTCGACGCATCGGGTAGCGCGCCATGAGCAGGCCGATGATGGGGCCGGCCACGAGGCTCCCCGCCACCATGAGGGAGAACACCCCGGATGCGGTGCCGGGGTCGTACCCGAGGCCCGCGGTGAGGAAGGGGTAGCCCCACAGGATGCCGAGCATCGCGGGAAGGGTGCCCGCGAGGAGGTGCGCCCAGAAGCCGAGGCGCGTTCCCGCGCGCCGGAGACTCGCGCGCAGCCCGAGCTCCGCGGGGTCGATGGCCCGGAGCTCCCCCGTCGTCACGAGCACGGTCCCCCGGCGTACGAGCACGAGGGCGACGAGTGCCGCGAGCACGCTCGCGCCCGCGGCCACGAGGAACGCGGGCGTCCAACCCCCGAGGTGGAGGAGCAGCGCGAAGGGGAAGGCGGAGACGATCTGACCGAACTGCCCCGTGACCCCCACCCACTGCCCGAGCTGAGGCAGGATCCGCCCCGAGAACCACGCGGGGAGCAGGCGCAGCACGCTCACGAACGTGGCCGCATCACCCATCCCGACGAGCACGCGCGCGATGACCGCGAGCCCGAATCCGTCGGCGATCGCGAGGAGCCCCTGGCCGAGCGCCATGACAGCGGCGCCGACGACGATGAGCACGGGCGCGCCGATCCGGTCCGCGAGCACGCCCACCGGGATCTGCAGCAGCGCGTAGACGAGGATCTGCACGACGGCGATCGTCGAGATGACGGCGGCGGTGACCTCGAACCGCTCCGTCGCCTCGACCCCCGCGACCCCGAACGAGGTGCGCTGCAGCACCGCGACGAAGTAGGCGAACGCGCCCCCGGCGAAGACGAGCCAGGACCGCGCGGAGTTCACCCTCCCAGGCTAGAGGTCTGGATCAGCCGCGCGGTTCGTCGCGGCGTGAGGCGAGGAAGCGCTCGAGCTCGGCAGCGATCGTGTCGGCGCTCGGGAGCTCGCCGTCCTCGTCGACGAGGGGCGACGGCAGCGGGTTCTCCTCCATATAGCTGTCGTGGCGCTCCTCGAGCGTGCGCACGAGACGTTCGAGCTCGGGGTTGCCCTCGACCTGCTCCTCGACCTTGAGGGTGAACTCTCGACCCTCTTCGCGCAGCTCGTCGGTCGGGAAGATGAGCCCCGTCGCCGCGCTCACGCTCTCGAGCGCCGCGACGGCCGCGACGGGGTACTCGGTGTCGGAGAGGTAGTGGGGCACGAGGAGGACGAAGCCCGCCGTGGGGTGCCCCGCCTCCTGGAGGCGGTATTCGAGCAGGTGGAGGACGTTGCCGGGCACCTGCGTGCGCGGGCGCCAGATGGAGTACGCGTCGGTGAGCTCGGGGCGGTTGCCGCTCACGGTCACGCCGACCGGGCGGGTGTGCGGCGTCGGCATGGGGATCGCGTTGATCCAGGTGACGTCGGCCACCTCGAATCGCTCGACGAGCTCGACCACCGCGCGCGTGAACGCCTCCCAGCGGAAGTCGGGCTCGTAGCCCGTGAGCAGCAGGAAGGGCCGGTGGAGCTCGTCCTCCACGAGCGAGAGGACGAGACGGGAGGGCTCGTAGCTCGAGAGGTGGTCCTCGTCGAAGAACATGATGGGGCGGCGCGCACGGTAGTCGAGGAGCTCGTCGTTGTCGAAGACGACGAGGTCTCGCACGACGGGGAGCCCGCGCAGCAGCTCGGTGAGCTGGGCGACGGCGGCCCCCGAGTCGGTGAACCCGGTGAGGCCGGCGACGAGGTGCAGCCCGGTCGGCACATCCGAGATGTCGCCGACGACCTCGTAGAGAGGGTTCGGATTCATGTCTCCGAGTCTAGGAGCCGCGCCCCGACGGGGGCCGGATCGCGCGGGCCGGGGCGTGATGCTCACAGCGAACACAGGCCCGGGAGATACCCTGACCGCATGACCGTGCCCGAGCTGTCCGTCACCTCCGTCCCGTTCTCCGAGCTCGAGGCCTCGCTGCTCGTCTTCGGTGTCGTGAAGGGCCGGAGCGGGCCGGTTCTCGCCCAGGATGCGCCCGACGGCGTCGCGGAGCTCCTCGTCCCTCTCGGGGTCACGGGGGCCGCCGACGAGTTCCGCCGCGGCCCGCTCCTCCCGGGCGGACGGTCCCCCATCGCCTTCGTCGGTCTCGGTGCGGAGCCCGGCCGTGCCGCCGTCCGCTCCGCCGCGGGTGTCGCGGGTCGCATGGCGTGCGGTCTTGAGTCGCTCGTGCTCGCACTCCCCGTCGACGACGAGGAGACGGCGGAGGTCGCCCTCGAGGCTGCGGCGAGCGGCGCATACGCCTATCTCGCCTATCGGACGGGCGACACGGCGTCGAAGCGGCCCGTCGAGCGCATCGCTCTCCACGTCTCCGAGGGTTCCGTTGGCGCTGCAGCGGTCGCCGCTGCGGCGGCGACCGCGATCGCCACGCACCTCGTGCGCGACCTCGTCAACGAGCCGGCATCCGATCTCTACCCGGCGACCTTCGTGGACCGCGCGCGCGACCTCGCGGCCGGGCTCCCGGTCGAACTCGAGGTGCTCGAGCCGGACGAGCTCGTCGCGCAGGGCTTCGGCGGCATCCTCGGCGTGGGAAGCGGATCGAGCCGTCCTCCCCGGCTCGTCGTCGTGCGGTACCGCCCGGAGGGCGCAGAGCGGCACCTCGCCGTCGTCGGCAAGGGCATCACCTACGACTCGGGCGGGCTCTCCCTCAAGCCCCCCACCTCGATGGCGACGATGAAGTACGACATGACGGGCGCCGCGACGGCTCTCGCCGTCGTGCTCGACGCCGCCCGCCGAGGCCTCCCCGTCCGGGTGAGCGCGTGGCTGTGCCTCGCCGAGAACATGCCCTCGGGCACGGCTCTCCGGCCGGGCGACGTGCTGCGCACGTGGAACGGCACGACCGTCGAGGTGACCAACACGGATGCCGAGGGTCGCGTCGTGCTCGCCGACGGGCTCGCCGCGGCTGCAGCCGAGCGCCCCGACCTCCTCGTCGACGTCGCGACGCTCACGGGCGCCGCCCGCGTCGCACTGGGCGAGCGCACCGTGGGCGTGATGGGCGACCGGCCCGCCGTCGACGTCGTGCTCGCGGCCGCCGAGCGGGCAGACGAGGCGATGTGGGCCATGCCGCTGCCCCCCGAGCTGCGATCCGTGCTCGACTCCGACGTCGCCGACCTCGCGAACGCCAAGCTCGGCCACACGGCGGGCGGGATGCTCGTCGCCGGGCACTTCCTGCGCGCCTTCGTCGGAGAGGCCGGCGGCGACGGCCCCGGAGCCCGGATCGGGTGGGCCCACCTCGACATCGCCGGTCCCGCCTACAACACCGGGAGCCCCTACGGCGGGACCGGAAAGGGACCGACCGGCGTCGCGGTGCGCACCCTCCTCGGGCTGACGGCGGAGCTCGCACGAGCGTAGTAGGGTCGATTCGGCAAGGAACGCCTTGCCTCTTTCCGCTCCGCGACACCACCTCTCTCGCGGGCATTCCGACACGCGAAGCGCAAGGGAGTTTCTCCAGTGTCCGAGCAGACCTTCGACCTCGTCGTCCTGGGAGCGGGAAGCGGTGGCTATGCCGCCGCTCTGCGCTACGCCCAGCTCGGCAAGTCCGTCGCCCTCATCGAGAAGGACAAGGTGGGCGGCACGTGCCTCCACGTCGGGTGCATCCCGACGAAGGCCCTGCTCCACTCGGCCGAGGTGGCGGACGTCACCCGCGAGGCCGGCAAGTACGGCGTCGCGGCGCAGTTCGGCGGCATCGACATCGCCGCGGTGACCGCGTACCGCGAGGGCATCGTCGCCGGCAAGTGGAAGGGGCTCCAGGGCCTCATCAAGGGCCGCGGCATCACGACGATCGAGGGCTTCGGCCGTCTCACCTCGCCCAACACCGTCCAGGTGGGCGACCAGACCATCCGCGGCACGAACGTCGTGCTCGCCACGGGCTCCTACTCGCGCTCGCTCCCCGGTCTCGAGATCGGCGGCCGCGTCGTGACGTCCGAGCAGGCCCTCGCCCTCGACTTCGTGCCGAAGAAGGTCGCCGTGCTCGGCGGCGGTGTCATCGGCGTCGAGTTCTCGAGCGTGTGGAAGAGCTGGGGCGCGGACGTCACGATCATCGAGGCGCTCCCCCACCTCGTGCCGAACGAGGACGAGTCGATCTCGAAGCACTTCGAGCGCGCCTTCCGCCGTCGCGGCATCGAGTTCAAGCTCGGCGTGCGCTTCTCCGGCGTCACCCAGAACGAGTCGGGCGTCGTCGTCTCGCTCGAGAACGGCGAGACCGTCGAGGCCGACATCCTCCTCGTCGCGGTGGGTCGTGGCCCGCTCACGGCCGGCATGGGCTTCGAGGAGGTCGGCGTGCAGCTCGACCGCGGTTTCGTCGTCGTCGACGACAAGCTCCAGACGACCGTCCCCGGGGTCTACGCGGTCGGCGACATCGTGCCCGGCCTGCAGCTCGCGCACCGCGGATTCCAGCAGGGCATCTACGTCGCCGAGGTGCTCGCGGGCCTCGACCCGATCATGGTCGAGGACGTCAACATCCCGAAGGTGACCTACTCCGACCCCGAGGTCGCCTCGGTCGGCCTCACGCAGGCGAAGGCCGAGGAGAAGTACGGCGCCGAGAACATCACGGTCGTCGAGTACAACCTCGCCGGCAACGGCAAGAGCCACATCATCGGCACCTCGGGCGTCATCAAGGCAATCCGGGTGAACGACGGCCCCGTCATCGGCGTGCACATGATCGGCGCGCGCGTGGGCGAGCTCATCGGCGAGGCGCAGCTCGTCGTCGACTGGGACGCCTACCCCGAGGACATCGCCCCCTACATCCACGCCCACCCGACTCAGGACGAGGCACTCGGCGAGGCCTTCCTGGCACTTGCCGGGAAGCCGCTCCACGGCTGAGACCGGCGGCTAAGCTAGAACGACACGGCTGAACAACGGCTGAATAAGGAGCATCACCGATGAGCGAATCCGTCAGCCTCCCGGCGCTCGGCGAGAGCGTCACGGAAGGTACGGTGACCCGCTGGCTGAAGAAGGTCGGCGACCGCGTGGAGGTCGACGAGCCTCTGCTCGAGGTCTCGACCGACAAGGTCGACACCGAGATCCCGTCCCCCGTCGCCGGCGTGATCGAGGAGATCCTCGTCGCCGAGGACGAGACCGTCGAGGTCGGCGCGCCGCTCGTGCGCATCGGCGACGGCTCGGGAGGCGGTGAGGCCGCTCCCGCTGCGGAGGCCGCGCCCGCCCCCGAGGCGGCGCCCGCGCCCGCTCAGGAGGCCCCCGCCGCCGAGCCCGCGCCTGCCGCGGCGGCTCCGGCCCCTGCCGAGGCACCGGCTCCTGCCGCCGAGGCTTCCGCTCCGGCCGCCGAGGCTTCCGCCCCCGCTCCCGAGGCTCCCTCCGCCGAGGCTCCGGTCCCCGCAGAGGCACCCGCCCCGGCCGCGGAGGCGCCCGCTCCCGCCCCCGCGGAGGCTCCGGCCGCCGAGGCTCCGGCCCCGGCCGCGCCTGCCGAGGCACCTGCCGCCCCCGCCTCGCAGGCGGCGCCCGCGCCCACTGCGAGCCCCGCCACGACCTCCCACGCGGGCTACGTCACCCCGATCGTCCGCAAGCTCGCGAACGAGAAGGGCGTCGAGCTCGGAGGTGTCACGGGCACGGGCGTCGGAGGTCGCATCCGCAAGCAGGATGTGCTCGCCGCCGTCGCGACCGAGGCTCCCGCCGCGAGCACCCCCGCGGCATCCGCGGCGGCACCCGCGGCCGCACCGGCCGAGGTGTCGCCCCTCCGCGGCACCACGGTGCCCATGACGCGACTGCGCAAGGTCGTCGCGGAGCGCGCGGTGGTCTCGATGAACTCGACGGCGCAGCTCACGACGGTCGTGGAGGCCGACGTCACGAAGGTCGCGCAGCTGCGCGACGAGGTGAAGGCCGCGTTCCTCGAGAAGACCGGCACGAAGCTCTCCTTCATGCCGTTCTTCGCGCTCGCGGCCGCCGAGGCGCTGCGCACCTACCCGATCATCAACGCGACGGTCGACGGCGACAACATCGTCTACCCCGACACCGAGAACCTCTCGATCGCGGTCGATACCGAACGCGGGCTGCTCACCCCGGTCATCCGCAACGCGGGCGACCTCGACATCGCGAGCCTCGCCAAGGAGATCGCCGACCTCGCCGAGCGCACGCGTGAGAACAAGCTCAAGCCCGACGAGCTCGCGGGCGGGACGTTCACGCTCACCAACACGGGATCGCGCGGAGCGCTCTTCGACACGCCCGTCGTGTTCCTGCCGCAGGTCGCGATCCTCGGAACCGGTGTCGTCACGAAGAAGCCCGTCGTCGTGAGCGAGAGCGGAACGGACGCGATCGCGATCCGCTCGACCGTCTACCTCGCGCTCTCGTACGACCACCGCATCATCGACGGCGCGGACGCCGCACGCTTCCTGGGGGCCGTCAAGGCCCGTCTCGAGGCGGGCGACTTCCGCTCCGCGCTCGGCATCTAGTCGACCGCGACCCAGTCGCGGATACGCCACCCGGCCTCGCTCCTCACGATGAGGAGCGAGGCCGGAGCCGTCTCCGGGCCGAGCCCCACGAGCGCGCTGTCGCCGAGACGCTCGAGAAGGCGCGGCTCCTCAGGAGCCTCGCAAGGCAGCGACGCCTCGCCTCCGGCTCGCATGACCTCGATGCCGTGGCGATCGTCGTGAAGCGCGGCCGAGGCAGCCTGGTCCACCTCGTCGAGGCACACGATCGAGAGGTGCGCGATGCAGGTCTCCCGCCGCTCGAGCAGCGCGATCGCGGCCGCGACGGGATCGTCACCGAGGATGGCGGCGACGACCGCATCTCGAGGGGGCGCCGCATCCGTTCGCCCGAGTGTCGGCGGCGTGCTCGGCGTCGGCGAGGTGTCGACCGTGTGGGCCACGACGCCGTCCCCCTCGTGCGCTCGCGACGGGATCAGCGTGAGGAGCAGGGCCGCGACGGCGATCGCCGCACCCCCGCCCACCACGAGCCGACGCCGCAGCGCGGGGAGCGCGTCGAGACGCTCGCGAACACGTGCCAGGACCTCCCGCACGCGGGGCGACAACCGCTCGCGCGCGTGCGGCGCCTCCTGCTCCCCCGCGTCGACGACGACCGCGACGAGTCGCTCGCCCCCCACGGGACGGCTCACGGCGGTGTCCCGGGGCGCGACGGCCCGGACGAGGACCGGTGCCGCGAGCTCCGCGAGCCCCTCCCCGAGCCTCGGCAGGAGCTCATGGCCCGGCACGGTCGCGACGGTCGCAGCGAGCTCGTGCGCGGCGACGGAGCGTGACCCCCGGACGCGCGCGAGGAGCACCGCCGCGAGCTCGCGGATCACGGCCCGGTCGTGGACCACGCCCGCCACCCGCTCGCGCACGACCTCCGGCGCACCCGCCGCGAACAGCTCGGCTCGAAGGAAACCCGTGATCACCGGACCGTCTGCCGTGACGATGACCTCGCAGGCGCCGAGGGCGGCGTGGGCGACCCCGGCGTCGTGCAGACGCGCGAGGGTCGCGACGAGAGGGCCGAGCACCCCGACCGCCTCGCCCGCGCTCCACTCCTCACGCTCCGCGAGCAGCTCTCCGAGCCGCCGCCCCGCGACGCGCGAGAGGAGAACCCCCGGACCGCGCACGTCGTCGATGACGTCGACAACCTCGGGCACGCCCACTCCCGCCCCTCGCGCGAGCGCCGCGAGCTCACGCCGACGCAGGCGCTCCCCCGTCTCGTCGAGCGCGCGCGCGAGGACGAGCGCTCGTGGCGGGTCGCCGTCGAGCCGCACGAGGAGCGCCTCCAGGTGCTCCCCTCGCTCGATCGCGCGCACGACGCGGATGCCCGGGCGGTCTCGGAACGTGCTCACGCGTCGAGCATGCTCGACAGCCCGCGGTGCGAGCTCGCCCAGGGCGGGCATCCGCGGACTCGGCGATGCCGTTCCGGCTGAGGAGGACGCGACCGCCTAGGCTGGGCACGTGGTCGACTACGTCGACGCGGGGCTAAGCGCCAACTCCGTGTCGTATTCGACGGCCCTCGAACGCCAGCGTGCCTTGCACGCCGACGTCGCGAGCGGCCGGGCGCCCGATACCGTGCTCCTCCTCGAGCACCCATCCGTCTACACCGCCGGGAAGCGCACCGAACCCGGGGAACGGCCCGTCGACGGCACCCCCGTCGTGGACGTCGACCGCGGTGGCAAGATCACCTGGCACGGGCCGGGACAGCTCGTCGGCTATCCGATCGTGCGCCTCGCCGACCCCGTCGACGTCGTGGCCTACGTCCGCCGCCTCGAGGAACTCCTCATCGGCGTGCTCGACGACCACGGCATCCCGGGGGTCCGCGTCGCCGGCCGCAGCGGGGTGTGGATCGAACGCCCCGGCGGGCCTGCGGACAAGATCGCGGCGATCGGCATCCGGGTGGCCGAGGGCGTCACGATGCACGGTTTCGCCCTCAATTGCAGCAACGAGCTCGAGCCCTACCGCGCGATCGTCGCGTGCGGCATCCGCGACGCGGGCGTCACCACGATGAGCCGCGAGCTCGGCCGCGAGGTCACCCCCTCCGATGTCGTGCCGGACGTCGTCCGCCGCTTCGAGGGCGCCCTGGCCGGGAGCCTCGCCCACCCCACGGTGGTGCCCGCGTGAGCGCCGCGCCCGGCGACCGCAAGCTCCTGCGTCTCGAGGTGCGGAACGCCCAGTCGCCCATCGAGCGCAAGCCCGAGTGGATCAAGACGCGCGCCAAGATGGGCCCCGAGTTCACGTCGCTGCGATCGCTCGTGACGTCGGAGAACCTCCACACCGTGTGCCAGGAGGCCGGCTGCCCCAACATCTACGAGTGCTGGGAGGATCGGGAGGCGACGTTCCTCATCGGCGGCAGCCAGTGCACCCGCCGCTGCGACTTCTGCCAGATCGACACGGGCAAGCCCGCGGAGTACGACACCGATGAGCCCCGCCGGGTGGCCGAGTCGGTGCGGCGGATGGGGCTCCGCTACGCGACCGTCACGGGCGTCGCGCGCGACGACCTGCCCGACGAGGGCGCGTGGCTGCACGCCGAGACCGTGCGTGCGATCCACGGCGCGAACCCCGGGACGGGCGTCGAGATCCTCGCGACCGACTTCTCGGGGGATCCCGCCCTCCTGGCGGAGGTGTTCGCGAGCCGGCCCGAGGTGTTCGCCCACAACGTCGAGACCGTCCCGCGGATCTTCAAGCGCATCCGACCCGCGTTCCGCTACGAGCGCTCGCTCGGGGTGCTCACGGCCGCCCACGACGCCGAGCTCATCACGAAGTCGAACCTCATCCTCGGGATGGGAGAGGAACGCCACGAGATCTCACAGGCGCTGCGCGATCTGCGCGAGGCGGGGTGCGACATCATCACGCTCACGCAGTACCTGCGCCCCTCGCCGCGGCACCTGCCCGTCGCGCGGTGGGTGCGTCCCGAGGAGTTCGTCGAACTCGCGCACGAGGCGGAGGAGCTCGGGTTCCTCGGCGTGCTCGCCGGCCCGCTCGTGCGGTCGAGCTACCGCGCCGGGCGCCTGTGGGCCCGCTCGATGCTCGCGAAGGGGCGCGACATCCCCGTCGAGCTGCGCCATCTCGCCGAGCACGAAGCCCCCTTCGCGCAGGCGGTGTCCGAGCACGCCCTAGTCTTGAACCATGGCACGCAGCACCCCTGAGAAGGAGCCCGGTCGCATCAAGCAGATGTGGCAGGTCTTCAAGATGACCCGCCGCTCCGACCCCGGGATCACCTGGTACCTCATCCTGAGCTTCCTCGTGCCGCTCGCGGCGTCGATCGTGCTCTCGGTGGTGTTCTTCGGCGACAACGTCATCGGCATCATCCTCACCGTGCTGACGGGTCTGCTGGGCGGCCTCCTGCTCGTGCTCGTCGTGCTCGGCCGCCGCGCCGAGCGCGCGGCCTACAGCCAGATCGAGGGCCAGTCGGGTGCCGTGGGCGCGGTGCTGCGCAACGGCCTCCGCCGCTCGTGGATCGGAAGCGAGGAGCCCATCGCGTTCAGCGCGAAGACGCGGGATGCCGTCTACCGCGCCGTGGGGCGTCCGGGCGTCGTGCTCATCGGCGAAGGTCCGCTCTCGCGCACCCAGTCCATGCTCGACAAGGAGCGCGCGAACGTCGCGCGCCTGCTGCCGAACGTCCCCGTGCACCTGCTCTCGGTGGGACCGGATGCGGAGTCCGTGCCGCTGCACAAGCTCTCCGCCCGCCTCAACCGCCTGCCGCGCAAGCTCACGAAGGCGGAGGTGCTCCAGGTCGACAAGCGTCTCACCTCGGTCGCGAAGGTCAAGGGCTTCAAGATCCCCGGAGGCATCGACCCCCAGCGGATGCGCGCCCCGCGACCCCGCTGATCGACGGCTCGAGCGCGGCGCGTCAGGCGACGCGCTCGAGAAGCCAGACGGCCATCTGGGAACCGCTGCCCCCGATGCAGGTCTGGTAGTAGCCCGCGTAGCCGCGCGGGATGGCGGACGCGTCGGCGCCGTAGACGAGACCGCTCACGATCCCCGCGACGCGATAGCTGCCGTATCCGGGGAAATCGACGACCGCGCCGGCGCCGATCCGGCCCCATGCGCTGCCGCCGCACGACCAGTGCTCGGCCGCATAGAACGCGCCGCCGAGGTAGCCCGCGATGCCGGGCACGTTGACGGAGCCGCGGCACGCGTCGATCTCTCCCTGACCGCCCGAGGTCCAGATGCCCTCGACGTGCACGCGCCCGGGCGCGGGAGCTGCCGCGGGCCCAGCGGCGGGTCGCGCCGCCGCAGC
>JAEYZI010000071.1 GCA_023428065.1 Actinomycetes bacterium | reverse complement strand
CCTGCGGGAGGCAGATCTCGGTGCAGAGGTTCGAGAGGTGGATCGTGCCCGTGTTGTTGTTGAGGGCGCGGTTGTTGATCGTGTCCTTCCAGGTGAGCCACGGGTGGCTCGTGGTCTGGAGCGACATGAGGATGTCCTTGAACTGCGAGCGCGCGGAGATCTTCTTGAACATCCGCAGCTCGCCGGCCTCGGCCATCGCGACGTACTCCGCGTAGCGCTCGGAGAACGCCTGGCCGTAGAGCTCGTTGAGGTCGGCGACCTCGAGCGGGTCGAAGAGGTACCAGTCGTCGTCGTTCTGCACGCGCTTCATGAACTCGTCGGAGATCCAGACGGCCGTGTTCGCGGTGCGGGTGCGGCGGTAGGGGTCGCCCGAGTTCTGGCGCAGGTCGAGGAACTCGGGGAAGTCGAGGTGCCAGTTCTCCATGTAGAAGCAGAGGGCGCCGAACTTCTTGCCGCCGCGGCTCACCGCGCGCAGCACCGAGTCGATCGTGTGCATGAACGGGATGGGGCCCGTCGAGGTCGTGTTGTTGGAGCGGATGGGCGAGCCCTGGGCGCGCAGCTTCGTGACCGAGAGGCCGATGCCGCCCGTGCCCTTCGTGAGCCACATGACGTCGCGCACGGACTTCGCGATGTGCTCGATGTCGTCCTGCATCTCCATGACGAAGCAGTTGGAAAGCTGCGGGTAGGAGGTCCCCGCATTGACGAGGGTCGAGCCCGCGGCGAGGTACTCGAGCTTCGACATCTTGTCGTAGAACGCGATCGCGTGGCTCGTCGGGTCGGCCTCGTTGAGCGAGAGACCCATCGCGATGCGCATCCAGAAGAACTGGGGCACCTCGAGCGGCTCGCCGTTGCGGGCCTTGATGCCGTAGCGGTTGTTGAGGGTCACGACGCCGATGTACTTGAGGAGGCCGTCGCGGCTCGGCTCGAGCGCCTCGGCGAGGCGGTCGAGGTCGAACAGGTCGGGGAAGCGGGAGTCGAGCAGCAGCTCGGAGACGCCGCGCTCGATCGCGGCGCGGAAGTGGGTGCGGTGCAGCTCCTTGAGCTCCTCGGCCGTCTGGTAGTCGCCGAGCACGCGCTTGTAGATCGTCTTGAGGAGCAGGCGCGCCGCGACGGTGTCGAACTGCGGGTCGTCCTTGACGTTCTGGAGGGCGACCTGGATGACGGCCTCGTCGAGCTGCTGGGTCGTGATGCCGTCGAACAGCGTGAGCTCGAGCTCGGACGCGATCTGCGTGACCCAGGTGATGTTCTCGTCGAGACCCTGGCTCGCGTGCTCGATCGCGAGGTTGATCTTGTTGGCGTCGTACGGCTCGCGCTCTCCGTTGCGCTTCACGACGGTGATGGTCACGTGATCCCTTTCCTCCCCGCGCACCGTGTGCGCGCCGCTGACAAAACCCCTGGTGAGAATCGACCTCGACGGGCCGTTCGGGGGCCTCGTCGCCCTCCCCCGGCCTGGAGGTTCCACCACTATATATCGGGCCTGCGACACCGGGCCAACCCTAGATGTTGTGGGCGTGTCATCCACAGATGTGCATAAGTTCGCCCCCGTTTTGCACACTTTCCACACCCTACGAGAGCCCTCGGACACCACGTCCGACGTCGGTCGGCGGCACTAGGCTCGGAGGGCTGTGAACGCCTATCTCGACCTGCTGCGCACCCGGGGAGTCGCCCGGGTCATCGCCGCGCAGTTGTTCGCGCGCTTCCCCGGCGGCATGCTCTCGCTCGGCTTCCTCATCCACATCGAGCAGATCTTCCACAGCTACGGCGCGGCGGGCCTCGTGCTCGGCGCGACCTCCGTCGGCCAGGCCGTGTCGGGTCCCGTCACGAGCCGGTGGATGGGCCGGTGGGGGATGCGGCCCGTGCTCATCCTCACGACGGTCGTGTGCGCGATCGCGCTCTCCACGGTCGCCCTCGCACCGCTGCCGCTCTGGGGGTTCATGCTCGCGGGCCTCGTCGCCGGGCTCAGCTACCCGCCCGTGCAGCCCGCCGTGCGCACGATCTACCCGAAGATGGTGAACTCCCGCCAGCTCACCCCGCTGTTCTCGCTCGACGCCTCGGCCCAGGAGATCATCTGGATCGCAGGGCCCGTCGTCGTGACCTTCGTCGCCACGCAGGTCTCGACCGTCGCGGGCATCTTCCTCTCGGTGTTCTTCCTCGTCGCGGGCGGCGCATGGTTCATCGCCTCCCCCGAGGTCGGGCGCGTGCGCATCCCGCGGTCGAAGCGCCGCTTCGGCGTCGTGCTCAAGCGACCCGCCGTGCTCCTATCGACGATCACGGGCTTCCTGCTCGTGGGCTCGTGCGCGGCCGTCGAGGCGGGCGTCGTGGCGACCTTCGGCGAGGGCGGCGCGGAGGCGGGCATCGTGCTCGCCATCTGGGCCGTCGCCTCCCTCGCGGGCGGCCTCGCGTTCGGTCACCTGCCGATCGGCCCGTGGGCCCTCGCGCGTCGCATGCTCATCGTCTTCGTCGGCTCGGTGCTCGCGGTCTTCGCGTTCGAGTTCTGGTCGATCTCGGCGACGCTCGTGATCGCCGGGCTCGGGATCGCCCCCGCGCTCGCCGTCATGTTCACGATCGTGTCAGCCACCGTGAAGTTCTCCGACACGGCGGAGGCCTACGGCTGGGTCGGCACCGGCCAGCTCATCGGAGCGGCGCTCGGCTCCGCCGTCGCGGGCTTCCTCATCGACGGCTACGGGCCCGACGGCGGCTTCGTCGCGGCCGCCCTCTTCGCGCTCGTGGGGGTGCTCGTGCCCACGCTCTTCCGCCGCGCGGCTCCCGACCTGCGCGGGCGCGACGCGAGCCCGCTGCCCGACACCGAGCCGGTCGCACTCCCTCCGAGCTGAGGATGTCACATCCCCTCTTGCGGGGAACCGCCGCGGCACGGTAGACCGAACTGTCGGGCCACCCGACGCCCCCCGATGGAGTTGACCCCCGATGCCATGTCTTCGTACCACCCGCGAGACGTGGAGCTGATGCGAACGGCGTCGCGATGCTGCACTGTCACGTCGATGCCCACGAGCTGAGCGACGCCCTCGCCCGGAGCCCCCACGACGGTGCGCTCCTGATCCTCGGCGACGTCGGGAGCGGCAAGAGCACCCTGCTCACCGACCTGCAGGAACGTCACGCCGCCGGGGCCTCGGCTCTCGTGCGGGTCAATCGCGGGGAGGCCGGCTGGCCGCTGTCCGGGATCTCGGCGCTCGTCGCCTCGGTCGGCGAGGCGCGCGCCGCCGACTTCACGGGCCGCTTCGCGCTGCGCGCCGACGGCGACACCGCCCTCGGCGAGGCCGCGGCCGAGCTGCTCGCGCTGCTGCGAGGCCTCGCCCTCCCCCGCACCCTCCTGCTCGTCGACGACGTCGACCGGATGGACGGCGACAGCCGCGCGATCCTCGGCTACATGGCCGGGCACCTCGCCGGGTCCGGGATCCGGCTCGTCGCGACCGCCGTCGAGCTGCACCCCGACGAGCCCCTCGCGGGCCTCCCCTCCACGCGCATCGGGCGGATCGACGAGACGGATGCCGCGCAGCTCGCCCCCGTCGGCATCGATCCGGGCACGCTCCGCATCCTGCTCGCGGAGTCGGGCTGCAACCTCGCCACCTTCGCCTCGCTCCTCGAGTCGCTCTCGCCGGAGCAACTCGCCGGCCGCGAGGCGCTTCGGCTCCCCGCCCGCCCGGGCCCGGCGGCGTGGGCGGCCCTCGAACGGGCCACCCGGGGGCTCGGCTCGACGCACGGCCGGGTGCTCGAACGCCTCGCGACCGCTCCCCTGCACGCGCGCAGCTCGGTCTCCCGCTGGGCGCCCGACGCCGAGGACGCCGTGCAGGAGCTGCTCGATGTGGGCGTCGCGCGCGAGGCGGGTCCGTTCGTGCACCTCGCCGACCCGCTCGTGCGCGCGGCGCTCGCCGACGCCTCGCCCTCGCGGGCGCGCCGCGAGCTCCACGCCGAGCTCGCGGGCTCGTGCGATCCCCTGCTCGCGCCCTGGCACGCGAGCTGGACCGATCCCGCGCGCGACCTCCGCCGACTGCTCGTCGACGCCGCCATCGAGGCCGCACGGCTGGGGCACCTCGGGGCGAGCGTCGAGTTCGCCGACCGTGCCGCGCGATCCGGCACCGACGGGCTCGCGCGGCACCTCGCGGAGCTCGCGGACGCCCTCCTCGAGGCGGGCGAGCCCGAACTGGCCGACAGGTACCTGCGCATCGCAGCGGGCGACCGCACCGCCGCCCCCGAGTCGCTCACCCGACTCGCGCTCTCGCGCCTGCGGGTCGACTACCTCGCCGGACGTGCGACGGATGCGGCCGACGCCACTCCCGACGCCCCGGGCGACGCGGCACTGCACCTGCGATGGGTGGCCACCCGCGCCACCGTCGCGGCCGCACGGGGCGAGTTCGCGGAGGCACGCGACGCCCTCGACGCGCTCGCCGACGACGACCGCGAGCTCATGGGCCCCACGCGTGCACTCGCCGCGACCGCCCGGATGCTGCTGGGCGCGACGGGCGACGCGGGGACCGACGAGCCCGAGCACGACCCGCTGCTGCTCGCGCTGCACGCGCGCGCCGCGACGCTCGCCGAGGACTACGCGGGTGCGCGTCGCCTCATCGGCCGACTCTCCCGCACGCTCATCCGACCCGGACGCCTGTGGTCGGGCTGGCTCACCTCGCTCGCGATCGACTGCGCGGCGCGGTCGGGCCGCATCGGCGAGGCCCTCGGCCTCGCGCGGGACTGGAGCCGCCTGCATCCCGCGTCGGCCGAGCCGCGCGGCCTCGTGCCGCTCACCGCCTGGGCGCTCCTCGCCGACGACGACTTCGCGGGCGCCGAGGCCGCACTCGCCGCCTGGACGGAGCACGCGGTACCGCTCGCGGGGCCCCTTCCCGCGGCGCACGGCCTCGTGCTGCGCGGCGAGCTCGCGCGGCTGCGCGGCGACGACGCGGCCGCGTGCGAGCTGCTGCTGCTCGCCGACACGCTCACGGCGCAGATCCCGGATCCGTCGATCGTGCGCCACCTCCCCGCGCTCGTCGAGGCCCTCGCCGCGATCGGTCGCGTCGGAGCGGCACAGCACGCGGCGCAGCGCTTCGTCGAGGCGGCACGTTCCACTCGCTCACGGTGGGCCACCCTCGCCGCGGCGCGCGTCGAGCTCGCGACCGCCCCCGATGCCGAGGTGCGCGGCCGGTTCGACGCGGCGCTCGCGCTGCACCGCCCCGACGACTCCGCCTTCGAGCTCGGCATGCTGCGCCTGCTCTATGCGCGGCGCCTCCAGGCTGCGGGCGCGGAGCTCGCGGCCGAGCGCGCCGCCGCGGATGCGCGTGTCGCCTTCGCGGGCGCGGGCGCCCGCGCCTGGGCCGACGTCGCCACGCCCCCCGCCGCACCGGGGCCGCGCGCTCTGCAGGAGCCCCCCGACCGCCTCCCGCGCACACCGGTCCTCGAGGCGCTCAGCCCCGAGGAGCGCGCGGTCGTCGAACTCGTGGTGCGGGGCATGCAGAACAAGGAGATCGCCGCGACGCTCTTCCTCTCGGTGCGCACCGTCGAGCTGCGACTCACGCGCGTCTACCGCAAGGTGGGCGCGCGCTCGCGCGCCCACCTCGTCTCGCTCGTGTCCTGATCAGCCCGAGGCGACCGCGCGACGTTCCGGCGAGGTCCAGCGGCCGTCGGCGCGCGTCCGCAGGAACGCCTCGAACATGGCGCGGAGGCACAGCCACGCGTCGAGCGTCCGCAGCGCGGGGAAGAGCGGCCCGAGCAGGAGATAGACCGGTCGCCGGGCGAGCACCGCCGCGAGCACCGAGAGGAGGTAGTCGGGCAGGAGCACCCCGGCGAGGATCGCGAGCGGCGGGATCACCTCCGCGATGCCCTGCGCGACGCCGCTCGGGTCGAGCCCCGATGCGGCCACGATCATGCTCCCCGCGCTCAGCAGCAGGATCGGCAGCAGGAGCACCATGAAGACGCTGCTCGTGACAATCTCGCCGATCGAGATCGCCAGGAGCGCCCAAAACCGTCCCGCGCGCAGGCCGTGTCGGCGCACGGTCTGCCAGAATCCGAGGCTCCACCGGCGCATCTGGCGGCGGTAGTCGCGGAGGTTGTCCGGGTCCTGGGTGAGGGCGATCGCCGCATCCGGCCGGAACGCGATGCGGCCGAGACGCTTGGCGTGCACCTCGAAGGTCATGTTGTAGTCCTCGATCGCGAGGCCGGGGGCGTCGATGTCGATCTCGGAGAGGATGCGCGTGCGGTACATGCTCGCGAACCCGGGCACGATCGCGACGGCGTTGAGGAACCGGGCGGCCTGACCGAACTTCTGCAGGTACTGCACGCTCAGGTACAGCCGCTCGCGATAGGCCACCAGGATGCGCCCGGCGAGGGTGGGCGGAGGCGGCTCGAGGATGGTCGTCGCGCGCCCCGCCACCGCGACCACCTCGGGGTCGGCGAAAGCGCGCAGCCCCGAGCGCAGATAGTCGTCGTGAAGCTGGCTGTCGGCGTCGAGCAGCAACATCACCTCGAAGCGCTCCGGGATCCGCAGCTCCTCCACGAGCGCACGGATGGCGCCCGCCTTTCCGCGGTTGGGCCGGATCTCGAGGGCGTTCGCCCCGCACGCGCGCGCGATCTCGGCGGTGTCGTCGGTGCAGCCGTCGCAGGCCACGAAGACGTTCCGCACGGGCACCTGGCGCGCGGCGGAGCGGATCGTCGCCTCGATCACGACGGCCTCGTCGTGCGCCGCGATGACGATCGCCACCTCGTCGGGCGTCGGGACGCGGGCGCCTCCGGGCGGGGCGTCGCCACGCAGGCGCCTCGCGATGACGCGCACGACGCCGGCGGTCACCCACAGCAGGGTGTTGACGCCCACGACGACGGCCACCGTGACGAC
This sequence comes from Actinomycetes bacterium, assembly GCA_023428065.1. Taxonomy (GTDB): domain Bacteria; phylum Actinomycetota; class Actinomycetes; order Actinomycetales; family Microbacteriaceae; genus Homoserinibacter. The sequence continues at coordinate 8,282 of JAEYZI010000071.1, read as the reverse complement.
GAACGCCGCCATGAGTCCTCCTCGATCGGGTGTGGCACCGACGCTAACCCCGGCGGGGCGCGGGGCGACCGCACCGCGAGCGCGGGAATCCGCACGCGGCTGCGGCATCCCGCACCCGGCGGCGGGGGCACCCGCACTCCTGCCGCCACGCCGTTGACCCTCCCGGGGAGCGGGTCGACAGTGTGCAGACGGGCTCCCGATCCCCCCGACCGGAGGCCTCCCCTGCCCATCCGATCGCGTCGCCGCCGTGCGGCGCAGCCATGGAGGTCTCCCCATGACGTCCCTCGACACGCGTCCCCAGGTGGGCGCGCGACCGCGCCTCGAGCGCTCCTCCGCAGCGCTCCCCTCAGCGCCCGACCACCGCACCCACGACTACGACATCGCGATCGTGGGCCTCGGGTACGTCGGCCTGCCGACCGCCCTCGCCTACCACCACGCGGGAGCCCGCGTGCTGGGCCTCGAGATCTCCCCCCAGCGGATCGCGAGCATCCGGGCCGGCTCCGCCGACCTGCTGCCGTCCGATCAGCTTCGGCTCGAGTCCGCGCTCGCCCACGACGGCTTCGCGATCAGCGACGACCCCGCGCTCCTGGCGCGGGCGAGCGCGGTCATCGTGTGCGTGCCGACGCCGGTCGACCACCACCTCGTGCCCGAGCTCTCGATCCTGCGAGCGGCGTGCGCCGACGTCGTCGCCCATGCGGTGCCGGGCCAGGTGCTCATGCTCACCTCGACGAGCTACGTCGGATGCACCCAGGACCTGCTGGTGGCCCCACTCGCCGAGCGCGGCCTGATCGCCGGCGCGGACGTCTCGGTGGCGTTCAGCCCCGAGCGCATCGATCCCGGGAACGACTCCTACGAGCACGAGCTCGTTCCGCGCGTGGTCGGCGGCGCGACGACGAGCTGCACCCTGCGGGCCTCGGCCGTGCTCTCCCGCTACGCTGTCCGGCTGCACCGCGTCGACTCGCTCGCCGCGGCAGAGATGACCAAGCTGCTCGAGAACACCTTCCGCGCCGTCAACATCGCCCTCGCCAACGAGGTCGCCGACATCTGCCGCGAACTCGATGTGCCCGTCACCCAGGTGATCGACGCGGCGGCGACCAAGCCCTACGGGTTCATGGCCTTCTCCCCCGGTCCGGGTGTCGGCGGCCACTGCATCCCGTGCGACCCGCACTACCTGCTCTGGCAGTTGCGCGAGAAGCGGGTGGCGGCCCCGATGATCACCCAGGCGATGGCCGAGATCGCCGCCCGGCCCGCCAGGGTGGTGGAGCGGGCCGGGCAGGTGCTGTCGGATGCCGGGCGCGGGCTCGCGGGCTCGCGCGTGCTCGTCGTGGGCGTCTCGTACAAGCCCGACGTCGCCGACCTGCGGGAATCGCCCGCGCTCGAGATCATCCACGGTCTCGAGCGGCGCGGCGCGACGGTGGGCTACCTCGACCGGCTGTGCCCCCAGGCGCGCCTGCTCGACGGTCGCATCGCCGAGTCCGTCGCGGATCCGCTCGACTTCGATCCGCACCTCGTCGTGCTGCACACGCGACACCACGACCTCGACCTGTCATGGGTGGGCGAGCAGCACCTCGTGCTCGACGCCAGCTACCGCGAGCTCGCCGTTCCGCGGCGGGTCACCCCGTGAGGAGCTGAGCATGCGCAGCACGGTCACCGGCGGAGCCGGATTCCTGGGCAGCCACCTCGTCGAGCTCCTGCTCGACGCGGGCGACGAGGTCGTCGTGCTCGACGACGAGTCGACCGGGCGGGCCGACAACCTCCGCGGGCGCCTCGGCGATCCGCGGCTCGAATATCGCGTCGGCTCGGTCCTTGACCCCGACGCGGTCCACGCGGCGGTCAGGGGGAGCGATCGGGTGTTCCATCTGGCCGCCGCGGTGGGGGTCCGGCGCATCGTGGAGCACCCGCTTGACGGGCTCCGCGTGAACCTCCACGGCACCGAGAACGTGCTCGACGCGTGCGTCGCCCACGACGCTCGCGTGCTCATCGTCTCGACGAGCGAGATCTACGGCAAGAACACCTCGGACGCGCTCCACGAGAACTCGGACCGCATCCTCGGCTCGCCGCTCGTGGCCCGCTGGACCTACGCCGCCGCGAAGGGACTCGACGAGTCGTTCGCGCACGCGTACCGGCAGGAGTACGGCCTCGAGGTCGCGATCGCGCGGCCCTTCAACACGGTCGGCCCGCGCCAGACCGGCCGCTACGGGATGGTCGTGCCGAACCTCGTGGCCCAGGCGCTCCGCGAAGAGCCCCTCACGGTGTTCGGCGACGGGCGGCAGACCCGCTGCTTCTCGTCGGTCTTCGACGTCGTGCCCGCCTTCGTGCGCCTCATCGAGGAGCCGCGCGCGCTCGGCATCGCGGTGAACCTCGGCGGCGGGACGGAGATCTCGATCCTCGAACTCGCCGCGCGCATCCTGAGCATCACGGGCAGTCGCAGCCGCATCCGCCTCGTGCCCTACGCCGAGGCGTACGGCGCGGGCTACGAGGACATGCGGCGCCGCGTCCCCGACAACTCCCTCGCCCACGAGCTCGTCGACTTCGTGCCGCGCACGAGCGTCGACGAGATCATCTGGAGCGTCGCCTCGACGCTCGGCGAGACCGGTATCACCCGGCCGGCCGGGTGGGGTGCGCTCCGCACGCTCGCCCGCTCGGCCCGCACCGCAGCATCCCCCGCTCCCGAACCCATCGCATCGAGGTGACCCCATCATGACCAGACGAGCCCTCTTCGGCCTGGGAGGCTTCGCGACGGCGCTTGCGCTGCTGATCTCCTTCGCCGTCGGCAACCAGATCTTCCGCGGCGCACCGTCGCCCACCACCCCGCCCGTCGCCGGCGCGCCGCAGGAGGACGACCCGCCCGCCCCCGCCGTCGACGACGAGGCCGCGCCGCCCGCGGCGGACGATTCCGCCGATCCGCCGGCGGACCCGCCGCCTCCCCCCGCGCGCCCGCCCGTGACGCCGGGCACGCCGGGCGGCTCCACGACTCCGACGGACCCGACGGCGCCGGCGACGCCCACCGACCCGACAGGGCCGACCGGGCCGACGACGCCCGCCGACCCGACAGGGCCGACCGACCCGACGGGGCCCACGGGCCCGACCGGCCCCACCGACCCGACGGGTCCCACGGGCCCGACCGACCCCGTCGATCCGACGCCGAAGGACCCGACTCCCGACCCCGAGCCTCCTGTCAAGACGGGTCCGCTCACCTCCGTGAGCCTGACCTTCGACGACGGCGGCGCCGGGCAGGTGCTCGCGGGTTCGATCCTCGGCGCACACGGACTGCCTGCGACGTTCTTCGTCAACTCCGGCACCCTCGGCACCCCCGGCAAGCTCACGCTCGCCCAGCTGCACGCGCTCGCCGCGAGCGGAAACGAGGTCGGCGGTCACACGGTGACCCACGTCGACCTCACGGGCGTGCCCCAGGACGAGGTGCTCCGGCAGATCTGCAACGACCGGGTCCAGCTCACCGAGTGGGGCTTCAGCGTGCGCAGCTTCGCCTACCCCTTCGCCGCCGTCACCGACCAGGTGGCCGACGCGGTCGTGCAGTGCGGCTACAACAGCGGCCGGCTGCTGGGCGACATCCGCTCGCGCTTCGGCTGCGCCGACTGCGACTGGGCCGAGTCGGTGCCGCCCGCGCGACCCGCGATCACGCAGGCGCTCGATCAGTTCGACGAGACCTGGACCTTCGAGGACCTCACGGCGAGCGTGCTGGCCGCCGAGGCGCACGGCGGGGGGTGGCTGCAGTACACCTTCCATGACGTGTGCACGTCGAGCTGCGACGCGCTCTCGATCGACGCGGCCCTGCTCGAGCGCTTCGCCGACTGGCTCGAGGAGCGCGGTACGACGCGCAACACGGTCGTGCGCACGGTCGGCGACGTCATCGGGGGCGCGGCGAAGCCGGCCGTGCCCGGTCCCGTCGTGCCGCCGCCGACCGACGAGAACGCGGTCGTCAACCCCGGGCTCGAGGTCATGCAGAACGGATTCCCGGCCTGCTGGCAGACCGCCCCGTGGGGCGACAACGACGCGTCGTTCTCGCTCGTGAGCCCCGGACGCTCGGGCGCCTACGCGAGCCAGGTGACGATCTCCCGCTACGTGTCGGGAGAGGGCAAGATCATCCCCGCCCTCGACCTGGGGTCCTGCGCACCGAGCGTCACGACCGACCACGAGTACGTGCTCTCGGGCTGGTACACCTCGACCGCGATCACGCAGTTCGCGGTGTACCTGCGGACCACGACGGGGGCATGGGAGTACTGGACCTCGAGCCCGTGGTTCGCTCCCGCGGCCGACTGGACCGAGGCCCGGTGGACCTCGCCCGCGATCCCCCCGGGCTTCACGGGGATCAGCTTCGGGCTCAACATCTTCAGTCCCGGCACCCTCGTGACCGACGACTACACGCTGCTGGACGCGCAGCCGCCCGCCGCCGAGAGCGTCGCCGAGCCGCCCGCCGCACCGCTCGCGATCGCCCCCGAGGTGGAGCTCGCGCCGGTGGACCCGCCGGCGGGTGGAGCGACGGCGGACGACCCGCCCGCGCAGGAGCCGCCGGCTCCCGCCCAGGCGCCCGCGCCCGCTGACACGGCACCCGCCGATCCCGCGCCTGCCGCCGACCCGGCACCGCCCCCACCGGCGGCGTCGGAGGGCGAGTCCGCCTCGGAGGCGGGCGCCTGAGCGTGCACCGCCCGAGGACCGCCGCCCTCGGCCTGCTGGCCGGGGTGGCGGTCCTCGCCGCGTGCACGAGCGCCCCGGCCATGCCCTCGCCGACCCCCTCGGCGGGCGACTCCGCGAGCGCGACCCCGACCCCCCGCTCGAGCACCGCCCCGACACGCGAACCGCCACCGAGCTCCGCCGAGCAACCCACGACGGGCGGTGACGCCGCATCCGGCCATCCGTGGCATACCGGCATCGTCTCGACGACCTTCTGGGTGGGCGAGATCTTCGATCCGGATGCGCCCGACGGCAGCCAGGAGATCTCGACCTACGATTCGGACTGGCTCGCGGCGTACGGGGGCTGCGACGGCATCGCGGTGGCGGGCGAGTGCCGCACCGAAGCGCGCACCGCGGCGAACGACTACTTCCCGACGCGCATGACTCCCCGGCAGAACCCCTTCTATCTCGACCTGCCCTACGACGACGTCAACGATCCGGTGGGGTTCGCGGAGCGGGACGCCGTGATCCCCTGGGCGGGCGCGGAGCCGTACCGCTCGCACCGGGGCGACACCGGGTTCAGCTACCTCAAGAACCGGTGGGTGCAGCTCGTCCACGACGGGCGCACGTGCTACGGGCAGATCGAGGACGCCGGACCGGGCGAGTATCACGACGCCGCCTACGTCTTCGGCGCCGATGACGCGCGCCCGGCCAACACGCGCTACGGCGGCGCCGGGATGGACGTCTCCCCCGCGCTCACCGGCTGCCTCGGTTTCGCCGACCTCGACGGCATCACCCCGGGCGTCTCCTGGCGCTTCGTGGAGGCCTCCGAGGTGCCCGCCGGTCCGTGGACGCGCCTCATCACGACCTCCGGCGTCCGCTGACAACTCCGACCTCGCGCAGGCACGCAAGAAACCGCGACGGCGGAGGCGGTCATCACCTCCGCCGTCGCGGCGGGTCGCGGGGTCCCCCGGGTGCTCAGCGCCAGTCGATCCGCACGCTCTCCGGGCGGGCCGGGTCGACCGTCACGGCGAGCTGCGCGCCCGGCGCGATGCGGGCGAGGTGCAGCTGGGGCACGGGTGCCTGGGTGCGCGCGGGCACCGGCACGCCGCCCAGCATGACCGTGAGCTCGAGGGCCACGACGGGGTCGAGGTTCACGGCCATGCCCGTCGGGGCGCAGTTCACGATCGTCGCGGTCGTCGCGATCCGGCGGGCCTCCGCCTGCGGGTCGGCCGCGGCGTAGGGCGCGTTGAGGGCGTCGAGCTGGGCCTGGGCGTCGCGCAGTCGCGCCCCCACGTCCATCCGCTCGTAGCTCTCGAATCCCACACGCGTGAGCTTCGCGAGGTCTCCCAGGAAGCCCATGTCAGACCGCCGTGTAGAGCTCGTTGAAGCGGGAGCCGACAGCGCGGTCGGCCTGGATGCGGGCGCTCCAGCCGTCCTGCGCGACGCGCCAGTCGGCCGCGGCGACCCCCTGCTGCGCCGCGACCTCGACGAGCCGGTTCTGGTCGTAGCCGTAGGCCGCGATGCCCTTGACGATCGCCGCGTAGCGCTCGAGGGTGACGCCCGCGATGGGCTCGAGCGCCTCGGCGCTCGGCTCGCCGTGGGTCTGGCGGTTGACGGTGTTGACGTAGCCCTGGCCGAAGCCGACGCCCGCGGCGGAGTAGCTCGCCGCCTGGGCCTCGACGTTCGCCTGGTACTGCTGGGCCGACTCGATGAGGCCGGGGGCGGCCTGGACCATGTCGGTCATCGCCTTGAGGAAGTTCATCTGGGTGTCCTTTCGTGGGTGGTGCTGCTGGTGGTGGGGTCGTGAGTTGCGGTGGTGGTGTTCTCGTCGCGGACCGCGCGGATGCCGTTGCCGGCCTCAGCGTCCCTCGCGCCGGATGCGGCCCTCGCGGGCCAAGCGCATCGCGAAGACGCCGAGGTAGATCACGAGGAAGGCCGCGAGGGCGATGAGGCCCGTGCCGTCGGAGGCGCCCGTCGCCGCGAGGCGGGGGGCCTCCTCGGTGCTCGCGCTCGACAGGCCCGGCGTCTCGTCGTCCGTGTCGCCCTCCGTCGTGGTGCTCGAGTCCTCGAACGGGTTCTGCGGGTCCGAGGGGTCGTCCGTGGGCTGCTCGGGGTCGCGCGGCTCGGTCGGGCTCTGCGGGCCGGCGGGGGTGCCCGGCTCGTCGCCCGGCTCCTCCTCGCCCGGCTCCTCCTCGGGCTCGTCGAACTCGAGGTGGATGGTCACGGTCGTCGTGGCGGAGCGCACGATCGGGTTGTCGGTGCGCACGGCCCGGTAGGTGAAGGTGTCGACGGCCTCTCCGCCCGCCATGTTGTCGAACGGGGTGTACGAGAAGGAGCCGTCTGCGTGGAAGAAGAGTGTGCCCTGCGTCGGGGTGGAGACGATGTCGGCCTCGATCGGGTAGCCGAAGCCGTCGTCGTTCCCGAGGACGCCGGGTGCCGGCACGGTGAGCGTCTGGCCGATCGTCGCCGTGAAGGTGTCGGGGGAGGCGATGGGAGTGGTGTCGACCGCGTTCACGTAGATGGTGACGGCGGTCGAGCCCTCGTAGTCCTTCTGCGGGTCGAAGACCGTGTAGCTGAACGTGTCGGCGCCCGTGTATCCGGCGTCGGGGACGTAGGTGAACCCGCCGTCGGCCCCGAGCGTCACGTCGCCGTGCTCGGGCTCGATGTAGATCGCCACGTTGGCCGACGACGAGAGGTTCAGGTCGTTCGCCATGACGCCGGGCGCGGCCACCTGGAGCGTCACCCCCTGCGTCGTCGAGTAGACGTCGTTCACCGCGAGGGGCGCGGGGCCCACGAGCTTCACGTGCAGGTGGAGGGTGCCGTTGCTCGAGGCGCCGAAGCCGTCCGAGACGGTGTAGCTGATGACGTCCTCGCCAGCCCAGTCGCTCGGCGCGGTGTACTCGAAGGAGCCGTCGGCGGCGATCGAGATGGCGCCCGCGCCGGTGCCGTGTCCGGTGACCGTCAGCGCGTCGCCGTCGAGGTCGACGTCGTTGACGAGCACGCCGGGTGCGGCGACCGTGAGTACGAGTCCCTGGTCGACGTCGTAGTGGTCCTGCGAGGTGATCGGTGCGGTGTTGTCGATCTCGCCCGCCGCGGCGGCGAGCGGGGCGCCGACCGCGAGCGCGGCGGCCGTCATGAGGGCGGCGCCCGCGGCCGCGATGCGGCGGATGCGCGTGGTGGTGTTCATTCTCTCTCCTGTGGGTGTGGTCGTCCGGCCGTTCCCGGCCCAGGAGAGAAGGTAGGGAGGGCGTAGCGCACGCCTGCACCGTGGTGGCTACGGGATTCCGCGGTGCGGGTACGGGGATCCGCCGCCCCGGTACGGGGTCGGTACGGTACCGCTACGGTGGCGCGGCACGAACGCGCGTGAGCCCGCCGCGTCAGGCGTCGACGTGCTCCGCGAGCAGCTCGGGCAGGTCGGCGCGCGAGTTGATGCCGAGCTTGCCGAAGGCCGACTGCAGGTAGCTCTCGACCGTGCGCACCGAGAGGTGCAGGCGATCGGCGATCTCCTGGTTGCTCAGCCGGCGGGCCGCGAGCGATGCCACCTCGTGCTCGCGCGCCGAGAGCCGCTGGGGTGCCGCGGATGCCGCGGCCGCGTCGCCGATCGCCGCCCGCGCCGCGCGCGCCACGGCCTGCGCGCGCCTCACGCT
>JAEYZI010000103.1 GCA_023428065.1 Actinomycetes bacterium | reverse complement strand
AGCGGGTGATCGGTCAGGAGGAGGCCATCTCGGTGCTCGCCAAGACCATCCGCCGCACGCGCGCCGGGCTCAAGGACCCGAAGCGCCCCTCGGGCTCGTTCATCTTCGCCGGCCCCACGGGCGTCGGGAAGACCGAGCTCGCGAAGGCGCTCGCGGAGTTCCTGTTCGACGACGAGGACGCGCTCATCTCGCTCGACATGTCGGAGTACGGCGAGAAGCACACCGTCTCGCGGCTGTTCGGTGCCCCTCCCGGCTTCGTCGGCTTCGAGGAGGGCGGCCAGCTCACCGAGAAGGTGCGCCGCAAGCCGTTCAGCGTCGTGCTCTTCGACGAGATCGAGAAGGCGCACCCCGACATCTTCAACTCGCTCCTGCAGATCCTCGAGGAGGGGCGTCTGACGGATGGTCAGGGTCGCGTGATCGACTTCAAGAACACCGTCATCATCATGACGACCAACCTCGGCACGAAGGACATCACGGGCGGCCCGGTGGGCTTCACGCTCGAGGGCAACACGGAGAACTCCTACCGTGCGATGCGGGCGAAGGTGGTCGAGGAGCTCAAGAAGCACTTCAAGCCGGAGTTCCTCAACCGCGTCGACGAGACGATCGTGTTCCCGCAGCTCTCGCAGGACGAGCTGCGCCAGATCGTGGACCTGTTCATCAAGCGGCTGTCGGAGCGCCTGCTCGACCGCGACATGACGATCGACATCACGGAGGCCGCGAAGACCCGCCTCATCGAGATCGGCTGGGAGCCGACCCTCGGGGCGCGTCCGCTGCGCCGCGCGGTGCAGCACGAGGTCGAGGACAAGCTCTCGGAGGAGATCCTCCACGGGCGCCTCGACGCGGGCGACCACGTGCACGTCGACTTCGTGGACGGCGAGTTCGTGTTCACCACGGGCCGCCAGCCGGGCCGCGAGCTGCCCGCCGCGGTGGGGGCGGCATCCGCCTCCGAGGGTGAGGAGCTCGAGTCGGCCGGGTGACCGGACGGTGACGCTGTGACGGGGCGGGGGCTTGTGCTCCCGCCCCGTTCGCGTCTGCGACCGTAGGCTGGCCGGATGTTCGCGAGACCCGATCGCATCATCGTCGCCCAGTTCGCCCCGCCCGAGGGCCTGAGCGTCATCGCCGCGGCGGAGCTGCTCGGCGACTCGAAGCGTGCCGTCGCCGCCGCGCTCGTCGACCTCGCCGTGCGCGGCATGATCGGAGTGCGCAAGCTCGGCAAGCGTCGCGACGGCTTCGAGCTGCGCCTGCGGTCGGTGCCCGCCGACGACGGCACCGACCCCGCGCGCGACGACCTCGCCGTGCTCGAGGCGGTGTTCCCGTCGCTGCGGGTGGGCGCCGTGCAGGCGCTCGCGCCGTCGACGCGTCGCCGCATCGGCGAGCGGATGCGCACCGCGCACCGCGAGTCCGTCGCGCGCCTCGTCGAGGCCCGCCTCGCGCGCGAGCGCGCGTGGTTCGAGAAGGCGCTCGTGTTCTGGCGCAAGCAGCCGACCGTGCCCACGGATGCCGCGCATCCGCTCATCGACCACCTGTGGGGCGTGCGCGACTACATCGCCTGGGCGGAGGCCGACCGTCTCGCGTTCCACCAGTTGCCGGAGGGCGCCGAGGTGCGCGAGCTCGACGGCGTCGGCCTGCTGCACCTGCACGAGCGGCTGCTGCCGTACGCGGTGCTGTTCGGCCTCGAGAAGGAGTGGCGGCGCGAGCTCTACGTGCGCTACGAGGAGGCGCGCGCGTCTCTCGGCGACGCAGGCGGGCTCGTCGACGGGGTCGAGGTCGCCCTGCACCTCGCGAGCGCCGCGGTCGACGTCGTGAGCATCGCCGCCGAGCTGCACGAGCTCGCGACGGCGACCGAGCTGCCCGATCTCGGCGATCTCGGCGACGTGGACCTCGGCGCGGCGGCCGACCTCGGCAACGCGGCCGAGGGGCTCGGCGCCTTCCTCGGGGGGCTCGGCGACTTCCTGGGATCCTTGGACGTATGAGCGCCACCCGTCTCTCCCTCGGCCTCGCCGGCAGCGTCCCCGTCGACGTCGTGCGCGCCGCCGCGCGCGCCGCGGAGGAGGCGGGGCTCGACGCCCTCTGGCTCAACGACACCCCCGCGGGCGACGCGCTCGCGGGCCTCACCGAGGCGGCGGCCGTCACCACCCGGCTGCGTCTCGCGACGGGCGTCATCCCGCTCGACCGTCGCCCCGCGGATGCCGTGGCCGCCGACGTCGAGCGGCTCGGCATCCCGCGCGAGCGGCTCGTGCTCGGCGTCGGCTCGGGTGCCGCTCGACGTCCGCTTCCGCTCGTGCGCGAGGGCGTGGCGGTCCTGCGCGAGCGCCTCCCCGACGTGCCGCTCGTGCTCGGCGCGCTCGGCCCGGCCATGCGGCGGCTGGGTGCCGAACGCTTCGACGGCCTCCTGCTGAGCTGGCTGACCGCCGCGACGGCCGCGGAGGCCCGCGACCGGGCGCTCGCCGACGCCGCCGAGGCCGGTCGTGCGGCCCCGCGCGTCGTGCTCTACACGCGCACCGCCGTCGATCCGGATGCCGTGCCGCGGCTCGAGGCGGAGGCGAATCGCTACGCGGGCTACCCCAACTACGCGGCCAACTTCGCGCGGCTGGGCCACGGCGCGATCGACTCGACGATCCGCGCGACGGATGCCGCGTCGCTCGCGGCGGGCGTCGACGCGTACGCGGGAACGGTCGACGAGCTCGTGTTGCGTGCGATCACGGTGGACGACTCCGTGGGCTCCATCCGGCGCTTCATCGACGTCGTGGGCCACCTCCGGCATTCCTGAAAACGGGGGGTATTGCGCCGCGCCCGCGCGCCCTACACTGAGCAAAACCCGAGTTCGCGCCCCACTCGCGGACCCCGTCGCACCCCGTCGCACCCGGAACGGAGCCCCGATGCGCCCCCGTCGTTCCCTCATGCTCGCCCTCGGCGGCGGGCTCGCCCTCGCCCTCGTGACCACCCAGCCCGCCGTGGCCGCGTCGACGACCTGGGTCGCCTCGGGGAACTCCTGGTGGTCGACCGCGACCTGGTCGGGAGCCGTGCCGGCAGCGGGCGACGACGTCACCTTCGCGGGCGGGCCGCTCTCCACCTACAACCTCGGCAACCTCTCCTTCGCGAGCTTCACCTTCGCCGCGACGCACACGATCATGAGCGACACGGGAGCCATCGCACTCACCGACGGGCTGCAGGTGGCGCCGAGCGTCATCGCGCGCATCCAGCCGCAGCTGACCGCATCCGGAGCGCAGACGTGGTCGGTCGCGTCGGCGGCCGAGCTCCAGCTTCCCTCGGCGGTCTACACCGACGGCGCCGCCACCCTCACGCTCGCGATCGAGGGCTCGATGACGATCGAGGCGGCCGGGAACCTCGACGCACTCGGCACCGGATGCATCGTCAAGTCGGGCGCGGGCGTGCTGCGCCTGCTCGGCGGCGGCGGTGGCATGGGCACGTGTGCCGGGCAGCCGCGCGGCCTGCACGTCACGGCGGGCGAGGTCGCGATCGTCGGCACCCCGAACCTCGGCGGCAAGGACTTCGCCGTCACGGGCGGCGTCTTCACGGGCGGCACCGCGTCCGGCGCAGCCGTCGTGCACGAGCTCAACCTCGCCGGCTCCGGCGTCGTGAGCCCGGGCCCCTCGTCGGGCGCGGGCATCGGGAACGTGAGCCTGTGGGGCACCTCGGCGTGGACGGGCGGCACCTACCAGGTGGACTGGGATGCGACGGCCGACGACGCCGACTACGTCGCGGGCGCCAATCAGGCGATCTCGGTCACCGGCACCCGGCTCGACGTGCGACTCGCGGGCACCCCGACGGCAGGCGAGACCGTGCGCATCCTCGGGTCGGACATCGGCTTCTCGGGGCAGTTCTCCTCGCCCGTGGGCACCGCGCTCGCCGACGGCGACGAGTTCACCTCGAACGGCCAGGTCTACTCGATCGCCTACACGGCGTCGGGGGCGAACTCGGGCGCCGTGCTGACGTGGCTGCGCGCCGCGCCGGCGGCCTCCCCGTCGCCCTCGCCGTCGCCGGCCGCGGCGGACCCCGGCCTCGCCGCGACGGGGGCCGCGGATGGCGCGCCGCTCGCGCTCGGGGGGGCGGCCGCGATCCTCACGGGCATCGTGCTGCTCGCACGGCGTCGGCGCCCCGCCCGCATCCGCTGAGGGGCATCCGCCCGCGGATAGGGTGAAGGGGTGAGTGAGCCGGCACCCCCCTTCGTCGTGCGCCGGGCGCGCACGGCCGACGTCCGCGGGATGCTCGCGCTCATCGAGCCCTACGTCGAGCGGCGCATCCTGCTCGGCAAGGAGCGCGTGACGCTCTTCGAGGACATCCAGGAGTTCCGCGTGGCGGAGACGCCGGGCGGTGAGCTCATCGGCTGCGGGGCGCTGCACGTGATCTGGGAGGACCTCGGCGAGATCCGCACGATCGCGGTCGCCGACCACTGGCAGCGCCACGGCGTCGGACACGCCCTCCTCGAGCACCTCGAGGGCGATGCGCGCGAGCTCGGTCTCACGCGCCTGTTCTGCCTGACCTTCGAGACGGACTTCTTCGGAGGGCACGGTTTCGCGCCCATCGGCGAGCAGATCGTCGACCCCGAGGTGTACGCGGAGCTCGTGCGCTCCCCTGACGACGGCGTGGCCGAGTTCCTCGACCTCGCGCGCGTGAAGCAGAACACCCTGGGCAACACCCGCATGCTCAAGGAACTGCCGACCCCGTAGCTCCGAATCCGCCGGGAGTCGACGCCATGCCGTGCGCGCGCCCCGGCTTCCGGGCCGCCCGGGCCTACCCTGGCGGCATGTCGAGCCAGCAGCCCGGACGTCTGCCCGCGTCGGTGTATCGCCGCCGCCGGCTCGTCGTGGGCCTCGGCTTGCTCGCCGTCGTCGTCGTCATCGTGCTGCTCATCGTGCGGCCGGGCTCCGCGTCCGGGGAGGGCAAGTCCCCGGCGGCCGACCCGGCGCCGAGCACGACCCAGGAGCCGCCCGCCGACGCCGATCCGAGCGCCGCGTGCGATCCCGCCGTCATCACCCTCACCCCGGTGACCGACAAGGAGAGCTACGCGGCGGGCGAGACCCCGATGATCTCGATGAAGATCAAGAACTCCAGCGCCGTGGCGTGCACCTTCGGCGTGGGGACGGATGCGCAGCTCTACGAGATCGTGAGCGGCCCCGACCCGATCTGGAACTCGCGCGACTGCCAGCGCGACCCCGCGCCCCTCGAGCAGGTGCTCGAGCCGGGCGTCGAGCTCACGACGACGCCGTTCGGATGGGACCGCACGCGCTCGTCGGCCTCGACGTGCGACGCGGAGCGACCGCAGGTGACGGGCGGCGGCGCCACCTACCGCCTCTCGGTCTCGCTCGGCGACGTGAAGTCGACGGGCGACGTGGCGTTCCTGCTCTACTGAGCCCGGCTGATCCGAGCGAGTCTCGGATCTTCAGCGACACTCGGGCTTCCCCTCGCGCGCCACCCGTTCTAGGGTAGACGAACCTGTCCAGGGAGGCCGCATGTTCCGTCGAGGTGCCCGCACCGCTGTCGCAGCCATCCTGCTCGTCGGGATCGTGGCCGTTCCCGCCACCTCCGCGCTCGGTGACGAGATCGAGCCCGTCCGCGGTCGTGACGCCCTCTTCATCACCTTCGCCGCCCGCGTCTGCGGCGAGTACACCGACATCATGGCGAACAAGGCGCGCAACAACCTCATGGAGTCGCTCCGTGACCTCGGGCCGGACACCTCCTACCCGCCGACCGGCATCGTCACCCCGACCGACGAACAGTCGGGCTCGCCAGCCTGCGCTCCGCTCACGGGGTGGCGGTTGACGATGGGTACGGGAAACGCCGCGAAGTCCCCCTCGACCCTCGATCTGAGTACCGTGACGAACCCATACTCGACCGACATTGTGACGCAGGCCTCGACGCCTCTCCTCGACACCGAGGGGGCCCCGACCGGGTCCGACATCGAAGGGGCGGTGACGATCCAGCTGAGCGACGAGCAGGCGAGCTACGCACGCCGCGGCGGGAAGCTCTGGGTGCAAGGCGGCACGCCGACCGCCCCGCTCAACGGCCAGCAGACCACCTACGGCTTCGCCGCTTTGCGGTGCGCGGAGGATGCGGTCAACGGCGACAACGTCGAGTACGTCACGTTCCCGCAGGAGCAGACCCACGTGTTCTGCTACTACTACGCGGTGCAGCCCCCGCCGGATCCAGGCACGATCACCATCCGTAAGGAGCTCGCGTCCGGCACGGCGGGTCCGGCTAGCTTCACGTTCGTCGGCAACCTCTCCTACGCCGATGAGGACGGCGACGGAGTAAACGATTTCACCTTGGTCGCCAACGTCGGCTCACCCGGCTCGGAGACCTTCGTGCGCGGCGCGGTCGGCCCGAACGATCCCCCATGGACGCTCTCCGAGCGCGTCCCATCGGGTTGGTCGGATCCCGGGCCGCCCGTGTGCGACGCGGACGGCAGCACCATCACCACGACCGACGGGGTGACGAGCATCCGCCTCGCCTCCGGCTCGGACGTCGTGTGCACCTACACGAACCAGCGCGTGCCACTCGGCAACGGCATCCTCTACAAGGAGACCTTCGGCGGGGTGGGCGAGTTCCCGGTGACGGTGGTGGGGCCCGACGGGTTCTTCGACGATCCGACGGCGGTCACCACGGAGGAGGGGGTGCCGACGCTCGTCGCGGCCGACGAGACCCTCGTCGCCGGTACCTACACGATCAGCGAGCAGCTTCCCGCACCGACCGCGGCCGGCACGTGGGAGCTCGTTTCGGCCCAGTGCGGTGACACCGAACTCATCGGCACCGTCGTCGTCGACGGGCAATGGCGTCGGATCGATGTCGAGTTGCCGGAGGGAGGTGCTGCCGAGTGCCTCTGGATCAACGAGTTCACCCCAGCGGGATCGATCACGATCAGCAAGACCACGGTCGGGGACGTCGGCACGTTCCCGTACGCGATCAGCGAGCTCGACGAGTCCGGCAACGTGGTCACCGAACAGGCGTACAACGCGACCGCGACCACGACCGCGGAGGGGGTGCCGGTCACGGCGACGCCCGTGGGCGATCCCGCGACAGGCATCGTCGTCGACCCGCCCTCGCGCTTCCTCGTCCAGGAACTCCTCCCGCCTTGGTCCGCCGCTGGCCACTGGCACGTGCTCGATGTCGACTGCGGGGGCAACGAGGTCGCGGTCGATCGACGCGGCGCAGCCGTCGAGATCGAACTGAACACCGGTGACCCCGAGGCCGTCTGCGCCTTCACGAACGAGTGGGTGCCGGGCACGATCCTCACCCTCGTCAAGAACACCAGCTCTGACGGCGTTCTTCGCCCCGCCGACGCCGTGCTTCAGATCACATGTGTCGAGACCGAGTGGCCGGAAGAGGGCGACGACTACTCCTTCACCGTACCGCCGGGATCGGCACAGGGCGCCTCGCCCGAACTCTCGATCATGCACGCCAGCCGATGCAACGTCGACGAGCTGGTGAGCGGTGCGGCCGACGGCATCGACGTGGAGACGACGACGACCGTGACCTTCGAGGGGGCGGAGCCGGTCACGCTCGAGAGCTACGACGCGCCGTTCGACGTTCCCCGCGGCTCGAACCTCGAGGTCGTGGTCGACAACACCCTGACGCCGCCCGCGCCGCCGCCGCCCGACGGCCCCGGCGAACCGGGCGCCTCCGGCTCGCTGGCCTCCTCGGGTGCCGGACGGGTCGAGCTCGCGGCGCTCGCCGGCTTCGCGGCGCTCGCGCTGGGACTGCTCGCGGCGACGGCATCCCGGATGCGGCAGCGTCGTCACTGAACTCCGCTCGGGCATGCGGTAGCGTCGTCGCAGCACCTGGAGCCCGATGTCCGACACCACCACCGTCGCCGCGGAACCGAGCGAGGAGCCCGCTGTTCAGCGACCCGTCTCGCCGCTTCGCCGTGCCCTCGTGTGGGTGACCATCATCGGGGTCGTCGCCGTCGGCACCGCGGGGCTCGCGGCATCCGACCTCTCGCCGGCCCCGGTCACCGGCGGCGCCGCGGCGCGGTTCATGCCGCACGACGGCAGCGCGACGCTGTGGACCGACTCCGACGGCGCTCGCGCGATCCACGAGAACGCGCGCGACACGGGCCCGGCGATGCTGCTCGAACTGCCCGCGAACGCCGCCTACGGCATCTTCACCGAGAACGACGACGCGATCCTGCGCGGCATGGACCTCTGGCGCGAGACGGTCACCTACCTCGACGAGCCGGACAACTCGCCCGTGTCGACCCTCTACGTGCTCGACCCGGCGGGCATCTCGATGCTCGCCGCGACCGGCGGTCCCGTGGGGTTCTCGTACTCCCCCGCCCTCGTCGTGCTCCCGGCGGATGCCGCGCCGGGGGCGACCTGGACGGGCGCGGGGGCGGCGATGCCGGCGGGGCTGCTCGAGTACACGACGTCGGGCGAGGTCGAGGCCGGCGAGGACGGCTGTCTCGTGACGGTCACCGACACCCGCTACATCGATCCCGACACGCGTTCGGAGCTGCTCGTCGTGGAGGAGACCGCCACCTGGTGCCCCGGACGCGGCATCGTGCACGACGTCGGCGTCGTGAACGGCGAGGAGGTCACTTACGCGAGCGTCGAGCTGCCGGAGACGGGGGGCTTCGGCCGCTCCGACCTCGTCACCCGGCCCTCCGCGAGCGACTGGGCGGATGCGGAGCGCTGGCGCGCACGCGACCTCGCGTTCGTGATCGCCGATCCGGGGTTCGGCGATTCGCCGCAGGGCACCCCCTTCGACGGCCTCGCGGCGACCCTGGAGGACGCCACGCTCGTCGCGGCGGCCGGCAGCCGGCTCGTCTCCTACACGGTCGAGGGCGGCGTCGCGACGCGCGGCTGGCTCGCCTCCCCCGGCGGTGACCTCATCACGCTCGCGGCGATCGGCGACGTCACGCTCGTGTCGACCGCCGAGCGACGCCTCATCGCCTACGACGATCGGGGCGCGCGTCTGTGGTCGGTGTCGTTCCCGGACGTCGTGCTCGCCCCGCCGGCCGCCGCGCCCGACGACGACATCGTCGCCGTGAGCGTCGACGGAACCGTGCGCCGGATCGACCTCGCGACGGGCGAGACCGTCTGGTCGGCGGCGCTGCGCACCGACGTCGAGTCGACCCCCGCCGTGGCGGGGGGCGTCGCGGTCGTCGTCGACCGGGGCGGTGCGGTCATCGCGCGGTCGCTCACGGACGGCGCGCCGCGGTGGACGGTGGAACTCGTCGGCGCGGAGCGCGCCGCCGGCGGCGACGGCGTCATCGCCGTGCAGGGGGTCTCCGCCGACGTGTGGGTGCTCGACCCCGCGACCGGCGAGGTGCGCTGGGACGCGGATCGGCCGGGCCTCGGGCGCGGCATCCTCGTGACGGGCGGGCTCGTGGTGGCGCAGGGCGAGAGCGGCACGACCGCATGGTCGGTCGACGGGGGCGAGGAGCGCTGGTCGAGCACCGCGAGCGAGAACCTGCTCGTGGGCGACGGGCGATTCGTGCTCGTGACCGCGGGGGGCCTCGAGGTGCGGGATGCCGACGGTGAGCCCGTCGGCGAGGTGCTCCTCGGCGAGGCCCCGCTCGGGGTGACGCGTGTCGTGCTGCCGACCCCGCGCGGCGTCCTCGTGGTGCAGTCGAACACGACGGGGATGGAGGTGCGCGGATGACGCAGACGCTCGCCGAGCCGGGCCCGCCCGCGGGAGAGAATCCCCCCATCGCGCCACGCTCGTCGGCCTGGTGGGTGGCGCGCCGGGCAGGTCACGAGTTCCTGCACCGCGTGATCCTCGCGCCCGTGCACGAGGGCCGCCTGCGCGACATCGATTGGCCGCTCGGCCTGCGTCCGCTCGTGATCGTCGGCCTCGTCGGCTACGTGGTCGCGGGGCTGCTCGTGCTGTTCTCCGGGCCGCTGCGGGAGTGGATCCCCCTCGCCGCGCAGTCGGGGGCGTCGCTCCTCACCCTGCCTCGCACCCTCGTGTGGCTCGTGCTCGCCCTCACGGCGCTCTCGACCACGCTCGCCGCGGCGGGCGCTCTGCACACCCGCCCGTGGCTGCGCTGGGTGATGACGGTCTTCGTGATCTCGATCATGCTGTTCATCTCCGTCCCCGACCAGGAGCTCATCCCGGTCGCGCGCATCGTGACGATCGCGGGCTGCATCGGGCTCGTCGTGTTCGTCGCCCTCCGGGGCGGCCGCGGCTACTGGTGGTGGGATTTCGTGGTGATCGCGGGTCTCGTGTGGGGACCCCTCATCGCCACGGCGTCGGTGCTGACCTCGGTGAACCGTGCGGCGGGCTTCGACTTCATGCCGCTCATGCTGAGCCTCACCCTCTCGACGCTCGGCCAGCTCGCGGTGCCGGCGGCGCTCGCATCCGGTGCCGCCGTGGCGAGCATCACGGTGTCGTCGGCGCTGTGGGCGGCGAAGATCGCGCGCAGCGTGATCGGGCCGGTCGCGGTCTTCGTGCTCGTGGGCCTCGTGGCCGCATGGCGCGCGTTCGACGTCGCCGTCGGCGCGGGCGACCTCGTGGCGGATACGGGGAGCCTGCGCTCTCTCGGGGTCGCCGCGGCGCTGCTCGTGCTCATCGCGGCGACGTGGGTGGGGCTCCGCCGCATCCGGCCGGAGCGGCGTGAGGCGACCGCGCAGGCGATGGCCGATCGCATCGACGGGTTGGCGCTCGTGGTGGCGGCCTTCACCACGACGACCGTCGTGGCGACACCGTTGCTCGTACTCGCGCAGGTCGCGCTCGGCTATGGCGCTCCGCAGGAGGTGGCGGCGGCCTTCGTGGGGGTTGCCGAGTGGATGTCGACGGCGACGGCGATCTTCACGGTGCGGGCCGTCGGCTCAGTCGTCTTGCTCGTGCTCGCGTGGGTGCAGGCCCGGCGCGGCCGCCGCACGACGCCCGAGCTCATGGCGGCCGTCGGCGTCGCGGGCCTGCTCCTCTCGCTCGGGGTGCTCTTCGAGGTGCCGCTCGGTTGGGATCCGGACGCCCTCGCGATCCTCGGCGCGGTGCTCGCGCTCGCGCTGCTCGTCGGGTCGCTCGTCTCGCGCAGGCTCACGCCGGCTCGTGCGACCTCGGTGCTCATCGCATTGCTCATGTCGGCGCTCTTCGCCTACCGCGAGTTCGTGACCGACCCGATCGCCTTCCTGCTCGGGTTCACAGGCGGTGCGGTCGTGCTGTTCGGCTTCGTGTGGGCGTTCCTCACCGGCTACAAGGCCGCCAACGAGGACTCGCCCGCCTACCCGCGTCCCTCTCGCGTGCAGCTCGTGCTCGCGAACGCGGTGTTCGGCATCACGGTGCTCGCGTTCCTCGCACTCGCACGCGACCCGGATGCGTCGGTCTCGCTCGGCGACCTCGCCGAGTACGGCGCCCAGGCCTACGGCGACCCGCTCGTGGCATCCGGTCTGCTGCTCGCGCTCTGGGCCGCGCTGCGCGGCCGGGAGCTCGACGACGTGCCGGAGGAGGACAGTGCGCCCGACGTCGACGCCCTCGCTGACATGACGTCGCCGCCGATCGATTGAGCCGCCTCAGAACGCGGGCGCGTCGACCCGCTCGAGGCCCGACGCCGAGAACGCGAGCGACTCGGCGGTCTGGATGGAGCCCGCCTCGTCGTCGATGATCGTGCGGTAGCCGAGGCGACTCGCCTCGGCCGCACGCTGGCGGCCGCTCGCGACCGCGCGCACCTCGCCAGCGAGGCTGATCTCGCCGATCGCCGCGAGGGTGCGCGGCAGCGGCTTGTCTTTCGCGGCCGACGCGATTGCGAGGGCGATGGCCAGGTCGGAGCCCGGCTCGGCGAGCCGGATGCCGCCCACGGTCGACACGTAGACCTCCTTGTCGGAGAGCTTGATGCGGCAGCGTTTCTCGAGCACCGCGAGCAGCATCGCGACGCGCGCCCCGTCGACCCCGCTCACGATGCGGCGCGGGTTCGGGGCGGTGGTCTCCACGACGAGCGCCTGCACCTCGACCGGGAGGGCGCGGCGGCCCTCGAGGGTGACGGTGACGCACGTGCCAGGAACGGGCGTGTGACTGCGCGAGAGGAAGAGGCCCGAGGGGTCGGGCACCTCGGCGATGCCGTCGCCCGCCATCTCGAAGCAGCCCGCCTCATCCGTGGGGCCGAAGCGGTTCTTGAGGGCGCGCACGAAACGCAGGGCCGTCTGACGGTCGCCCTCGAAGCTCAGTACGACGTCCACAAGGTGCTCGAGCACGCGCGGTCCCGCGATCGAGCCGTCTTTCGTGACGTGTCCGACGAGCAGGAGCGGGATCGAGCGCTCCTTCGCGACGCGGATGAGGGTGCCTGCGACCTCCCGCACCTGCGCGGGCTGGCCCGGGGCGCCGTCCGAGAGAGCCGAGGCGATCGTCTGCACCGAGTCGACCACGAGCAGCCCCGGCCGCACCGCGTCGACGTGGCCGAGCACCGTCGCGAGGTCGGTCTCGGAGGCGAGGTAGAGCTCGTCGTCGAGAGCGCCCGTGCGCTCGGCCCGCAGTCGCACCTGGCCCGCCGACTCCTCGCCCGACACGTAGAGCACGCGCGCGCCGCGCCGCGCAGCGCGGGCGGCGACCTCGAGCAGGAGCGTCGACTTGCCGACGCCCGGCTCGCCCGACACGAGCACGGCGGCGCCCGGCACGAGGCCGCCACCGAGCACGCGGTCGAACTCGCCGATGCCGGTGGGGCGATGCGCCGCATCCTCCACGACGTGCTCGGTGATGGGCTTGGCCGCCCGCGCCTCGGGCACGGATGCCGCCGTCACCTTGCCGCTCGGTGCGCCCCGCTCGACGATCGAGCCCCACTGCTGGCACTCGGGGCAGCGGCCGAACCACTTCGCTCCCGTCCAGCCGCACTCGGAGCACGCGAAACCGGGAGCGGGGGGTCGGGCCATGCGGTCAGCCTAGATGGCACCGCCGACGGCTACGGCGCTGGAGCCGACGGTCGGTGGACGGGGGGACCGTGGGATCCGGGCGCGCTCAGAGGAACAGCTGCGAGGCGATCGTGACGGCGGCGACGGCGAGGGCCGCGAAGCCGAGCCAGCCGGCCGCCAGGACAGGGCGGTCGTCGCCCCACGCGAGCACCGAGGTCGTCTCGGGCGCGGGCGCGTCGACGAGCTGCTGCGCGGCGACGAGCGAGTGCGAGCGACCCACCCGGGCGCCGCGGTGGTCGGAGGTCTCGAAGGCGCCGCCTGTGAACTCGACGGTTCCGAGGAACTCGCCGTCACGCGTGCCCGCCCACAAGCCCTCGGCCACGTGCACCCAGCGCACTCCGGTCGCCGTGGGGACGGGAGCCGGCGCGGGGGCGACCATCGTGTCGATGCCGGTCGGGGGGAAGAGCGTGGCGGTCATGGTGCGTGTCCTCTCGTGCGAGCGGGCTGTGATGACCATCCTGCGGACGCCCGGGGACAGCGCCAAGAAACGGGGCAGGGCTTGCGGCGTCCCCCGAACGGGTGCTACGCGGCGCGCTCGAGCAGCGCCATGACCTCGTAGTGCGCGGTCTGGGGGAACATGTCGAACACCCGGATGCGGCGCGGGCGCAGGCTCGGCATCGCAGCCAGGTCGCGCGCGAGGGTCACGGCGTTGCAGCTCGAGTAGACGACCGTGCTGACGTTCGAGCCCTCGAGCGTCGCACACAGCTGCTCGCCGAGACCCCGCCGCGGCGGGTTCACGACGACGGCGTCGGGAGCGTCCGCGCCGCCGACGGCCGTCGCATCCCCGACCTCGAACTCCACGCCCACGAGCCCCGCCTCGGCCGCCGAGCGCCGGGCGCTCTCGATCGCCGGCCCGCTCGTCTCGATCCCCAGCACGCGCCGGCCCGGTGCGGCGACGTGCAGAGCGAAGCCGCCCACGCCGCAGTACAGATCCCACACGGATGCGGGGGCCAGCTCGTCGAGCCACGCGCGCGCCTGGCGGTACAGCCCCGCCGCGACCTCCGTGTTGGTCTGGAAGAAGCTGCCCGGGAGCACGTGCAGCACGACGTCGTCGAGCCGCATGGCGAGCGACTCGTCGGCCGTGAGCGGCACCTCGAGCTCGCCCTCGAGCACGGCCTTGTGCTCGGGCAGCAGGTTCGCCGAGACGACCGCGAGCTGCGTCAGTTCGTCGAGCAGTCCGGGCAGATGCTTGCGGATGCGCGGGAGCGACTCGCTCGAGCGCAGTACGAAGCGCAGCATGAGTCGGCCGTCGGGCGACTCGGTGAGCAGCACGTTCTTCAGCTCGCCGCGCCTCGCCGGCACGTCGTAGGGCACGAGCCGCGCCCGCGTGATGAAGGCCGCGATCGTCGGGAGCGCCGCCCGCAGTCCATCGGCGAGCACGCCGCATCCCCGCAGATCGACCCCGCGGCGCTCGTCGTCGAGGATGCCGAGCGTCGGCGCCTCGACCGTGCCGCCGACCACCATCTTCGCCTTGTTGCGGAAGGCCTCGGGGCGCGACGGCATCGGCGGCAGCCACTCGGCATCCGTCCACGCGCCGAGGAGCGACCGGGCGTGTGCGAGCTTGCCCGCGAGCTGGGCGTCGTAGTCGACCCCCATGAGGGTGCACGACCGGCACACGCCCGCGTCGAAGTAGTCGCACTGCACCCGGTCACGATACGTCAGGCGCGGTGGTGCGCGGTCCGCGTCGGCGGTGGCCTCGAGCTCTCATCTCGTGCGCCCCGATCGGATAGTTTCGACTGCGTGAGCCAGCAGCCGGATGCGAGCCGCGCACGCCGCATCCGGTGGTCGCGGTGGGTCGCATGGGGGCTCGCCCTCGTCGCGCTCGCCGCGATCGCCGTGTTCGTCGCGCGCTGGCTGCGCACGCTCGAGCCGGTCCAGGAGTTCCTCGTGGCCTTCCCCGGCACCTATCCGCTGCCGGAGGGCGCCCCCGTGGGCCTACCGGCGTGGCTCGGCTGGCAGCACTTCTTCAACTTCTTCCTGCTCGTGCTGATCGTGCGCACGGGGCTCCAGGTGCGCGCCGAGCGACAGCCGACGGCGCTCTGGACCTCGCGCCGCAACCGCCGCCGCCGCATGAGCCTCACGGTCTGGTTGCACCTCGCGCTCGATGCGCTCTGGATCGCCAACGGCGTGATCTACGTCGTGCTGCTGTTCGCCACGGGGCAGTGGATGCGCATCGTGCCGACGAGCTGGGCGGTCGTGCCGAACGCGCTTTCGGCCGCGCTGCAGTACGCGTCGCTCGACTGGCCGCTCGAGAACGGGTGGGTCAACTACAACGCCCTCCAGCAGCTCAGCTACTTCGCGATCGTCTTCATCGTGGCGCCGCTCGCGATCGTCACGGGCGCGCGACTCTCGGCCTTCTGGCCGCGCGACGCGACCCGGCTCAACCGGGCGTACCCGTTCGCGGTCGCGCAGGCCGTGCACCTGCCGGTCATGGTCGTGTTCATCGCGTTCACGGTCGTGCACGTGACGCTCGTGCTCACGACGGGCGCGCTGCGCAACCTCAACCACATCTTCGCGGCGCACGACGCCGACGACTGGGTGGGATTCGTCGTCTTCGTGCTCGCGCTCCTCGCGATCGCGGCCGGCTGGGCCCTCATCCGCCCCACCGTCGTCGATCGCATCGCGAGCGCCTTCGGCGACGTCACGCGCCGCGGCTGACGGTCCGCGCGACGCGAGGCGGCCCCGTGCGTGCGATGGCCGCTCGGCGTAGCGTCGGGGCATGACGACGACGAACGAGAAGGCCCTCGCGCTCCAGGCGCTGCACGAGGCCCCCGAGATCCTGCAGGTGGTCAACGTGTGGGACGCCATCACGGCGAAGGTTGTCGCCGAGTTGCCCGGCACGCGCGCGCTCGCGACCGCGGGGCACTCGATCGCCGCGAGCCACGGCTACCCCGACGGCGGGATGCCGCTCGAGGTCGCGCTCGAGGGTGCGCGGATCGTGGCGGAGGCCGTCGACCTGCCGGTGAGCGCCGACCTCGACGACGGCTACGCGGAGCCGGGGGAGACCATCCGCCGCGCGATCGGGTTCGGGATCGTCGGGGCGAACGTGGAGGACCGCATGCGCCCGCTCGACGAGTCGGTCGCGCGCGTGCGGGCGATCACCCGCGCCGCCGAGGCGGAGGGCGTGGCCTTCCAGCTCAACGCGCGGACGGATGCGTTCCTGCGCGGCGAGGGCGACGTCGAGCACAAGCTCGGCGAGGCGATCGCGCGAGGTCGCGCGTACCTCGCGGAGGGTGCGGCGCTCGTGTTCGTGCCGGGTCCGACGCGGCCTGACGTCGTCGAGCGGCTCGTCGAGGCGTTCGGGGGCAAGCTCTCGATCATCGGCCTCCCGGGCGCCCTGCCCGCATCCGAGTACGAGCGGATGGGCGTCGCCCGCATCTCCTACGGGCCCTGGACCCAGCGCGTCGCCCTGCAGGCCCTCCGCGACCTCGGCGTCTCGCTCTACGGCGGCGGCGTCATCCCCGAGGGCACCCCCACCGTCTCCTGAAGGTGAGTGGTGGGGTTTTGGGCGCCAAACACCGGGGTGGGGGG
>JAEYZI010000078.1 GCA_023428065.1 Actinomycetes bacterium | reverse complement strand
GTCTACCTCGGGATCGTGCCGACGGCGCTCGCCTTCACGCCGTGGGCGTACGCCCTGAAGCGGATGCCGGCCGGCCAGCTCGGCATCGCCAGCTACACCGCGCCGCCACTGGCGACCCTCATGGGCTTCCTCGCCTTCGGTGAGATCCCGCATCCGCTCGTCCTCGTCGGCGGGGTCATCTGCCTGGCCGGTGTCGCGCTGTCGCGTCGGCGTCCGCGCGCCGTGTCGGCGTGAGGGCACCCGATCAGGTGAGGCGCCGGCGCTGATCGGCTGGGTGGTCGCCGCGCCGCCCAGAATCTGCCAGAATGGTCCGTTGGGTCCCGGCGTCCGACCCTCTATCCGACGCCGATGATCTCCCTGACTTGTTCTGCCCGAGTGTGCACCCCACGCTCACGGCGCAGTTCGCCCACTTCGAACACCACTCTGGAGAACTTTTTGTCCGTCAAGATCCGCCTCAAGCGGCTCGGCAAGATCCGCGCCCCGTACTACCGCATCGTCGTCGCCGACTCGCGCACCAAGCGCGACGGTCGCGTCATCGAAGAGATCGGCAAGTACCACCCCACCGAGGAGCCCTCGTTCATCGAGGTCGACTCGGAGCGCGCCCAGTACTGGCTGTCGGTCGGCGCCCAGCCGACCGAGCAGGTGCTCGCGATCCTCAAGCTCACGGGCGACTGGGGCACCTTCAAGGGCGAGAAGGGTGCCAAGAGCACCGTCAAGACCAAGGAGGCGCCCGTCGCCTTCGTCGCCGACGAGAAGAAGAAGCCGGTTCTGAAGCCCAAGGCCGAGAAGCCCGCCAAGGCTGAGGCGCCCGCCGCCGAGGAGCCCGCCGCCGACGAGGCCGACGAGACCGTCACCGGGGCCGAGGCCGCGGTCGACGAGGCCGCCGGCTCGGAGGCCACCGAGGCCGAGGCTCCGGCCGACGCCGACAAGGAGTAATCCGTGCTCGCATCCGCCCTCGAGCACCTCGTCAAGGGGATCGTCGATCACCCGGACGACGTGCAGGTGGATTCGTCGAGCACCCCGCGTGGCGAGGTCCTCGAGGTGCGTGTGCACCCCGAGGACCTCGGCCGCGTCATCGGCCGCTCGGGTCGCACCGCGAAGGCTCTCCGCACTCTCGTGACGGCGCTCGCCGACGGCCGCCGCGTGCGCGTCGACGTCGTCGACACCGACGCGGCGTGAGCGGGGCGAAGCGCCCCGGCACCACCCAGCTGCGCGTCGGGCGGCTCCTGAAGGCGCACGGACTCAAGGGCGCCCTCAAGCTCGAGCTCTACACCGACGACCCCGCGAAGCGCTTCGTGCCCGGCGCCACGTTCTCTCTGCAGGTGCCCGCCGACTCCCCGTGGCACGGCAAGACCCTCGAGCTCACCGAGCTGCGCTGGTACAACGGGCACCCGGTGGCCTTCTTCGAGGGGATCGTCGACCGCACGGCCGCCGAGTCGCTCGTGAAGGCGATCCTGTGGATCGACGCGGATGTCGCCGCCGAGCAGGAGCCGGACGCCTGGTACGACCACCAGCTCGTGGGCCTGCGCGCGCTGCGCGACGGCGCCGAGGTGGGCGAGGTCGTGCGCGTCGAGCACCTGCCGGCGCAGGACCTCCTGGTCGTGCAGACCGCGGACCGCGAGGTGCTCGTGCCGTTCGTGTCGGCGATCGTGCCGACCGTCGACCTCACCGCGGGCACCGTCACCCTGACCCCGCCCGCGGGGCTCTTCGAGGACATCCCCGACGCGGATGCGGCGGCCGGGCCCGCCTCCGACGACGCCGAGGCGCCCGTCGAGTCGGCCGCGGAGGGCGACGACTCCCCATCCTGAGCCCGGCTACGCTCGACGGGTGCGCATCGACGTCGTGACGATCTTCCCCGAGTTCTTCTCGGTGCTCGACGTCTCCCTGCTCGGCAAGGCCCGCACGAGCGGTCTCATCGACGTGCGCGTGCACGACCTGCGCGACTACACCCACGACCGGCACCGCACCGTCGACGACACCCCCGCGGGCGGCGGCGCCGGCATGGTCATGAAGCCCGAGCCGTGGGGCGAGGCGCTCGACGACATCCTCGCGGGGACCTCGGATGCCGTGGTCGTCTTCCCGACGCCCGCGGGCACCCCCTTCCGCCAGTCGGTCGCGCGCGAGCTCGCCGCCGCGCCGCATCTCGTGTTCTGCTGCGGCCGGTACGAGGGCATCGATCAGCGCGTCATCGAGCACACCGCGACCCGGCCCGAGGTGGCCGAGGTGCGCGAGCTGAGCCTCGGCGACTACGTGCTCAACGGCGGCGAGGTCGCCGTCATGGCGATGATCGAGGCCGCGGGCCGCCTCGTGCCGGGCGTCGTCGGCAACCCCGACTCGCTCGTCGAGGAGAGCCACGAGGACGGCCTGCTCGAGTACCCGAGCTACACGAAGCCCGCCGTCTGGCGTGGCCTCGAGACCCCGCCCGTGCTGCTCTCCGGCAACCACGCCGCGATCGCCGCGTGGCGCCGCGAGCAGCAGCTCGAGCGCACGCGGCGCATCCGTCCCGAGCTGCTGGACGACTAGCTCGAGCGGGCGGTGAGCACGATCGGGCCGTTCTCGGTGATGGCCACGGTGTGCTCCGAGTGCGCGCCGCGCGAGCCGTCCTTCGAGCGCAGCGTCCATCCGTCGCGGTCGGTGTAGATCTCGTCGGTGCCGCGCATGAACCACGGCTCGAGCGCGAGCACGAGCCCCGCGCGCAGCGGGAGGCCGCGCTTGCGGCGCCCGTCGTTGGCGACGTGCGGATCGCCGTGCATCGTGCGGCCGACCCCGTGACCCCCGAAGTCGAGGTTCACGGGAAGGCCCGCCGCCTCGGCGACGTCGCCGATCGCGGCGGAGATGTCGCCGATGCGGTGGCCGATCGTCGCGGCCGCGATCGCGGCGTCGAGCGCGCGCTCGGTCGCGGCGATGAGCTCGAGATCGGCGGGGTCCGCGTCGCCGACGACGATCGAGAGCGCCGAGTCGGCGACCCAGCCGTCGACGGATGCCGCGAAGTCGAGCGAGAGCAGGTCTCCGTCGCGCAGGCGGTAGTCGTGCGGCAGCCCGTGGAGCACCGCGTCGTTGACCGAGGTGCAGATGACCTTGCCGAAGGGGGAGGCGCCGAACGAGGGGTGGTAGTCGATGTAGCACGACTCGGCGCCCGCGGCGCGGATCATGTCGTGCGCGAGCGCATCGAGGTCGAGCAGGTTGACCCCGACGTCGGCCGCGTCGCGAGTCGCCTCGAGCACGCTCGCAACGAAGCGGCCGGCGGGCTTCATCTGCTCGATCTCGGCAGGAGTCCGGAGTTCGATCACCTTTCGAGCGTAGCCTTGGCAGATGGTCGTCCGCCGCGTCGTCTACCGCCTGCTCTTCCCGCTCGCGGTCATCCTCCCCGTGTGGGTGCTCGTGGGCCGCGGCATCCTCATCGACGGCATCGGCTGGGGCTTCCTCGTCTACCTCGTCGCGAGCCCCATCCTGTTCGTCGCCCTCGTCGTGATCTCGGCGCTCGTCGTGTGGCGCCCCGGCGTGCGGCAGGAGCGCGCCGTGTCGGCGTGGGATGCCGCGGTGTTCGTGGCCCTGTGGCTCGTGCTCGTCGCCGCCGGGTTCGTGGCGCATCCGGCGATCGTCGCGGCCGCCGTCGTGCTCGTGCTCGGCGCGTTCTGGTTCACGGTGTGGGAGCTCCTCGCCGAGAGCCGGCGCCGCCTGCAGGCCGCGATGGACGACATCGACGCGACGCTCGGCGGCGCGCGCGCCTCGATGCCCCCGACCGCCCGCCCCCGCCCCGTCGACATCGGGGAGGTCATCGTCGTGACCTCGGAGGATGTCACCCCGCCCCCGCCCGCGCCCGACGGCCGCGCTCAGTGACGGCGCGCATCCTGGCGATCGAGACGGCGACTCCGCCCGCCGTCCTCAGCCAGGAGCGCGCGCGTGACATCCTCGCGAACCAGCCCGGGCTCTCCCGGCTCGCCGCGCGGCTCGTCTCGACGGCCTTCGACGGCTCGGGCATCGAGCGCCGGGCGACCGTCGTCGACTCGCTCGTGACGGGCGTCGACTCCCCGCTCCTCGCGCCCGACGGCGCCATCCGCCCGGCGACGACGGGGGAGCGCAACGCCCTCTACGCCCGCCACGCGCCGGAGCTCGCGATCGAGGCGGCGCGCGAGGCGCTCGCCTCCGCGGGCCTCGACCCCGCCGAGGTGAGCCACGTCATCACGGCGTCGTGCACGGGATTCGTCTCGCCGGGTCCCGACCTCGCCCTCGTGTACGAGCTCGGACTCGCCACCGGAACCGCGCGCCTGCACGTGGGGTTCATGGGATGCTCCGCCGCGTTCCCGGCGCTGCGCACGGCCGACGCGATCTGCGCGGCCGACCCGTCCGCCGTCGTGCTCATCGTGTGCGTCGAGCTCTGCACCCTCCACCTGCGCGCGACCGACGACCCGGAGCAGATCGTGGCGATGTCGCTCTTCGCGGACGGCGCCGCGGCCGCCGTCGTCGCGGCGCG
Organism: Actinomycetes bacterium; assembly: GCA_023428065.1. Taxonomy (GTDB): domain Bacteria; phylum Actinomycetota; class Actinomycetes; order Actinomycetales; family Microbacteriaceae; genus Homoserinibacter. The sequence continues at coordinate 19,869 of JAEYZI010000078.1, read as the reverse complement.
CCCCGGGCACGGGCGCGCCCTCGCGATCGACGGGTTCCTGACGGGCGTGCTGCCCGATTCGATCGACGAGATGCGCTGGACGATCGGCGACGGCGGCTTCCTCATGCGCCTCTCGAGCAAGGTTCCCGGCATCATCGGCCGCAGCATCCGGGACGCGATCGACCCCCTCGTGCCCGAGGGCGCCGACGCCGTCGGCGGCTGGGCGGTGCACCCCGGGGGCCGCAGCATCGTCGACCACGTGCAGGAGGCGCTCGCTCTGCCGGATGCCGCGATGCGCCACTCGCGCGGGGTGCTCGCCGACCACGGCAACATGTCGAGCCCCACGGTGCTCTTCGTGCTGCGGCGCCTGCTCGCCGAGCAGCGCGACGGCACGGTGTGCGCGATGGCGTTCGGGCCGGGGCTCACGCTCGAGGCGGCCCGGCTACGCGTCGAGGACGCGGAGGCGGACGCGTGAGCGCGCTGCGCGAGCGCGAGACGCGCCGCCTCGAGGCCATGGACGACCCCGCGTGCGATCTGCGCCTCCTCGAGAACACCTACCGCCAGTTCCGCACCGTCAACCGCGCTCTCGCGGGCTGGCGCGGCATCTACCTGCGCCGCATCCGTCCGCTGCTCGGCGCGGACCGCACCTTCCGCCTGCTCGACATCGGGTCGGGCGGGGGAGACGTCGCACGCTCCCTCGCGGGGTGGGCTCGGCGCGACCGACTGCCGCTCTCGGTCACCGCGGCCGACCCCGATCCGCGGGCGCACGCGTTCGCCGCGCGCACCCCGGACCCGGATGTCGAGCTCCTCTCCGCCTCGACGGGCGAGCTCGTGAAGGCGGGGGCGCGGTTCGACCTCGCCGTGTCGAACCACGTGCTGCACCACCTCGACGAGCTGGGACCGTTCCTCGCCGACAGCGCGCGACTCGCGCCGCGCGCGCTGCACAACGACATCCGCCGCTCGCCCGTCGCACTCGGGCTCTACACGGTCGCGACCCGGCCGGTGGCCGCGCGGTCGTTCCTCTACGACGACGGCCGGCTCTCGATCCGTCGCAGCTACACCGCCGCCGAGCTCGTCGCGGCCGCCCCGCCCGGATGGCGGGTCGAGCGGGCGGCCCCGTTCCGGCTGCTGCTCTCGCGGGGGCTCGACCGCGCACCCGCGGACGAGCTCGGGGAGGGGAGCGCATGATCGCGCGCGCCCTCACGATCGCCGCCGCGTGCTCCTATGCCGCGAGCTGCACGCTCGGGATCGGGGTGGCGACGGGGCGGCTGCGCACCGGCCGCGCGCGCTGGGTGCACCACGCGCTCTACATCTCGACGGCGGGCAGCACCGCGGCCGCGACCGTCGCGCTCCTCGCGGAGCGGGGCGCCCGCGGGGCCGTGCTCGCACCCGCGCTCGTGCCGCTCGCCGCCATCCCCTACGCGGGCACGCGCGGGTGGCGGCATCCGTCGCTCGCGGCATCCGTCGCGCCGTTCCTCGCGGCCGCGCTCACCGTGGTGGCCCGGCCACGACCCGCCCGCACGACCGAGAGGCGCGGCCGGGCCCGCGCCGGGAGAGGAGCACGCTGATGGACTTCCTCGAGGTGGTCCGCCGCCGCAAGACGACGAACGGGCCGCTGAGCCCCGAACCCGTGTCGGAGGAGCATCAGCGGCTGCTCATGGAGGTCGCGAGCCGCGCGCCGTCGCAGCTCAACAGCCAGCCCTGGCGGTTCGTGCTCGTCGAGGAGCGCGACACGATCGAGGCGATCGCGCGCATCAGCGGCGAGTCGATGACGGAGGCGATGTCGAACGGCACGTTCTTCGAGCGCTACAAGCCCTACTTCCGCTTCTCGAAGGAGGAGATGGCCGCCACGCGTAGCGGGATGCTGTTCGACAAGCTGCCCGCGCCGCTGCGCCCCTTCACGAGCCAGGTGTTCACGAAGCGCGGTCAGAAGCTCATGAACACGATGCGCGTGCCGCAGCTGCTCGGCGAGGAGAACCGCAAGCTCGTGGCCGGCGCGCCCCTCCTGCTCGGCGTCATGCTCGACCGCTCCGAGTACCGGCCGGGCGAGCTGTCGTCGTTCTACTCGGTGTTCTCGATGGGCGCCGCGATGGAGAACGTGTGGCTCACGACGACGATGCTCGGCATGGGCATCCAGTTCATCTCCTTCCCCATGGAGGTGCCGGGCCGCTGGGACGAGATCGTGCGGCTGCTCGAGGTGCCCGACGAGCTCGAGCTCATGGCGGTGTACCGGCTCGGCTACCTGCCGGAGTCGGATCGGCGCCCCGCGATCGACTGGACGAGTCACGAGCGCAAGCTCCCGTCGCAGTACGTGTTCCGCGGGACGTGCCGCACGCCCGAGACGCGCTGGGACGAGCCGCCCGCGACCGACTGACGCCCGCGGTCGCCCGCGGGGTCGCCCGTATGGCAGAATTGACCCTTGTGCTTCCGCACGGCCCTGCCACAGGGGGACCGTCGCCGCGAGAAGCGCGCCCCATCTTCTGATTTCCGTATACCCGCGTTCGACCTGTGGCGGGCGCAGAGAGCGAAGACTCCCATGCACATCCTCGACGACGTCGACGCCGCCTCGCTGCGTTCCGACATCCCCGAGTTCCGCCCCGGCGACACCGTCAAGGTGCACGTGAACATCATCGAGGGCAACCGCTCGCGTATCCAGGTGTTCCAGGGCGTCGTCATCGCCCGTGCCAACGAGGGCGTGCGCGAGACCTTCACGGTCCGCAAGGTCAGCTTCCAGGTGGGCGTCGAGCGCACCTTCCCGGTGCACTCGCCGGTCATCGACCACATCGAGGTCGTCACGCGCGGTGACGTCCGTCGCGCCAAGCTCTACTACCTGCGCGAGCTGCGCGGCAAGAAGGCCAAGATCAAGGAGAAGCGCGACGCCTGAGGCGTCCGCCGAACCCTGTCGGAGCCCGGTTCCCGCACCCGCGGGGCCGGGCTCCGTCGCGTTCGGACGCCGTGCGGACGGCCGGGTGTCGCATGCCGCTCGCGTCCGGGAACGGCGCTTATGCTTGCAGGGATCTCAGGGGAGTGATGAGCGAGGACACCCAGGCGCGCGCGGACGAGTCGCCCGCGGATGACACGGACGCGACGGCCGAGAAGGAGGCCTCCGACAAGCGCAAGCGGGGTTTCGCCCTGTTCCTGCGCGACGTCGCCCTCATCATCCTCGCGGCGATCGTCATCTCGTTCCTCATCAAGACGTTCCTCATCCGGTCGTTCTACATCCCGTCGGAGTCGATGGAGGACACCCTCCTCGTGAACGACCGCATCATCGTCAACCAGCTCGTGCCCGAGCTGACGCCCGTCGAGCGCGGCGATATCGTCGTGTTCACCGATCCGGGCGGCTGGCTCGACCCCGTGTACGAGCCGCCGAAGGATCCCGTCTCCGGCTTCTTCGAGTGGCTCGGCTCGATCGTGGGGCTCACGGCGCCCGACTCGAACGACCACCTCATCAAGCGCGTCATCGGCCTGCCGGGCGACCACATCGTGTGCTGCGACGACTTCGGGCGCATGTCGGTCAACGGAGTCGCGCTCGACGAGTCCGACTACGTCAAACTGCCCGCGGGCGTGACGCGCGTCTCGCGGGACGACTTCGACGTGACGGTGCCCGAGGGGTCGCTGTGGGTCATGGGCGACAACCGCTGGAATTCGCGCGACTCGCGCTACAACCGCGACAAGCCCGGCAACGGCTTCGTTCCCGAGGGCAACGTCGTGGGCCGCGCCATCCTCATCTCGTGGCCCGTCGACCGCTGGACGTGGCTCGACAACTACCCGCTCGTGTTCGACGGCGTCGAGGAGGCCGGCACCCCGACGCCCCAGCCGACCGAGACGGAGACGTCGGGAGGATGACGGTCGCGGATCCGACGCTGCGGATGGAGCGGGGGCTCTTCCGCGACGGGGCCGCGCTCGTGATCGGGTGCGACGAGGTGGGGCGCGGCGCGATCGCGGGGCCCGTCGCCGTCGGACTCGGCGTCTTCCTGCCCGATGTCAAGGGGATGCCGAAGGGGCTACGCGATTCGAAGCTGCTCTCCGAGCAGCGACGCGAGGAGCTGCACCCGGAGGTGCTCGCGTGGGCCCCGCATTCGGCGGTCGGCCTCGCCGACAACACCGAGGTCGACGCGCTCGGCATCATCGCGGGGCTCGGCCTCGCGGCGACGCGCGCCCTCGAGGCCCTCGTCGTGGCGGGCGTGCCCGTGGAGGCGGCGGTCGTCGTGCTCGACGGCTCGCACGACTGGCTGAGCCCCGCGCTCGCCGACTGGCCAGTCACGTCCCGCCCCCGGGTCATGACGCGCGTCAAGGCCGACCGCGACTGCGCGAGCGTCGCGGCGGCATCCGTGCTCGCCAAGGTGCACCGCGACCGGCTCATGATCGACGCCGACGGCGTGCACCCGGGCTACGAGTGGACGAGCAACAAGGGCTACGCCTCGGCCACCCACTACGCCGCGATCGACCGGCTGGGCGCATCCGCTCTCCACCGCTGGAGCTGGCTCAAGCAGCCCGCCCTCTTCTAGCCGCCGCGGCTGCCGTCCGGCCGCCGGCCGCGGGCCGCGGTGCAGAGTTCGCTGTTGTGCAGGAGTTCGCTGTTGTGCAGGAATTCCGGGCGGCGGCGAGGCGCATAGGCCCGGAAATACAGGGAAGAGCGGATGCCGCGGGGCGAAATCTCCTGCACAACAGCACGAGCAGGTCGGGGGGCTTGCGCCGAACTAGACTCGACCCGATGGACGAGGACGAGTTCGACGACTACGACCGCGAGATGGAGCTCTCGCTGTATCGCGAGTACCGCGATGTGGTGGGCCAGTTCAAGTACGTGATCGAGACCGAGCGGCGCTTCTACCTCGCCAACGAGGTCACGCTCGAGCGCCACGACACCGAGCACGACTTCTACTTCGAGCTCACGATGACCGACGTGTGGGTGTGGGATGTCTACCGCGCCGACCGCTTCGTGAAGAGCGTGCGCGTGCTCACCTTCAAGGACGTCAACGTCGAGGTGCGCGGCGACAAGGACCTCGAGCTCCCCAAGGAGCTCGCGCTCGACGAGTAACGCGGTGGCGGTCGCCGACGCGTGCCCGTGCGGCTCGGCCCGCGCGTACGCCCTGTGCTGCGGCCCCGTGCACGCGGGCTCGCCCGCGCCGACGGCCGAGGCCCTCATGCGCTCGCGTTTCTCGGCGTTCGCGCGAGGCGACGCGGCGTACCTGCTCGCGTCGTGGCACCCGGAGACGCGACCCGCAGACCTCCACCTCGACGCGGATGTCGTGTGGCGTCGCCTGCAGATCGTCGACACGGTCGCGGGCGGCGCCGACGACGCGGAGGGCGTCGTCGAATTCCGGGCGTCGTACCGGGACGCGGATGGCGGGGGAGTCCTACACGAACGCTCGCGCTTCGCCCGCGTCGAGGGTCGCTGGGTCTACGTCGACGGCGTTCAGGGCACGCTCGGCACCGGGCAGGTCAGGCCCGGAGGGTAGACCGCGTAGCCGCGTCCCTCGGGGTCGAGTTTCATGCCGAGGTAGTTGCGGTAGAAGGCGACGTGGGCGGTGAAGCCCGTGTGGACGTGCATCATGTCGGTCGGGGTGTCGTACTCGGCGTAGGTGCCGACGAGCGCCGCGCGCACGGGCTTGCCCGTCGCGGTCGCCAGGAGCGCGCCGAGGCTCGACGCGTTGATCGCGCAGAAGGCCCACTTGAGGAACTTGAACTTGAGCGTGATCGTGCTGCGCGAGGGGAACGGCCCGATGAGCGGAGCGAGCCAGCCCTCGAGGTAGCGCACGTCGTCGGCTGTCACGCCGTCGAGGGTGAGCACCTTGTCGTCGCCCACGCCGCTCGAGGAGTAGCCCTTCGCCTGCTCCATCGCCCACATCGAGTGGTGGTGCACGGGCGGGAACGAACACCCCCACGCCCACGAGTACCCGTCGCTCGCGAACGCGGCCCGGAACAGCGCCAGGGCGGTCGCATCCTGGGTCGGCGCGACGAAGTCGTACTGCATGCGCGAGTCCTTGTCGTTGGGGTCGCGCTGCGTGGCGCCGAGCGTGACGGTCACCGACGAGGGTGCGCTGCCGGTCGACGGCACCGGCACGACCGGGGTGCGGTTGTCCCAGCTGTTGACGAGGATGACGCCGCCCGCCCAGCCGTGCCCGAAGAAGCTCAGTTCCTCGAGGGTGCCGGGATCCTTGGCGCCGATGTCGCGCACGGCCGCATAGACGTCGGTGATCGACATGACGCCCCAGAGGCCCGGCTTGAGTCCCGTGTGGGTGACGCCCGCCGCATCCGTGAATGTGGCGTAGCTGGACTTCCCCACGGGGTCGAAGGTCGCCACGGCCGTCGCGGTCTCGGTCTTCTTCCCGCCGGGGTAGCTGACGTCGACGCGGGTCACCTTGCCGGCGCGCACATCCATCATGAGGAAGCGGAGGTCGGCCTTGGCCTTGTTCTGCGCCGTCAGGTACTTGCGGCGGTTGTCGGCGAGCACCTGGAAGTCGACCCCGTGGAACTCCCAGTCGACGCCCGCGACGATGATGTGGTTGCGCATGATGCCCGCCCGCAGCGCTCAGCCGACCGGCTGCCAGTCCTCGCCGACCTTCTGCCACGCGGGGAGCTCGTCGTCGGCACGCAGCTTGGCGAGCGTCGTCGGAAGTCGCACGAGCCAGGGCTCGCCCACGGGGACCTCGTCGCCCGGCGCGCCCGTCGCCTCCTGGATCTCCTTGACGATCGGCACATAGAGCGAGCTGGAGATGTCGGGCGCCGGGCCGTCGTTCCAGATCCTGCCCGTGTCGAGGTAGTGCACGACGGCCGCCTCGAAGCCCGGCCGCACCGGGAAGACCACGCGGCCCGCGCCCGCGCGGAGGAAGTCGGCGAACCGGGGGTCGACGTCGTCGAGCAGCAGCCGCTCCCGCCATGCGGGCTTCCACCCCCAGAAGTACGGGTAGAAGAACGACACGATGTGCTCCCACTCGAAGGCCTGCTCGAAGAAGCGCACGTAGGGCATCTGCGCGGCCGTTCGCGAGAGGTTCGGCTGGGGCTCGCCGTCGGGCGAGACCTCGAGCGCTCCGAACGACTCGAAGTGCTGAGCCGTGAGCAACTCGATGCATTGCTTGCGCAGCTCGGCTGCGACGACGCGGGCGTTCCAGATGGGGTTGCGGCCGGAGATCACCACGCCGGCGGCCGCCGTCGCCTCCGCGAGCTTCGATTCGTACTGCTGACGCTTGGCGAGGTAGCCCTGCGTGAGCGCCGCGTGGGTCTTGAGCCGCCAGGCGGTCATCGCGCGCTCGGTGCGTTCGCAGAAGATCTCGACCGTCGCCGCGAAGTCGCGCAGCTTCCATCCGAAGGTCGCGATGGAGACCGAACCCACCTCTCCCGCCATGTCGACGTAGGTGCTGGCGGTGAAGACGTTGAGGGAGTTGTTGCCGATGATGAGGTACCACGAGGCGCCCGAGTACGTGTTCCACGCCGCCGTCCAGAGGGCGTACTTCGCGCGGTAGCCGTCGTCGATGACGATGTCGGCCGACGAGCTCGACTCGTACGGGTCCTGCGGCATCGTGCCGCCGAGAGCCTTGCTGACGGTCTTGACGGGCGGCGGGGGTGCCTCGAGCCCTGTGACGTCGTACCGTTGCGCCCACATCGCGTAGTTCGACTCGGAGACGTCGGTCGCGTTGAGGGTGAAGGGCTCGGGGGGCGTGATCGTCTCCGTGTCGAGCTTGTGCCGCGCCTCGGCGACGATGAACGCGGTCGCAGGCTCCGGGATCGTCACGTCGAAGAGCATCCGCTTGCCGTAGTTGTAGATCTGGGCCTGCAGCACCTTGTCGACCCACTGGTAGACGCCCGAGATGTTCCCCGTGCCGTCGGTGTTGTCGAAGCCGTGCGAGTAGCGCTCCTCGAACTCCGAGATGGTCGTGCTGCTGCGCCGTTCGAGAACGCGCTCGACCACCTTGCTCACCGACCGCGCCACGACGTCCTTGCTGAACTCGGACGCCTGCCGCGCGGATTCCTCGCTCGAGTGGCTCGTCGCGATGCTCGCATCCGCCTTCACCTCGACGAACGGGCCGTACTTCGCGTCGACCGAGATGCCCGCCTTGAACTGGGTGTCGTCCTTGATCGTCGAGTCGGTCTCGCGCTTGAGCGAGAAACGCTCCGTGGATTGCGTGTCGCGCTCCTCCTCCTTCGTGGTCTCCGACTCGGTGAGGATCGTCGTCTCGGTGCGTTCGAGGCGGCGCGTGTCGCGACTCAGACGCTCGGACTTCAGGACGTTCTCGACATGGGCGAGCTCGCCGCCCTCGTAGCGCAGCACGTGCTCCTTCACGAGCAGCAGGTCGCCCACGCCGACGGGCCGGATGCTTCCGTGCCCCTGGGGCATCGGGGCGGATGGCGTGCCGACGAGCTCGGAGACGCCCGCCTCGGGCACGAGCGTGTTCCCGATCGGCAGGAAGGCCTTCGTCTTCGACATGGGCTCGGCGATCGACTGGGCGAGCTCGGCGTGCTTCTCGCTCAGCCGGTTGATCATGACGGGGAGGGGCGTCGTCGTGGCGTCGATGCCGAGGCCGCGCAGGGTCGTCCGCACCGTCGCCGGGAGCTTCGCGATCGTCGGTTCGGCGAGCACCCACGGAGCCCCTCCGAGCGCGGAGCCCGCGGCGGACGTCTTCTCCGCGGCCGCGCGGGCCGTGGCGGCCCCCTCCTCGGTGCGGGTTCTCGTCGGGGAGTGCGGTGTGCTCGCGTCGAAGGCCTGCGCGGGCACTCGGCGGAGCCTGTCGATCGCCGCCTCGATGCGCGTGAGCTGGGCGAGCACGTGCCGGTCGGGCGTCGGTGCGGGCGTCGGCGCGGTCGGTGTCGGCTGCTCGTCGTCGACGCGGCGCTCGACCGGATCGACGGGCAGCTCGAGGGGACGCACGCGCACCTCGCCGGTCCGCTCGGCGACCTGCCGGATCACGTCGAGTCCCTGGGCGACGGTCGCGAGTCCGCGAGCGTCGACGCCCGGGGCTCCCGAGACGAGCGCCGCGGCCACGAGCACGTCGTCGAGCCGCGCGACGCTCGCGGTGAAGGCGTCGTCGACCAGTGTCTCGGCGCGGGCGCCGGTGAGACGCTCGACGAGTTCGGCCGCCTCCTCGGGCGGCAGAACGCGTGCGGCGAGCGCCGCCGCGAGCTCGCGGGCGACGGGGCCGAGGGGCACATCCTCCACGGTCCGCGGCACGGACTCCGAGGCGAGCACCTCCGCCGCCTGGCGCATCGCGCGGGCGCGCCCCTTCGAGAGGTCGATGTTCGCGGGCCGGAGCCTGCGCACATCCTCGCGGCGCGGCAGATCCGCGGGACGCATCATGAGAAATCGGAACAGCTCGTTCATCTCCGGCTCCTGGCTCGGTGTCCGGCGCCCGGACGGGCGCACACCAGGAAGGAGCGGCGGATGCGGCGCCTGATACCTCGCGTCGCGGACCGGGTCAGGCGGGCGGCAGTTCCATCCGGTTGCACGGCACGGGCAGCGACCGGCCGCCGCCGATGTCGGCCGGGTAGCCGAACTCGCCCCGGTCGGTCCATCCCTCGCGCACGTAGAAGTGGTGGGCGCGGGCGTTGCCGCGTGCGACGGCGAGCCACGGGACCGGGTGGCCGGCGGCGCGGATGCGGTCCGCGGCATCCGCGAGGAGCCGCGCCGCGACGCCCGTGCCGCGGTGGCCGGCGTGCACGTAGAGCTGCTCGACCTCGTCGTCGTGGATCATCGTGAAGCCCGCGACGACGCCGTCCACCTCGGCGACCCGGGTGCTTTCGAGCGCTGCGGCGACGCGCGGCGCGAACGTCTCGGGGGTGCGGTGGGGGAGCAGCTCGGCGGGCGCGTCGGCGAGGTGGCCGTCGACCCATCCGGTGGCCCAGATCTCGGTGATGCGCTCGGCGTCGTCGGGGCGGGCGGGGCGGATGAGCTCGGACACTCGTCCCACGCTAGACCCCGGGGGTAGCGTTGCGACATGGCAGGACTCGTCCCCTATCTCATGCTCCCGGGCACCGCGCGCGAGGCGCTCACGCGCTACCACGAGATCTTCGGCGGTGAGCTGCAGCTCAACAGCTACGCCGACTTCGGCCGCGACGACGGGCCCGCCGACGCGATCGCGCACGGGCAGCTGACGGGCCCGGTGTCGCTCTTCGCGGCGGATGTGACGGGCGACGAGGAGCCGTTCCGGATGCGCGGGGGCATGTTCTCGCTGCTCGGCACGGCGGAGCCCGCGACGCTCGAGGAGTGGTTCCGGGCGCTCGCCGAGGACGGTGAGGTGCTCGAGCCGCTCGCCGCGCGCGCGTGGGGCGATCACGACGGGCAGGTGCGCGACCGCTTCGGCGTGCACTGGCTCGTCGGCTTCCAGGACTGACCGTGCGCGTCCCCTCGGCCCCGGATATGCTCGCGGCGCCGCGGGGGCGTCGCTTCTGTCTCGAGGTCGCGCTCGCTGCCGAGCCTGCAGTCGCATCCGTCGTCGCCGACGCCGAGCGCGCCTTCCTGCCCGATGACGGGAGCGTCGGCGTGCTGCGGGCGACCGCGGGGGACGACCACGCGGTCGCGCCGCCCGTCGGGATCGCGGAGGTCGCCCGGGCGCTCCGCGGCATCCGCACGGCGGCCGTCGACGAGGTGCTCGTCGACGACGCGGCCGTTCTCGCGTGTCTCGAGCGCACCGTGACCGGCGCCAGGTACTGGCAGCCGCCGGATGAGCGCGACATGCTCGCGGCGCAGCCCGAGGTGCGGGTGGCGCTCGCGGCGGTCGTCGAGCGGATCGTCGTCGACGGTGTCCTCGCGCGCTGGCGCGCCTCGTCGTTCGGGTCGGGATGGCACGTCGAGTTCGACGGGGGCGGCGGCGAGGCTTCCCGGTCGGTTCCCCCCGCCGTCGTGCTGTCCGCGTGGCGGGAGGAGACCCTGCGCGAGGAGGCGCGTCGACGGGACGCGGTCGAGGAGCGCGGGGCGTCCGGCACGTGGTGGTCGTTCCCGCTCGGCCTGCCGACCGTGAGCGACGCGTTCGCGGGCGTGCCGTGCGGGCTCGCCCTCGTCGAGGATCCGCTCGGCTGGGATCGCGCGCTCGTGACGGGCGCACGCGGGGCGGGCCGCGTGCTCGACCTCGACGAGGCGGGTTGGGTGGAGCTGTGTCGGCGGCATCCGCTCGACGTGACGGCGTCGCGGGGAGCCGACTGGGGGCGCGCGACGGGCCGTGAGGGGGCGTGGGTGATCCCCGACTGGGCGGAGGTGGCGCACGAGTGGAGCGCCGTGCGGCTCTCGATCGCGAAGTACCTCGTGCTCGCGGGGCGCCCGCTCATGGTCGACGCGGAGCGCGCGTCGCTCGTCGCCGGATGGGGTCCGGGCGTCACGCGGTGGCTCACCGACGGGGTGCGCCTCGTGGGGGAGCCGCGGGAGTGGGTGCGCGAGCCCACCGCGGATGGGGACGCCCGATGGGTGCCCGCCGCTCCTCCCCACGGCTGAGCGGCTGAGCCCCTCCCCGGATCGGGGCGACCCGCCGCCACCGCAGCCGCCCATCCGGGAGGCTCGCCCGCATGGCGGCGAAGGACGAGCTCGGCAGACGCGGCGAACGACTCGCGGAGAGGCATCTGCTCGCGCGCGGGTACCGGCTCGTGGAGCGCAATTGGCGGTGCCGGCACGGCGAGATCGACCTCGTCGTGCGCGACGGCGACGCGCTCGTCTTCGTCGAGGTCAAGACGCGCACCTCGACGGCCTTCGGTCACCCCTTCGAGGCGATCACGCCCGTCAAGCTCGCGCGCCTCCGGCGGCTCGCGGGGGTGTGGTGTGAGGCGCACCCCCGCGAGCGCGGCCGCATCCGCATCGACGCCGTCGCGGTGCTCGCGCCCCGCGGCGGCGAACCGCGCGTCGAGCACCTCATGGGGGTGTTCTGATGGGCGTGGGCCGTGCGCATGCCGTCGCGCTGCTCGGGCTCGACGGCGCCCCCGTCGAGATCGAGGCGGACACCGCGAGCGGCCTGCCCGCCTTCGTGCTCGTCGGGCTTCCGGATGCGGCGCTCGGCGAGGCGAAGGCCCGCGTGCGATCCGCGGTCGGCAACGCGGGCTTCGACTTCCCGAGCGGGCGGGTGACCGTCAACCTCTCTCCCGCGTCCCTGCCGAAGACGGGCTCCGCCTTCGACCTCGGCATCGCGCTCGCGCTCCTCGCCGCCGAGGGCTGGGTGGCGCCCGAGTCGGTCACGGGCGTCGTGCACCTCGGCGAGCTGGGGCTCGACGGGCGCGTGCGGCCGTGCCGCGGCATCCTTCCGATGGTGCTCGCCGCCGAGCGCGCCGGGTTCGACACGGTGCTCGTGCCGGCGGGAAACGCCGACGAGGCCTCGTTCGTGCCGGGCGTGCGCGTCGTCCCGGTTGCGAGCCTGCGCGACGCGGCCATCTGGCACGGGGCCGAGCTCGATCCCGTCGAGGTCGAGCCGCTGCTCCCCCCGCCCGCCCCCGGGCAGCCCGACGACGCGGGCGATCTCGCGGAGGTCGTCGGAAATCGCGACGCGGTGGAGGCGGTGCAGGTGGCCGCAGCCGGCGGTCACCACATGTTCCTGCTCGGCCCGCCGGGCGCGGGCAAGACGATGATCGTGTCGCGGCTGCCGGGCATCCTCCCCGACCTCGACGAGCGGGCCGCGATCGAGGTGAGCTCGATCCGCTCGCTCGCGGGGCTCCCCGTGGGGCGCTCGCTCGCGACGCGTCCGCCGCTCGAGGCGCCCCACCACTCCGCCTCGCCAGCCGCGATCGTGGGGGGCGGAAGCGGGGTGATCCGGCCGGGGGCCGCCGCGCGGGCGGCGCACGGCATCCTCTTCCTCGACGAGGCGCCCGAGTTCGCGCCCTCCGCGCTCGACTGCCTGAGGCAGCCGCTCGAATCGGGCGTCATCACCATCTCGCGCGCCGCCGCGACCGCGACCTTCCCCGCGCGCTTCCAGCTCGTGCTCGCGGCGAACCCCTGTCCGTGCGGCAACGCGGGCGTGCGCGACGCCGAGTGCACCTGCACGCCGTTCGCCCGCCGACGCTACCTCGGTCGGCTGTCCGGTCCGCTCCTCGACCGCGTCGACATCCGGCTCGACGTGCCGCGCGTCACCGCCGCGCAGCTGCGGGTCGGCGCGGACGGTCCCGTCACCACGAGCACCGTGGCCCGCGAGCGCGTGCTCGAGGCGCGGGCACGAGCGGCGCGCCGCCTCGCGGAGGTGCCCTGGCGCCTCAACGCCCATGCCCCGGGCCGCTGGCTGCGGGCCGAGGGCGCGCCCGTCGCGGGATCGACCGCGGGTCTCGATCGCGCGCTCGAGCGCGGCGCCCTCACCATGCGCGGCTACGACCGTGTGCTCCGACTCTCCTGGACGCTCGCCGACCTCGACGGCGTCGATCGCCCCGGGCTCGACCAGATCGGTCGCGCCCTTTTCCTCCGGAAGGCGGCCGCATGACCATCCTCGGCATCGCCGACGCGACCGTCGCGTCGCTCGTGCGCCCGATCACCGACCCCGCCCACGATCGCGACGCCGTGGCCGAGCGCTTCGCCCGCGCCACCTGGACCGGGATCGCCGAGCCGGGGGACCGGGTGGCCGGTGCGGTCGTCGCGGCCCTCGGTGCCGAGCCCGCCCTCGCCGCGCTCATCGACGACCGCGACGGCGGCATGCTGCGGCACGCGCTCGCGGAGCACGATGTCGACCTCGACGACGACGAGGTGGTGCAGGCGGTGGCCCGGTGGGCTCCGCGCGTCTCGAAGGCGGATGCGCTGCTCGCGCTGCGGCAGGCGGCGCGCTTCGCGGTCTCGCTCGTCGTGCCGGGCGACCCCGACTGGCCGGCGGGCCTCGCGGACCTCGCCGATTACGCGCCTCTCGCCCTGTGGCTGCGCGGTGCGCGCGAGCGGCTCCCGGCTCTCGAGCGCGGCATCGCGATCGTCGGGGCCCGCGCGGCGACCGGCTACGGGGAGCACGTGACCGTCGAGCTCGCGTCGGGGCTCGCCGACCGCGGCTACGCGATCGTCTCGGGGGCGGCCTACGGCGTCGACGGCGCCGCGCACCGGGCGGCCCTCGCGAGCGGAGCCGACACGGTCGCGTTCCTCGCGGGCGGTCTCGACCGGTTCTATCCCTCCGGGCACGAGGGGCTGCTCTCGCGCATCATCGAGCGCGGCGTCGCGATCTCCGAGGTGCCGTGCGGTGTGGCGCCCACGAAGTGGCGCTTCCTCCAACGTAACCGGCTCATCGCCGCGGCGAGCCTCGCGACGGTGGTCGTGGAGGCGGGTGCACGCTCCGGCTCGCTCAACACGGCGGGCCACGCGGCGGCGCTCGGCCGCCCGCTCGGCGCGGTGCCCGGACCCATCACGAGCGCCGCCTCCGCCGGATGTCACCGCCTGTTGCGCGAGTACGACGCCGTGTGCGTCACGAGCCCGGCCGAGATCGCCGAGCTCGCGCCGCTGCCCGAGAGCGCCGTGTCCGCGGGCGCCGTGTCCACGGGCCCCCAGACCGTCGAGGGGGCGGAGGCCCTCGAGGCCCGCCCGGCCGCGGACCCCACGGGCACCCGCATCCGCCTCCTCGACGCCCTCGCGCCGCGCAGCCCGCGCACGCCCGAGAAGCTCGCGGCCCTCTCCGGGCTCGCGGTCGACCGCGTGCGCGCCGAGCTCGGGCTACTCGCCCTCGAGGGCGCGGTCCGCGAGAGGGGAGGTGGCTGGGTCCGGAACCCCTCGTGACGACGGGGGCGGGGGCTACGCTCGCCCCATGGTCCAGCTCGGGCAGCACGCGCCGCCGATCCACGTCATCGCCCACGTGAGCGACACCCACCTGCTCGGGGGCGGGCGTCCGCTCTACGGCGCCGTCGACACGGAGGCGACCGTCTCCCGCGCCTTCGCCCAACTCGAGCGCAGCGGCACGCACCCCGAGGCGATCATCATCACGGGCGACCTCGCCGACCTCGGCGAGCCCGCGGCCTACCGCCGCCTCCGTGACCTCGTCGAGCCCGCGGCCGAACGGATGGGGTCGCGCGTCATCTGGGTCATGGGCAACCACGACGAGCGGGAACCGTTCGCCGAGATCCTCATGGGGGAGGAGCCGAGCGCCGCGCCCCAGGACCGCGTCTACGACGTGAACGGGCTCCGCATCATCGCGCTCGACTCGACCGTCCCGGGGTACCACCACGGCGACCTCGAACCCGCACAGCTCGACTGGCTGCGCGCCGAGCTCGCCACCCCCGCGCCCCACGGCACCCTGCTCGCGCTGCACCACCCGCCGATCCCCACGCCCGTCGAGCTCATGGCCATCCTCGAACTCGACCACCAGGCCGAGCTCGCCGACGTCATCCGCGGAACCGACGTGCGGGCGGTGCTCGCGGGGCACCTGCACTACTCCACGACCGGCACCTTCGCCGGTGTGCCCGTCTCCGTCGCCTCCGCCACCTGCTACACGATCGACTCGAGCGCGGAGCCCGGCACCCTCGCCGGCATCGACGGCGGACAGACCTTCAACCTCGTGCACGTCTACGACGACCAGGTCGTGCACTCGATCGTGCCGATCGGCGACGCGCCGCGCATCGCCGGCTTCTCCGGCGCCTTCCTCGACGCGCTCGCCGGCATGACCCTCGATGAGCGCCGCGAGGCGTTCTCGAACAAGCGCTCCACCTTCAACCTCGAGGATCACCTGCGCTCGGGAGGCGCCGCGCCCGCCGAATCGACCGCACCCCCGAGGCACTGACGCCCTGCGGCCGCGGGGTCAAGGGGGGAGACGCGCCGGCGGGGGCGGACTACCGTCCGAGCCATGAGCGACCACATCGCCACCGCAGAACTCGACATCCTCGCACCGCCCGACCGCGTCTGGGCGTTGCTGACCCAGCGCGGCCCCGACCCGGACGTCATGTTCGGGTCCGAGGTGATCAGCGACTGGACCGTCGGCTCCGACATCCGCTGGCGGGGTGAGTGGGAGGGCCGGAGCTTCGAGGACCGCGGCGAGATCCTCGAGCTCGACCCGCCTCGCCGCCTCCTCGTCACGCACTTCAGCCCGCTCAGCGGCGAGGACGACACCCCCGAGAACCGCCACCACCTCGAGTTCCTGCTCGAACCGCTCGGCGCCGACGCCACGCACGTGACCGTCACGCAGGGCGGCAACGCGGATGCCGAGGCCGCGCAGCACTCCGCCGCGAACTGGCAGCAGATGCTTGAGGGACTCGCGCGCGCCGCCCGCCGCTGACGCGACCCGGTGCGACGATGGGCGCATGGAGCTGCGTGCCGCGGTGGAGGCCTACCTCGCCGAGCTGACGCACGAGCGCGGCTACTCGCGTCACACGGTGCGCGCCTACGGCGCTGACCTCGCCGACCTCGTCGGCTTCGCCGAGGCGCTCGGCGAGAGCGACTCCGCCTCGCTCGACCTCGAGACCCTGCGCGACTGGCTGTGGCGCGGGTCGCAGTCCGGGCTCGCGGCCGCCACCCTCGGGCGGCGGGTGTCGTCGGCGCGCTCGTTCACCGCGTGGCTCGCCCGGCGGGGTCTCACGAACCACGACCCCGGCCTGCGGCTGCGCACCCCGCGCGCCGGACGACGCCTGCCCCGCGTGCTCACGCGCGCGCAGATGGACACCCTGCTCGACGGCCTTCAGGCCCGGGCGGCGGATGGCGACCCCGTCGCGGTGCGCGACGTCGCCGTGATCGAGCTGCTCTACGCATCCGCGCTCCGCGTGAGCGAACTCGTCGGGCTCGACATCGACGATGTCGATCGCTCCGCGCGCACCGTGCGCGTGCTCGGCAAGGGCGCGAAGGAGCGCGTCGTCCCCTACGGCGCGCCCGCGGCATCCGCGATCGACGACTACCTCGCGCGGGCCCGGCCGGCGCTGCGCAGCGAGCAGTCGGGCGCCGCGTTGCTGCTCGGCGCGCGTGGGGGGCGCCTCAGCACCCGCTCGGTCTACGAGCTCGTCGCGCGGGAACTGCGCGAGCTGCCCGGCACGGGCCCCGCCGGTCCGCACGCGCTGCGGCACACCGCCGCCACCCACCTGCTCGACGGGGGCGCCGACCTGCGCATCGTGCAGGAGCTGCTCGGTCACGCGAGCCTCGCGACGACGCAGCTCTACACGCACGTCTCCACCGAGCGTCTGCGCGAGAGCTACCGCCTCGCGCACCCGCGCGCGTAGCCGCGGCTCCGGGGCGCCTTGGGGTCACCCCGGTCGAGCGCGCTCAGAGGGGCAGCAGCACGGCTCGCGGCTGACCACCGAGGAAGAGGAGCGGCGAGACGTACTCCCCGTCGATGCGCACGCCGACGTGCACGCACGCGCCGCTCGAGCAGTGTCCGGCGCGGACCCTGCCGGTCACCTCGCCGCGTCGCACGACGTCTCCCTCGCGCAGCGTGGTGTCGACGGGCTCGTAGCTCGAGATCACGCCGCCCCCGTGGTCGATCGAGAGCACCGGCCGGTCGACGACGACGCCCGCGAAGTGCACGACCCCGTTCGCGGGCGCGAGCAGCTCCGCGCCGACCGCGGCCCGGATGTCGATGCCGCGATGGCCGGACGCGTAGGGCGTCGCGGGAGCCAGGTAGGGCCGGGCGATCGGATGCGGCGCGGCGATCGGCCACGCCCACAGTGCCGCTGCGGCGGCGAGGGCGGCGAGGCGGCGGAGGGGAAGGCGCATCCGCCCATGCTGCCCGCCTCGCGGGCCCTCGCGAGCGGCCCACCCCGCACCCGTGCACGACCCGACCCCCGCCCGCCGGGGGAGGAGCCGCATCCGGCACCGAACCCGCCGCGTCCGCCCGAGTCCGCTCCGCGCCCGCGCCCGCCCGCGCCCGCGCCCCGCACCCGCTCGGGCCCGCCCCGCATCTGCTGTTGTGCAGGAGTCGCTGGCTGTTGTGCAGGATTTCCCGGCGCGAGGCCTGCAATTCCGGGACAGGTCCAAGCGCCGACCCGCAGAACTCCTGCACAACAGCGAAGTCCTTCACAACAGCAAACTCCTGCACAACAGCATCGACGCACGGCGGGGACGGCCCCGGATGCGGCCCCGCTGCTACACTGAGGTCAGCACCCGCTTCGGCGGGTGACTTCGCGTGCCCATCGCACACGGCTCAACTCCATCAGTCCGCCCGGCAATCGGGCGGCGGATGCGCGCCGGGGCACCAGGGATCGCGGCCGACCGGTCGCGGCAGACAACTGAGAAACCGCAGAGCCGGCCTGGCCGTGCCCTGCGAGGAAAGGAATACGGCAATGGCCGTCGTCACCATCCGCCAGCTGCTCGACAGCGGCGTCCACTTCGGACACCAGACCCGTCGCTGGAACCCGAAGGTCAAGCGCTTCATCCTCACGGAGCGCAGCGGCATCCACATCATCGATCTGCAGCAGTCGCTCGCCTACATCGACAAGGCCTACGACTACGTCAAGGAGACGGTCGCCCACGGCGGCACCATCCTCTTCGTGGGCACCAAGAAGCAGGCTCAGGAGGCGATCGCCGAGCAGGCGACGCGCGTGGGCCAGCCCTACGTGAACCAGCGCTGGCTCGGCGGACTCCTCACCAACTTCCAGACGGTCTCCAAGCGCCTCGCGCGCATGAAGGAGCTCGAGGAGATCGACTTCGACGACACCACCAAGGGCTTCACCAAGAAGGAGCTCCTCATCAAGAAGCGGGAGCTCGACAAGCTCCACAAGACGCTCGGTGGTATCCGCAACCTCACCAAGACGCCGTCGGCGATCTGGGTCATCGACGCCAAGCGCGAGCACCTCGCGGTCGACGAGGCCACGAAGCTCGGCATCCCGATCATCGGCATCCTCGACACGAACGCCGACCCCGACGAGCTTCAGTACCCGATCCCGGGCAACGACGACGCGATCCGCTCGGTGGCGCTGCTCACCCGCATCATCGCCGACGCCGCCGCCGAGGGTCTCGTGCAGCGTCACCAGGCGCCCGCCGAGCAGGGCAACGTGTCGGCCGTCGAGCCGCTCGCCGAGTGGGAGGCCGAGCTGCTGCAGGCGTCGAACGCCGAGGCCGCCGCTGCCGAGGCTCCCGCTGCGGACGCCCCCGCCGAGGAGGCTCCGGTCGCTGACGAGGCGCCCGCCGTCGAGGAGGCCCCCGCCGCCGAGGCGACCGAGGCCGAGAAGAAGCCGGCCAAGAAGGCCGCGGCCGACACGAAGTAGCGGTCGCCGCTCCCCATTCACCCGCACGTAAGAATCACGAGTTAGGAAGCATCCATGGCGAATTTCAGCCTGGAAGACGTGAAGGCGCTCCGCGAGCGTCTCGGCACCGGCATGGTCGACACCAAGAACGCCCTCGTCGAGGCGGACGGTGACATCGAGAAGGCCGTCGAGATCCTGCGACTCAAGGGCGCGAAGGGCAACGCGAAGCGTGCCGACCGCTCCACGAGCGAGGGCCTCATCGCCGTCGTCGAGTCGGCTACGGCCGTCACGATGATCGAGCTCGCCTGCGAGACCGACTTCGTCGCGAAGAACGACAAGTTCATCGCGCTCGCCGAGCAGGTCGTGCAGGCGCTCGCCGACTCGGGCGCCGAGACCGTGGATGCGGCGCTCGCCGCCCCCGCGGGCTCCGGCACCGTCGGCAGCCTCATCGAGGACCAGGCGGCGACGATCGGCGAGAAGATCGAGCTGCGTCAGGTCGCGCGGATCGCCGGCGAGCAGTTCGCCGTCTACCTGCACCGCACGAGCAAGGACCTGCCGCCGCAGATCGGCGTGGTCGTCTCGTACACGGGGTCGGACGCCGACACCGCGCGCAGCGTCGCCCAGCACATCTCGTTCGCAGCACCGATCTACCTGACGCGCGAGCAGGTGCCCGCGAGCGAGGTCGAGAACGAGCGCCGCATCGTCGAGCAGATCAGCCGCGACGAGGGCAAGCCCGAGGCCGCGCTGCCGAAGATCGTCGAGGGTCGCCTGGGCGCATTCTTCAAGCAGGTCGCCCTGCTCGAGCAGGACTACGCGC
Source organism: Actinomycetes bacterium (assembly GCA_023428065.1). Classification (GTDB taxonomy): domain Bacteria; phylum Actinomycetota; class Actinomycetes; order Actinomycetales; family Microbacteriaceae; genus Homoserinibacter. Next base: position 50 of record JAEYZI010000078.1, on the reverse strand, counting down.
GCGACAACAAGCTCGTTGTCGGCAACGTCGCGAAAGACGCGGGTCTGACC